>NZ_JAWORD010000009.1:0-184424 GCF_033337665.1 Vibrio sp. Vb2960 | reverse complement strand
TAGCATGAGTAGTTTTACAGGCAAAGCCGAAACGGATGATAACCACCTACTGAAGTAGGTGGTTTAGGGCTGAAAAATAAAAAAGGAGCCTTGCGGCTCCTTTTTTGCTTAAGCGAGTATATTATTCGCCTTTAGCAGCTTTGAAAGCGTCAGCCATTGCGTTACCGAATGCATTGTCATCTTGCTTGTTGATAGATGCCATTGCTTCTTGCTCGTCAGCTTCGTCTTTAGCTTTGATAGATAGGTTGATTACGCGGTTCTTACGGTCTACACCTGTGAACTTCGCTTCAACAACATCACCAGCGCTTAGGATTAGAGAAGCATCTTCTACGCGATCGCGTGATACTTCAGAAGCACGGATGTAACCTTCAACGCCTTCTGCGATTTCAACAGTAGCGCCTTTAGCGTCAACAGCAGTTACAGTAGCGTTAACTAGAACACCTTTCTTGTTGTCAGCAACGTAAGCATTGAATGGGTCATTTTCCATTTGCTTGATGCCTAGAGAGATGCGCTCACGCTCAGCGTCTACTGCTAGAACAACTGCAGAGATCTCGTCGCCTTTCTTGTACTCACGTACAGCTTCTTCGCCAGCAACATTCCAAGAAATGTCAGATAGGTGAACTAGACCGTCGATGCCGCCTTCTAGACCGATGAAGATACCGAAGTCAGTGATAGACTTGATCTTACCAGTAACTTTGTCGCCTTTAGCTTGTGCTTCAGCGAATGACTGCCATGGGTTAGCTTTACACTGTTTCAGACCTAGAGAGATACGACGACGTTCTTCGTCGATTTCAAGAACCATAACCTCAACTTCGTCGCCAACATTAACAACTTTAGAAGGGTGGATGTTCTTGTTAGTCCAATCCATTTCTGAAACGTGAACTAGACCTTCAACGCCTTCTTCGATTTCAACGAAGCAGCCGTAGTCAGTTAGGTTAGTTACGCGACCAGTTAGTTTGTGACCTTCTGGGTAACGCTTAGCGATTGCTACCCATGGATCTTCGCCTAGTTGCTTAAGACCTAGTGATACGCGAGTACGCTCACGGTCGAACTTAAGAACTTTAACTTGGATCTCGTCACCAACGTTAACGATTTCAGATGGGTGCTTAACGCGCTTCCAAGCCATATCAGTGATATGTAGAAGACCGTCAACGCCACCTAGGTCAACGAACGCACCGTAGTCAGTAAGGTTCTTAACGATACCTTTAACTTCAGAACCTTCTTGTAGAGTTTCTAGAAGCTCGTCACGCTCAACGCTGTTCTCTGATTCGATAACTGCACGACGTGAAACAACTACGTTGTTACGTTTTTGGTCAAGTTTGATAACTTTGAACTCTAGCTCTTTGTTTTCTAGGTGAGCAGTGTCGCGGATTGGACGTACGTCTACTAGAGAGCCAGGAAGGAAAGCACGGATACCGTTTAGTTCAACAGTGAAACCGCCTTTAACTTTACCGTTGATGATACCAACAACAGTTTCAGCTTCTTCGTAAGCTTTCTCAAGTACGATCCAAGCTTCGTGACGCTTAGCTTTCTCACGAGAAAGTTGAGTTTCACCGAAACCATCTTCAACAGCGTCTAGAGCTACGTCTACTTCAGCGCCAACTTCAACTTCAAGTTCGCCAGCAGCGTTCTTGAACTGTTCAGCAGGGATAGCAGATTCAGACTTAAGACCAGCGTCAACAAGAACGAAACCGTTCTCGATAGCTACTACAGTACCTTTAACGATGCTGCCTTGTTGGAATTCTGTTTCGTTTAGAAACTCTTCAAAGAGTTGAGCAAAAGATTCAGTCATTTAATTAATCTTCAATAAATTAAACTTCCACGGGTATCCTACCGCATGGGGTTATTAAATTCGCCAGTCATCATCCTTGCGACCAACGCTCTTAGCCTAGTCGAGTATTATTACTCAGCTAGCTTCGATTCGATATATTGTAGTGCCTTTTCTACTACTTCGTCGATAGTCATCGACGTAGAATCTAGCACAAGCGCATCCTCAGCAGGGCGTAATGGCGCCACTGGGCGGTTACGATCTCGGTCGTCACGCTCTTGGATCTCGCTTAAAAGGTCAGCAAATCTAACATCTAACCCTTTCTCTTGCAACTGTTTAAGGCGTCGATTTGCACGCTCTTCAGCACTCGCATCAAGGAAGATTTTTGCTTGCGCACTCGGGAATACAATTGTGCCCATATCACGACCATCAGCAACCAGACCCGGAGCGGTCTCAAATGCACGCTGACGACGTAGTAATGCCTCACGAACACGTGGCAAAGCCGCAACTTTAGATGCTGCCATACCCGTTTCTTCTTTACGAAGCTCCCCTGACACGTCTTCGCCTTCTAGAATGACCTTAACTAAGTCACCTTCCGCGATAAATTGAACGTCTAGGTGGGTTGCTAGTGGGACAAGAGCATCTTCTGACTCGGTGTCGACACCGTGGTGAATCGCAGCGAGTGCAAGTACACGATAAATTGCGCCAGAATCTAAGAGTTGGAAACCCAACTTTTTCGCCAGCAACATACATAAAGTGCCTTTACCTGCACCACTAGGTCCATCTACGGTTACAACCGGAGTTTGAGAGGACATGTTCTTCTCCACCAATAGTTTCTTTTCAGCAATTTGCTCGGTTTTCGAGGCGCACATTATACGGGTAATCAGTCTTTGGAGCGAGGAAAAATGTCGTGTAAAGCATTACACCTAATGCGTAATTGGATTCATCAATAAACATAAAGTTCAACAAAAACGGCGAGAGCTTCTGCCCTCGCCGTTTTAAATGTCATGAACTTAAGCTCGATTAAACAATCGGTTTTTGACCACGCTCAGCTAACTTTAAAATCACACTATCAGCGACTTTACCCGCCACACCTGCTAGCTTGTCTGCCAGCTTTTTCTTCTGCACATAATGCACAGAAAGTACGGTTTTATCTTTGCATGCCGCAACAACGATATCATCAGATGTACTAATGTCATCCACCAAACCAAGCTCTTTCGCTTGTGTACCGAACCAGTGCTCACCAGTGGCTACTTTGTCTAGGTCCAAACTAGGACGACGCTCACGGATGAAGTCTTTAAACAAGACATGTGTTTCTTCAAGTTCTTGCTTAAACTTATCGCGCGCTTTATCGGTATTCTCACCGAACATCGTTAGCGTGCGTTTATATTCACCCGCTGTTAGTTGTTCGTACTCAATGTCATGTTTCTTCAACAGTTTGTTGAAGTTAGGAATTTGTGCGATAACGCCAATAGACCCCACAATTGCAAATGGTGCAGAAACAATCTTATCTGCTACACATGCCATCATGTAACCGCCACTTGCCGCAACTTTGTCAACAGAGATGGTCAGAGGAAGACCCGCAGCTTTGATTCGGTCCAGTTGAGAAGAGGCAAGGCCGTAACCATGAACCATACCACCGCCAGACTCTAAGCGAAGTAACACTTCATCACCTTCACGTGCGACAGCCAAAATAGCGGTGATTTCTTCACGTAGAGACGCGACTTCTTTTGCGTCTATGCTACCGTTGAAATCAAGAACAAATAGGTGTGGTTCACGCTTGCTATCTAATGAACCGTCTTTGCTCGCTTGTTTGATTTCTTTCTCGCGAGATTTGTTCTTCTCTTTTTCTTCTTTCTTGACGGCTTTATCTCGAGCCTTGATGAAAGCATCATCATGCAAATGATGCTCTAACTGCTCAACAGATTGTTTGTGTTGCTCTGAAAGGTTGGTAATCTCTAACTCCCCTTTCGCCGCACCCGATTTGCCACCAGCCGATTTTGCAATAATGAGCAGAACAATTATCGCAGCAACCACCGTGATAATTTTGGCCAGAAACAGACCATAATCTAATAAAAATTCCAACGAGAGCTCCTTTATCTCATTTCAGATGACGTTAGTATGTTACGCAGAAACATCAGCGAGAAGGCAGCGCGGTTTGTAACCACTTGTTCTGATTGATAGCATACCTAACGAAAGTTCTGGAATTGGTATAACACATGAATTGGTGTATTGTAACCATCTTGTCACGATTACCAAGATTTTCCATTGAGAAACAGGCGTTTTTTAGCGTCAATTAACTATCATGGACCCTCTTACAATAATAAGGATTTATCGCCGTGAACTACTCCGTTTCAGCTGATGCTCTAAAAGGTAAAGTCATTCTTGTTACTGGCGCTGGTAATGGCATCGGCCGTCAAGCCGCGCTTTCTTATGCCGAGCACGGTGCAACTGTTATTCTCTTGGGTAGAAATGTGCAAAACCTTGAATCTATCTATGATGAGATTGAAGCTGCTGGCTATCCACAAGCAGCTATCATTCCATTGGATCTCAAGGGTGCAACTCAGCAGAATTACATTGATATGGCAGAGACAATCGAAGGACAGTTTGGTCGCTTGGATGGTCTATTACACAACGCAGGTGTCTTGAGTTCGCTGTGTCCATTTGATCAAATCAAAGAGGAAGACTTCGACGATATCATGCAGATCAACGTGAAAGCCGAAGTGCTAATGACTCAAGCACTACTGCCTGTGATGCGTAAATCAGAAGCTGGGCGTATTATCTTTACCTCTTCAACCGTCGGCCACTCTGGCCGCGCATTCTGGGGGCCATACGCTATCTCTAAATTTGCCGTAGAAGGCATGATGCAAGTTTTGGCTGACGAGCTGAGTGATACACCGATCCGCGTTAACGCAATTAACCCTGGTGCCACTCGTACTCGCATGCGTGAAAAAGCATATCCGGGTGAAGATGCGAATACTCTCAAAACGCCACTGGATATCATGCCGCTATATTTGCACTTAATGGATCCTGCGGTTACCGATGTGAACGGTCAGTGCATCGACGCTCAACCGAAGCGTAAATAACTCATTCAGGTTACCTCACATAATCGATTGAAAAGGCAGCAAACGCTGCCTTTTTTCATTTCTCTCTTCATAAAAATCTTGCGACTTTCTCCCACAGAAATATACTGTATATATATACAGGTATTTATTATGCAAGATATTATTCAGAACTTAAAAAGCCAACACCTTGTTTGGCAAGCAAATTTAACGAAAGCAGATCCTCAGCAGTTGCAGACTAGTTCCGGTTTTTCTGAATTAGATGATTTGCTCGGCGGAGGCTTTCCACCTCATGGCGTAGTGGAGATGGAATCTATTGGTAGTATTGGTGAATTGCGTTTGCTCGCTCCCTATTTAAAAGCCACTCAGACCAATGGTGTGACCGCATTTATTCAACCACCTGCGCTAGTGAATTCTCTGTTTTTACACTACATCGGGTTGGATATAAACCAAGTGTGGGTCGTTACTCCAACTCACCCCAAAGACGCTCTTTGGGCTGCAGAGCAATGTCTGAAAAGTGGGGTATGCAGTAATGTTTTGTTATGGCAAGAAGAGCTTGAAATACATCAAGTGAAACGCTTACAGGTAGCAAGTGAACAAGGGAGTTGCCCTCTCTTTATGCTTAAAACAGATACTATCAACCGCTTGTCTTTGCCTGTGTCACTCAGTTTAAAACTGAAAGGCGACGAGCAAGGGATTCATGTTGAAGTGCTGAAAAGGAAAGGAGGCTGGAATAGAGGTAGCGTTAGTATCGGATTCCAACACCATTACCCGCAACTGGTGAAACCATCATCTGAAACTGTGCACTCGACTGTGGTCAACTTCCCACTGGCGAACCAAGGTTAGTGATATGTCTCTGTGGATTTACTTACACTTCCCTCGCCTGCAGCTAGACGCACTCTTTGGTGATAACCAAGAACAACCCGTGGTGATTGTCGAAAGCCAACGTTGCCAGATTATTCAATACAACGAGATTGCCGAACAACAAGGCATTAAGCCTGGTATGGGCTTAGGCAGTGCTGCGTCCTTGTGTCGAGATTTACAAGTGCATCCTTATCATCCACAAACCGAATTAAATAAATTACAAGAGGTAGCTCAGTGGTTGTATTTGATCACATCTGACGTTGTGTTGATGCCAAACCAAGGTATTTTACTGCGTGCTACTCCAATGCTCGCTCTGTATGAAGGGCTTGAAAACTATTGGAATAAAGTCAGAGCTCACTTATCGGAGCTGAAACTGAGTTTTCAATTCGGATGTGGTTTTTCGCCTTTTGCTGCCAAATTGATGGCAATATCAGGAGCGAACGTCATCAGTGAAGACAAATCTACCATACAAAAAGTCCTATCACCATTACCGTTAACACTGGCAGATTTATCAAGCGCTACAGTAGAGAAGTTACAACGTGTAGGCGTCACCACATTGCAAAACCTGCTTGAACTGCCATTGCAAGACATCGCACGACGCTTTGATATCGATTTGGTGAACTACGTTGGTCGACTGACTGGGCAGTTTAAACACCCTGTCGACCTTTATCACCCTACCGAATCCTTCCGAGTTTATTTAGAGCTGTTGTTTGAGATCGAAAACGTTCAGTGGATTGAAAAACCGTTGGCCAAATTACTTCGTCAACTCGAAACCTTTCTTAAATTAAGAGATAAGGTCGCTTTTGAACTGTGTTTAACACTCCACCAGCGTGAGAAACAAGAGCAGCACCTTCAACTCACTTCTGCGCAAGGTGATTACCTATGTCAGCGTTGGCAACAGTTAGCGAGTTTAAGCTTAGAATCACTCTCGCTTAATGGCCCAGTCACAGGGCTAACGTTAAAAGTCATCCGTCAAGGTGAGCCTCTTAGTGCATCACGCGATCTCTTTGCTGGGCAGAAAGGAAACATGAATGCTTTAG
Source organism: Vibrio sp. Vb2960 (assembly GCF_033337665.1). Lineage (NCBI taxonomy): Bacteria > Pseudomonadati > Pseudomonadota > Gammaproteobacteria > Vibrionales > Vibrionaceae > Vibrio > Vibrio sp. Vb2960. Next base: position 177,690 of record NZ_JAWORD010000009.1, on the reverse strand, counting down.
AGCTGCTCTCTTTACTGCAAGCTAAATTGGGAAAAAGTGCCGTTTTAAAACCCAATATTGCTTGCGATCCTAGACCAGAAAAGGCCAGTCAGTATCGCCCTGCTGATGCTCCGGATGAAAAGGGGCACGCCATACCATCCATACTACGCCCAGCAATGCAATTACCGACTCCCATTGTATTGCAAGAGCAAGTTTCTTTGGTCCACGGACCTGAGCGAATAGTTTCTGGGTGGTGGGATGGTGATGAGATCATGCGTGATTACTACATTGCACACACCAAGCAAGGCCGCTGGTTATGGATATTTCGCGATCAGCACAAGCACTGGTTTCTTCATGGCTATTTTTGTTAAATCGACAGTTATTTTTGTTGGGTCATTATGAGTTACGCGGAACTATTTTGTCAGTCTAACTTCTCTTTTTTGACTGGAGCTTCTCATGCAGAAGAGCTGGTACTCCAAGCTGCTTTCTATCACTATCAAGCTCTAGCTATAACGGATGAATGTTCAGTCGCGGGCATTGTCAAAGCCCATGCGACCATCGAACAACATAAACTCGATATCAAACAAATCGTTGGAAGTATGTTTTGGTTAAATGATGAATGCCAAATCGTACTGCTTTGCCCTTGTCGCAAGGCTTATGCCGAGTTGTGTCGTATCATCACAAACGCAAGGAGACGCAGTGAAAAAGGCAACTATCAACTGTTCGAATGGGATTTGATGTCGGTTCGACATTGTTTGGTATTGTGGCTGCCCACACATCAAGAGAGTGATCACTATTGGGGGCGCTGGCTCAATCAACACCACGCTAATCGTTTGTGGGTAGCGATTCAGCGCCATTTGAGTAACAACGATACTGAGTACATTGCGCACTGCGAGCAGTTAGCACATGAATTTCAATTACCTATAACTGCCTGCGGAGGCGTTCTCATGCATGATGTTGAACGCTTGCCATTACAGCATGTACTTACTGCTATAAAGCATGGGTGTAGCGTCGATAAACTCGGTTTTGACCGTATTTCGAATACTGAGCGAGCGCTTCGTCCTTTTAAAAAGTTGATTCGGATTTACAAACCAGAATGGCTGGAAGAAAGTACTTACATCGCCGATTTATGCGAGTTTAAGCTCTCCGATTTAAAATACGAATATCCTACCGAGCTGATCCCAGATGGTTATACACCCGACTCTTACTTACGTATGTTGGTCGAACGTGGTAAAAAGCTGCGTTTTCCTGAAGGCGTGCCAGCAGAAGTCAATCAAACCATCGAGAATGAACTGGCGCTTATTCAAGAGCTGAAATACCACTACTACTTCCTTACTATTCACGACATCGTAATGTTCGCGAAACAGCAAGGCATTCTTTACCAAGGGCGAGGTTCCGCTGCAAACTCTGTGGTGTGTTATTGCCTGGAAATTACCGCCGTCGATCCTCGACAAATCGCTGTCTTATTCGAACGATTTATCAGTAAAGAACGTAAGGAACCGCCGGATATTGATGTGGACTTTGAACACGAGCGCCGTGAAGAAGTTATCCAGTATATTTACAAAAAATATGGTCGTGAGCGTGCAGCACTTGCTGCAACAGTGATCAGCTATCGCTTTAAAAGTGCCGTGCGTGAAGTCGGTAAAGCACTAGGGATTGAAGAGACCCAATTAGATTTTTTCATTAAGAACGTTAATCGCCGAGATCGCAGCCAAGGCTGGCAAGCTCAAATTATTGAACTTGGCTTACAACCAGAATCTCTCAAAGGGCAGCAGTTTATCCAATTGGTCAACGAGATCATTGGCTTCCCACGCCATTTATCTCAGCACGTAGGTGGCTTTGTAATTTCATCTGGCCCTTTATATGAGTTGGTACCTGTTGAAAATGCCTCGATGGAAGATCGCACTATCATTCAATGGGATAAAGACGATTTAGAAAGCTTGAAGCTACTAAAAGTCGATGTACTCGCACTCGGCATGTTAAACGCCATCAAAAAGTGCTTTCAACTGGTCGAGAAACATCACCAGCGATCCCTCTCGATTTCCGAGCTCACTCGCCGACAAGATGATCCACACGTGTACCGCATGATCCAAAAAGCTGACACGATAGGCGTATTCCAAATTGAATCTCGTGCACAAATGAGCATGCTTCCTCGCCTAAAGCCTGCTTGTTATTACGACTTAGTGATTCAAATTGCAATTGTTCGTCCAGGCCCTATTCAGGGTGATATGGTGCATCCTTTTTTAAAACGACGAGATCACAAAGAGCCTGTCAGTTATCCATCGGAAGAAGTAAAAAGCGTTCTGGAGCGGACTATGGGCGTCCCTATTTTCCAAGAGCAAGTCATCAAGCTAGCCATGGTAGCCGCAGGGTTTAGCGGCGGCGAGGCCGATCAACTCCGTCGAGCGATGGCATCATGGAAAAAGAATGGCGATCTCGCTAAATTCAGACCAAAACTGATCAATGGTATGCAAGAGAGAGGTTATGACTTAGCGTTTGCTGAGCGCATTTTCGATCAGATTTGCGGCTTTGGTGAGTACGGCTTCCCTGAAAGTCATTCAGCGTCTTTCGCAGTGCTGGCATATTGTTCTGCATGGTTAAAATATTATTACCCAGCCGAATTTTACACTGCATTGTTGAACAGCCAACCAATGGGATTTTATAGCCCATCGCAATTAGTACAAGATGCTCGCCGACATGGCATCGAAGTATTGCCGGTGTGCGTCAATCATTCAAAATATCAGCATCATCTCGTCTCACGTCCGAATGGCAGGCTCGGCGTGCAACTTGGTTTTCGCTTGGTGAAAGGCTTTAACGCAGAAAGCGCACAAAGGCTTATTGAGCGCAAACCACTTAATGGTTACCGAACGATTCAAGAAGTAAAGCAGATATTAAGAAGCCGAAGTGACATTGAATTATTGGCTTCAGCCAATGCATTTCAGGCCTTATCGGGGAATCGTTATAACGCTCGCTGGGCAGCAATGGATTCCTTATCTGACCTACCATTGTTTCACAAGGTCGAAGAACCCAATGTTAGCTACCAGACTCAACCCTCTGAATATGAAAATTTAATTGAGGATTACGCAAGCACGGGACTATCTCTTAGCCGCCATCCAATTAAATTATTAGAAGAAACGGGCAAACTCCCTCACTTTACTCGCATGATGCAACTGGCAGAGAAGCCGCATAAGTCACTGGTCACAGTGGTAGGCGTGGTAACAGGAAGACAATCTCCAGGCACCGCCGCTGGCGTGACATTTTTTACGCTAGAAGATGACACGGGCAACATTAATGTGGTCGTTTGGCAAGCGACAGCACGAGCCCAAAAGCAAGCGTATTTAGGCGCTAAAGTATTAATGGTGAAAGGCATTCTTGAAAGAGAGGGAGAAGTCACGCACGTTATTGCTGGCAAGTTGATGGATTGCACGCACTACTTGAACAATCTACAAAGTAAATCTCGGGATTTCCATTAGTACAGAGGAATTAAGGAGAGAGATGTTAAAAATCAGAGAGAGGTGCGCTCCCTCTGATTTCACTAGATCTAATCATGCACTTTTAGAAAGCATCTGGCGTAATCGGTCTTGAGCAACTTCAACCAGCAGATCCGGTTGGAATTTAGATATAAAGCGATCACAGCCTACTTTTTGTACCATGGCTTCATTAAAACTACCGCTCAGAGAAGTGTTCAATGTGATAAACAACTTAGACATACGTGGATCTTGGCGCACTTCATGGGTCAGTTTATAACCGTCCATTTCAGGCATTTCAGCATCCGTAATCATCATCAACAGCTCTTTTTCTACATCTTTACCTTCATCACACCAACGTTTTAAAACCGTTAACGCTTCTAGCCCGTCACGACACTCGATGATATTCATACCTAATTGAGAAAGCGTATCGCGAACTTGATTACGAGCTGTAGAGGAATCATCCACAATCAGAACATTACGCCCGACCATTGCTTGGGCCAATTCTTGATCGAGAATGTCCTCCGAGATAGTCACGTCGTAATGTACGATCTCTGCTAAAACTTTTTCAACGTCAATAATTTCGACAATTTGAGAGGCATCCCCCTCTTTGATTTGCGTGATAGCCGTGAGGTAATTCGAGCGACCAGACGTGGAAGGAGGCGGCTGAATTTCAGTCCATGCCGTATTAATAATGTTTTTAACCGGACCGACTAAGAAGCCCTGCACCGTGCGGTTGTACTCTGTCACGATCAAATTTTCTTCTTCCGCTTCACCACGTAAAGCAGGAAAACCAATTGCGCCTCGTAAATCAATCACTGGTACCGCTTCACCTCGTAGAGAAGCAACCCCACGAATATTGTAGTGCGATCCAGGGAGCTTGGTTAACGGTGGAAGCTTGATGACCTCTTTCACTTTGAACACATTAATCGCAAATAATTGGCGACTATTTAAAGTGAACAGCAGAAGCTCTAGTCGATTTTCACCAACCAAGTTTGTACGCTGGTCAACCGTATTTAACACTCCGGACATACTACTACCTAAATTATGGATAATTCTTATTTTACTCGAAATCATTACAGACACAGCAAGGTTATATAACCAAATAACCTTAAAATATTTGGCTTTTCGAGCACAGCTTTAAAGTACAACAGTTTTAGCGTATTACTTCTCTTTGCATCAGACGCAAAGTCACGCAGCACATTGAAAGCCATTTTGTTTATTTACTTGAGCTTTTTAGGAAATTACATGAATGGCGCAGATATAGCAATGCAACATAACTCAAATTCCCTTTCTAGTAATAGGCGATCAAAAAGGGTGAGCCGTTAAGTCTCACCCTAAATCACCTACAAATGCAGTCTCAACAGCCAGGCACATCATCATGTTAAAAAGTACTTAACCTTCCACAACCTTCATCAATAGTTGACCATCGTACAACGCTTGCTTAATCAACGCGGCACCAGGCATTGTGGCTTGCTTATAGAAACGAGACTCCACCAGCTCAAGATCTTGGTGATAAACAGGTAAACTCTGCTCTTCGATACAGCGACGAACCGCAGGATAAAGCACATCTTTTGCTTGGTTAATCACACCACCGATCAAGATTTTCTCAGGGTTAAATAAGTTGATCACAATAGCAATTGCAGAGCCTAAGTAGCGTCCAAGTTTTTCAATCACATCGACGGCCAAAGGATCACCGTTTGCAGCGGCTTCACAAATGCTCTCAATACTCATTTCCTCTTGTTTAGCAAGAACAGAGTCTTCGCCATCAGCGATTCGTCTTACGACTTCTTCACGAATTGCTTGAGAACTGGCAACGGTTTCCAAACAGCCAATATTGCCGCAATGACAACGTTTTCCATTTGGGTCAATTTGAATATGCCCGAGTTCACCAATGTTACCGTGACGACCTTGCAAAACGCGCCCATCCAGAATGATGCCCGCACCTAAACCGTGGTGGATAGAGATAAGAACGGAGTTGTCATTATCTTGAGAATGACCAAAAAGCTTTTCTGCTAATGCCCAAGCTCGCGTGTCATTGGCAATGAAAACTGGCAAGCCTGTTGCTTTGTATATCTCTGGTCCAAGAGCAAGATTTTCGACATTGTAATGAGGCATCTGCAAAACGACACCTTGCTCTGAGTTCACGAGACCAGGCAGCGTAAGGGCAATACTGGTAACCCGATCCAGTTGATCCGCGTAAGTCTGAAAAAATTCATCAATTTCGTAAAGCAGGCGCTCAAGCACATCGTCTTGATCAAGCTCGTGTATCTCGATTTTAGTATCGATCAGTACATCACCGCCTAACTCATGCAAAGCAATAGTTAAATAACCTCGCCCCAAACGCATTGACAAAAATTGCCAGCCTTCATTATTGACCTGCAAACCGACAGCAGGTCGACCACGACTCGTCGCTTCTTGTACTGTCGTTTCATGAATCAAGTGCGCTTCAATTAATTCTCGAGTGATTTTGGTGATACTAGCAGGAGCAAGCTCACTCTGCTTGGACAAATCAATTCGAGAAATAGGACCTTTTAGGTCAATTAGTTTATATACACGACCAGCATTGACCTGTTTGATATGATCAATATGGCCCGGTTGAGCCATGTACATCTTGCACTCCGAAATTCTATAACGGGACAATTTTTTTACTTTGCGAACTAATTGTGAAGTGAATTAATAAATCCCCGTGACAAGCATCACGTATAAACCTGTTTGTTTGTGTATTCAATCAAATAACGAAGAATCTACTCCTGTTAAATTGTTTGAAAAATAACTTATTTTTATTCACTAAATTATGAAGTAGTGCCTTTAAAGCAGCGCATTTTTATCAATAAGGCCATTGCCTGTCGAATATCTGTCTGTTTTACCGGGGTTACTCTTAATGTAAACATTCTGTGCATATACTTATATTCAAGTAGCTTTAAGGTGTGGGCTCAGCAACGAGGCTAACCTTGAGAGCGATTGCGTAAAGTAAGGATAGAGTTCAAGTTACCTGTACACACACATTCATCGGAGAATCTATGACTTCCAAATTAAGACGAACAAAAATTGTCACTACGCTGGGTCCTTCAACGGATAAGGACAATATACTTGAGGAGATCATCAAAGCCGGTGCAAACGTTGTCCGTATGAATTTTTCACATGGAACCAGTGAAGACCACATTCAACGTGCGAACAAAGTCCGTACCATTGCAGCAAGACTTGGGCGTCAGGTTGCTATTCTTGGTGACTTACAAGGCCCTAAAATCCGTGTATCAACGTTTAAAGACGGCCAAGTCATTTTGAATGTGGGCGATAAATTCACATTAGATAGTGATTTACCAAAAGGTGAAGGCAATAAAGAATCTGTAGGGTTAGATTATAAAGAACTACCGCAAGATGTTTCACCAAATGACATTTTATTACTCGATGATGGACGCGTTCAGCTGCAAGTTACCAAAGTAGAGGGTAATAAAGTTCATACCCGTGTGATTGTCGGTGGTCCACTGTCCAACAATAAAGGGATCAACAAAAAAGGCGGCGGATTGTCAGCCGATGCGCTCACAGAGAAAGATAAAGCCGACATTCTTACCGCCGCAGCAATTCAAGTGGACTACCTTGCTATTTCATTCCCACGTAACGGCGAAGACATGCATTACGCTCGACGCTTAGCCAGAGATGCAGGCCTTGAAGCCATGTTAGTGGCTAAAGTCGAACGAGCAGAAACCGTCGCGACCAATGAGTCTATTGACGACATTATTCTCGCATCCGATGTGGTGATGGTTGCACGTGGTGACCTTGGTGTAGAAATCGGTGACCCTGAGCTCATTGGTGTCCAGAAAAAACTGATTCGCCGCGCACGCAGTTTAAACCGTATCGTGATTACTGCGACACAAATGATGGAATCCATGATTACTAGCCCAATGCCAACGCGTGCTGAAGTGATGGATGTAGCCAATGCGGTTCTAGACGGCACTGACGCGGTGATGCTTTCTGGAGAGACCGCTGCAGGTAAATATCCTGTAGAAACGGTCAAATCCATGGCCGAAGTATGTGTGGGGGCAGAAAAAATGTCGGAGGCAAGTCTATCAACCTATCGCTTAGATAGAACCTTCGAAACCGCTGAAGAAACCATCGCAATGGCAACCATGTACTCTGCGAATCACATGGAAGGAATTAAAGCGATGATCTCGTTAACTGAGTCCGGCAGGACTGCGTTGATGATGTCTCGCTTAAGCTCTGGCTTGCCAATATTTGCCTTATCACGGAATGAATCGACACTAAATCGAGCAGCATTATACCGAGGCGTGACACCTGTATATTTCGAGTCAAAAAGTGATGCGGGTTTACCAACGGCTCAAGCAGCGATTACTAGCCTTAAAGAGCAAGGGTTCTTGCACAAAGGTGATTTAGTCATTATTACTCAAGGCGATGTAATGGATGTTGTTGGCTCAACCAACTGCATGCGCATTCTACAAGCGTAGTCGTTATACCTAACCGGAGTTAACCACAAGAACCCGCAAATAAGGCTCCGAAAATGGAGCCTTATTTATATGCTTTGTATATTGCGCACATCGTGAACGTAAGAAGGTTTATGCACTCTCTCTACCATCAATTTCAACATCCAGCTGGTCATAGAGTTGAACTAGGTTAAACCCAGCTTGAAGCCCAAGTTGATAGTCATGCTCTAGTGACTCTTGGTCACTTAACAAAGAAGAAGAACGAAGTCCCTCTTTAGGCGCAACTTGTAAAATAAAAGTGTCGTCAGGTGGAGCAGATATAAAGGCCTGAGTGAGCTCAAATGTTTGATAATGAATCATCAGCATGTCGGCTAAACCTGAATCAAAATTCTCACCAATCAGATGACTTAAACGATACAAGTTATCGGCACCGAACAACCAACGGCCTCCATTTAACAGCATTTTCCCTGCAAGCTTCGATTGATGTGCTGCATTAATTTTTTGTTGGAAGAACGACGCCCAATCCAGCTTCCACTGATTCACTTTTTGCTGCCATGATTGCTGTACTGAGTTGATAGACTCTCGATACCATTCGACAGGCACATCCCCCACTTCACTTTGGGCTCTCGCTTCAATCTCTGAAAACGGCTCTGTGCGAATGACAATAATGTTGCGAGCATTCTGACGCCACGCTTCTTGTACAGGGATAGAGGCAGACACGCCGCCATCAACAAACTTATTGCCATTTACGTCGACAGGTCCGTGGTACAACTTGGGAATCGCACATGTCGCTAGCATAGTGTTAAACCACGAGTCATCCAAGATTGGTAGATACTGATCTGATAGCGTCTCTATATTCGTTACCGCAGCAAACGCTCCTCGTTTTCCCAATGCACTGCGACCTAAATCAAGGTCAAGCTTGTATGGGAAATCTTGAATCCGTTCTAATGCCCACTCTAAACCTAAGTACTGCTGCTTTCGGATATAGCGAAACAGATTAAAAAATTCAGGAGACGTTGTCAGCTCGGTAATAAAAGCTTTGCCCATGCCATGTTGACGACACAAGTAAGAACATAAGTTAAGTGCTCCGGCAGAGGTGCCATAGAATTCATCGAAAGGATCGAAGTTGGAAAGTAAAAAGGCGTCTAAAACGCCAGCGGTAAAAATCCCTCTCTGCCCTCCACCTTGCGTGACTAAAGCAGTTTTACCATGCCTAAAGTGCTCATAAACTTTTACATCAAGCTCTGCATGGCTTTCTGTGATTATACCGCTGTTACGTATCATAGGCTCACGCCATTTTGTTAAAACGTTTGGTAAAAGTGGTTATCTTAAGCTGTTGTAATAGCAATGATGCCAAATGACAAAAGCACTGCAAAAACAGTCACCACAATGATTAATGCGGATTTTAGATCGTGTTCCATAAACACCTCCTTAATATGTAACAAATTAATAACACCGGTGTGAAATATGTTCAAGATTTGCTTAATTTAGTCGCGCAATTTTGACTAACCCATCACAATTAGCTTAGTCATAATAAGGAGATAGGGCATGAACCAAAAACTCAGCTGGCTAGTAGGAATCATGATGATGAGTACTGCTATCAATGCACAAGCGAATATCATCGTTACACCATACATAGGCTATACAGGAGGCGGCCAAGTAGAGGATGAAAGTGGTAATACATACGATCTCGACCCCGCAGTGAACTACGCTCTTTCAGTCGAGACTCCCTTAGAAAAAGGAAGGATCGGATTGTTTTACTCCAATCAATCGACGGAACTTGAAAAGCTGTCCAACTCAGCAGATATACATTATCTGCACTTCCAAAGCAGCATGTACTATCCTGTCGCAGAAAATTGGCAAACCTATATCGGTGTAGGTTTGGGCGCTTCTTATGCCGATGTGGATTGGGTAGACAAAAAATACGGATTTTCGGCTAGCGCTTTTGCAGGACTGGAATATGAATTTTCAAAGAACTTTGCATTAACAGCCCAACTGAGATGGTTAGGTACGGTCGTTGATAACGATACATCTGGCGCCTGTACTCTACCTAATGACGGCTCAAGCTGTATCATTAAGTTCGATACTGATTGGATGAACCAATTCCAATCAAATGTCGGTTTTAGTTTCCGCTTCTAATTTTTATGCATGTTCCTTTGTAGGACTCGTCACAAAGAACGCTGAACGAGTCCTGCACAGAGCCGATAAAGGATATCGTCTAAACACCATTGTTTGGCAAAGTAACGAAGCATCATCTAGATAGGTGCACAAAAGATAGCCGTACGCCCTAATTAATCAAAATAGTCTTAAACACCAAAGCAATTATTAGATCCCAGTCATTTATTCCAGACAAACAACCACCCAACCACACAAAACCACAATCAAACTCAAATTTAACAAGATTAAAACCATACAACGCATCTGAATTAACATTTAGATTCTATTGCGCTAAGTATTATTAGAAGTTAGTCTGATCAGTGAAAACAGATAAATATTTCAGTTTTATCAAACACACATCAAAATTTTAAGATTAATAATCTACTTTCTCTTACAGTAGCCAGAATATAGCTCTATAAAATTATAAGAAGTTAGAATTAAGGATAGAAAAGCTGATGGATAACAGCGGTCCTTTCTTCCAACTGTTTGCGCAATTATTACTGTGTTACGTAGAGAGCTTCATTCCTCAGGGAGTCTTATAGGAGTCAAATATGAAGCGAGAACAATGGGGATCCCGGGCGGGATTCATCTTAGCAGCAGTTGGGTCTGCTATCGGTTTGGGAAACATTTGGCGTTTCCCATACATGGCCTATGAAAACGGTGGCGGCGCATTTTTTATTCCTTACATTTTTGCCATGATCACTGCCGGTATTCCATTTATGATCCTTGAGTTCAGTATGGGACAAAAATACCGAGGCTCGGCACCAAAAACACTAGCGAAAATTCATTCTAAATTTGAATGGCTTGGCTGGTTCCAAGTTGGTGTGGCTGCAGTTATTGCCGTTTACTATGTGGCTGTTATCGGTTGGTCGATTTCTTACTTTGGGTTGTCGTTCACTCAAGGTTGGGGAACCGATACCAACGCATTTTTCTTTAGTGAATACCTAAAGCTAGGTGACAACTCACCAACAGACTTAGGCAGTATTCAATGGAAGATTGCTTTATCCATGGTGATTGCTTGGGCAATTACTTACACCGCTATTGCCAAAGGCGTGAAATCAGGAATTGAACGAGCATCTAAAATTATGATGCCAATCCTATTCTTGATGGTGATTTTCTTAATCGGACGTATGATTTTCTTGCCAGGAGCTCTAGATGGCGTGAACTACATGTTCGAACCCGATTTCAGCAAAATTTGGGATGTGAAAGTATGGGCAGCGGCATATGGTCAGATCTTCTTTACGCTAAGTATCGGCTTCGCCATCATGCTAGCTTACTCTAGCTACCTACCAGAAAAGTCAGACATAACGAATAACGCGTTTATGACCGTGTTGATCAACTGTGGCTTCTCGATCCTAGCCGGCATCATGATCTTCTCAGTATTGGGTTACATGGCTCAAGAGCAAGGTAAGCCGTTAACAGAGGTTGTATCTGCAGGCGTTGGCTTGGCTTTTGTTACTTTACCTGCGGCAATTAACCTACTACCTGCCCCATATATTCTTGGTCCACTGTTCTTCTTTGCACTGGTGGTTGCTGGTCTAAGTTCGCATATTTCAATTATGGAAGCCGTAACTTCAGCCATTATCGACAAGCTGAAGTGGAGCCGTAAAAAAGCTGCAAATGTTGTGATTGGTATTGGCTTCGTTGTCTCTATGGCGTTTGCTACCAATGGCGGTCTGCTGCTACTCGATCTAGTAGACCACTTTGCAAACAACGTTGGCATCATGGTTGGTGGTCTGGTTGAGATTGTCTTGATGGCGTGGCTATTGAAGCGCGTGCCAGAAGTACGTAATTACGTTAACGAGCGCTCTGATTTCTCTGTTGGTCAATGGTTCGAGATCTGCTTACGCTTCGTTACACCAATCATGCTCGCCATTATCTTAGCGACCAAGCTATACGCCCTAATTACTGAAGGCTACGGTGGCTATGATCTAACTTTAGGCTGGGCACTTATCGCCGCACTCTTTATCTTTGGTCTAGTGATCAACGCAGTGAACCGCAAGGAGACAGCAAAATGACAATCAGCGCAATTATTATGATGGTTATTGGTTTAGGTATCACTTGGGGCGGCGCTGCCGTTTGCATCAAGCGAGCCATGGATAAACAATAACAGTATTGCATTCCAAACAAAAAACGCCGGTATTTACCGGCGTTTTTTTATGTTTCTTTTATTCTAGAAACTGTACTTGATGCCAACGGCGCCGCCAAGTTGCAAGTCAGCACCTTTGTAAAGATCTAGCTCTGGGTGTATTTGACCATAAAGGTCCCAGCCGCGTGATAAATCCCAGTTCACGCCAAGTGGTACTCTCACACCAAACTCGTCATCCCATTCATACCAGCCACCAACGCCGACATACCAAGTCACAGGCATGTTTTGATCGAATGTTCCACGCTTAGCGATGTAATCAAACGCCATACCATCGTTTCCGATAATGCCACGATATTTGTTATCTAACTCTACAACAACACTTAATTGTTGATCGACAGCCATACCAACTGATAGATCCGTTGGTTCGCTTGCCGCCATTGCCGTACTAGAAACTAGTCCCAAAACTAAAATGAATTTGTTCTTCATACACGTTATCAATTATTCAAAAAAACATTATTCGCTATTCAAACATAATGGCGTATCAATATGTCAACGATGGGTAAGCTCGATGTATGAAAAAGCTGACAAAAGTAAAGATGAGTTTAGGATCACACTAAAAAGGAACTGTCAGTTAATAAAATAGGAACTAAAAAAGGAGGCCGAAGCCTCCTTTTATGCATTACTATGAATGATTGCGATTAACCGTGGTTACGAATCCACTCATCCATTTCAGTTTTTAGGTTATCAGACTTAGTACCGAAGATAGCCTGTACACCACCAGCTACAACTACAACACCAGCAGCGCCTAGTTGTTTTAGCTTGTCTTGGTCAACAGCTGCTGTATCTGCAACTGCTACACGTAGACGTGTGATACATGCATCTAGACCAGTAATGTTAGCTTTACCGCCAAACGCTGCAACCAGTTCACCGCCCATATCAGAGCCAGAAGTTACAGCTGCACTTTCCGTTTCATCTTCACGGCCAGGTGTTTTTAGGTCAAGCGCTGTGATTACACCACGGAACACTACGTAGTAAATTACTGCGTAAACTAGACCAACGGCAATCATTAGCACCATCTTCTGAGCGTTACCAGATAGAACTAGGAAGTCGATCAGACCGTGAGAGAAAGAAGTACCGTGTACAAAGCCTAGAGTGTTCGAAACGATGTATGCAGAACCAGCTAGTAGAGCGTGGATACCGTATAGTAGTGGAGCAACGAATAAGAATGAGAATTCGATTGGCTCAGTAATACCAGTTAGGAATGAAGTCAGTGCAGCTGACGCCATGATACCCATTACTTTTGCACGGTTTTCTGGTTTAGCACAATGAGCAATTGCGATTGCTGCAGCTGGTAGACCGAACATCTTGAACATGTAACCACCCGCTAGCTGACCGAAGCCATTACCAGCAGCACGAGATGCTTCATCAGCAACTAGGTAACAAGTTAGTACACCATTTTGAGCTTCACCGGCAGCGTTAACACAAGAACCTGCTTCGAAGAAGAACGGTACGTTCCATACGTGGTGTAGACCGAATGGGATTAGAGAACGCTCAACAACACCGTAGATACCGAATGCTAGCTGTGGGTTTTGGTGTGCAGCCCAATCAGAGAATGCAGAAATTGCACCGCCAATTGGTGGCCAGATAACAGAAAGGATAACACCTAGGATGATCGCAGCAAAACCAGTGATGATTGGCACTGCGCGCTTACCAGCGAAGAAGCCAAGGTACTCTGGAAGTTGGATTTTGAAGAAACGGTTGAATGCCCAAGCAGCCACACCACCGACAAGGATACCACCTAGTACACCTGTATCGATTTTCTCAACACCCATAACGCCCGCCATTACACCTAGCGTTGCCGTCATGATGCCGTAACCAACGATAGCTGCAAGACCTGCAACACCGTCGTTGTTAGTGAAGCCTAGCGCTACACCTACTGCAAATAGAAGTGCCATTTGGCCGAATACTGAACCACCAGCTTGTTCCATAAGATTAGAAACGATCTCTGGAATAAAGCTTAGATGGGCAGCACCCACACCTAATAAAATACCTGCAACTGGTAAAACTGATACTGGAAGCATCAGAGCCTTACCAACTTTTTGCAGGTTAGCAAAAAGGTTCTTAAACATGTTTATGCTCCTGATAAATTTATAAGTATTATTTGGGCACTAACGGCACACCCCCGTAGCCTAAAGGTTAGCACCCAATGAAAATGTAACCACAACTGCATTATATTTTCCGGCTCTAAATATATATTGATGACCCTCAAACTTTCCACACAGTTACGAAATTTAGTTTCAAAACAAGTCTTGGATCACACCCAAAAACAGCCGATGAAAAGGTTTGCATTGAACTTATATTACTGTTTTATAAAGAATTAATTATTTATATAATTAATTTTAAGGCGTAAATAAAATACGCCTCAATGTTATTTTTAGTAACAAAATTACATTTGTGATTTTTGAATGTTATTAAATCAACATTTTTAGTAAACATTAAACTCGTGAGCGTATCTGTTGTTTTTATCAACAAAAAAGGAGCCTAAGCTCCTTTTTTATGCTCTTATTATTTTTTTATCGCAAAAAAAGATTTCGGAAGTTTTCGGTGGTTTTTTGTGCCACTTCAGAAAGAGAGCACGATTTGAGTTGCGCAATATAAGAAGCGACTTCGACAACGTAAGCGGGTTGATTCTCTTTGCCACGATGAGGGACAGGAGCCAAGTAAGGAGAATCTGTCTCAATAAGAAGCTTCTCTAAAGGTAGAGTCTTCACCACTTCTTTTAACTCTGTAGCTTGACGGAAAGTAACAATCCCCGAGATAGAAATATAAAACCCCAGCTCCAGTGCAGCTTCAGCAAATGGAAGATCTTCTGTAAAACAATGGATAACACCACCACATTTCTCTGCCCCACCCTTACGCAAAATATCTAGAGTATCCGCACGTGCGTTTCTGGTATGGATAATTAAAGGTTTGTTGAGCTCCACTGCAAGATCAACGTGTTGCTCAAAGCGCTCTTTCTGTAACGCGGCCGTTTCGGGCTTGTAATGATAATCTAAACCCGTTTCGCCAATAGCGACGACTTTTGCATTCGACGCATGGTGGCGCAATACGTCCATCGAAAAGTCGCTTTCAACATCAAGTGGGTGCACACCGCACGAAGCATAAACATTGTCATAAGGCTCGATCATTTCCATCATTTTCGGGAAAGAATCCAGCGTTACTCCAACAGAAAGTAGCTCAGTTACGTTTGCTTGTTTAGCTTTGTTAATAACGTCTTCCACATTGATGTGGAGATCGTCGTAATTCAATTTGTCTAAATGACAATGAGAATCTACGAACATAATGCCTCTCGTGATTCAATTAACCAATTCATTGATAGTAGCTCAAGGTTCAGGCCAGGAAAGGCTTGCACCTGAGCTTTCAGGTTCATCAGCGCCTTCGCTGATGAGTACAAACCGTTATAGTTGTCCGGTTGAAACTTTGTCGCGCCCGGAAGCATTTGAGCTTCTGATACACCAAACTGCGCTTTCTGAGCATCTGTCAGTAAATACCATGCCCAGTCTAGTGATTGCTCTGAGTGTTTAGCGATTAAAGAAGCACACTCAGAAACGTCTGAAACAGGCGAAGACATTGCCTTAATAAAACTGCGTTCAAAAGCCAAGTAAGCTTCGAGCTCACCATTATTTAACGCATCCAATGTTTTTATTGGAGAGCCCATATTCAGTTTTAAGGCATAAGCAGGAACTTGCTTCGCCCCTTGTTCGTGCATCCATTGCATCGCTTGTTCCGCTGACGGAGGCGCAACAACCCAGTGTTGGCAACGGCTACGAATCGTTGGGAGCAGACGCTCCTGATTGTGGGTAACGAGCAAAAACAAGCACTTTGCCCCAGGCTCTTCTAGCGTCTTTAACAGCGCATTCGATGCCGACTCGTTCATAGAGTCCGCCGGTTCTATTACAAATAGGCGGTAACCATTAAGCTGAGATGATTCCTGAGCAAGACGGTTACAAGCGCGAATTTGGTCCACCGTTATCGCCTTTCCTTCTTTCTCTGGCTTGATCCAGTGTAAATCAGGGTGGTTTTGAGATTGATTTAGCTGGCAGCTATGACAAAAACCGCATGCTTCACTCGCGTAATTTTGGCAAAGAAGCGCTTGGCTAAAAAACTCGATAAGTTTTTCGATGCCTAAGCCCTGATCGCTTTGTAATAAAAGCGCACCTGGTATTCTGTCCGACTCTAACCCTACTTTGAGGTTATCCCATATTGGCTGTAGCCATGGATAATCATTTAACATGAGTCACCTAAATTTACATTTCACTTATTGACGAGCTAGCCACTCGTTTAGAGCGTCCCGAATATCACGCGACACGCCTTCAATCGTCTGTTCTGCGTTAATGATAACGATGGAAGGATCGGCATGAGCAATCTCCAAATAACGCTCACGTGTACGCTCGAAGAAACTAATATCCATCTTCTCTATACGATCTAACTCACCACGCCCACGCGCACGCTCAAGCCCAACACGAGGGTCAATGTCCATATAGAGAGTAAGAGCAGGTTTAAAATCACCAAGCGTTGTATCCCGGAGATTTTTCATTAACGATGCGTCAATCTGACGGCCACCACCTTGATAAGCTTGCGACGACATATCGTGTCGGTCACCAACCACCCACTGACCGTTTTCCAAAGCTGGTTTGATCACGTTCTCAACCAACTGAACACGTGCAGCGTACAGAAGAAGCAACTCCGTCATGTCCTTAAGTTCTTCGCCTTCGTGCTCTTCTTTCACCAGAGCGCGCATTTTTTCTGCTAGCGGTGTGCCTCCTGGCTCACGGGTATTTACGATATCCTCAATACCGGCCGCTTTTAGCGTATCTAAAACGGTTTTAATCGCAGTGCTTTTACCCGCGCCTTCTAGGCCTTCAACGACAATAAAGTTTGCTTTCATCATTTGTTCTTTCTTAGTTCTCTTAAATAGGCACGAACAGCACGGTTGTGCTCAGCAAGGGATTTCGAAAATACATGTCCGCCCTTTCCACTTGCTACAAAATATAAATAGTTGCTGCTTTCTGGATTCAAAGCCGCTTCAATGGAAGCTTCACCAGCCATCGCAATCGGTGTTGGTGGCAAACCATTGATGGTATAGGTGTTATATGGTGTCGGCGTACGCAAATCTTTCTTACGAATGTTGCCATCGTAAGCATCACCCATACCATAAATAACTGTCGGATCAGTTTGTAACCGCATGCGTTTGTTCAATCGGTTGATAAACACAGAAGCGACGCGCTCACGCTCAGAATCAATAGCCGTCTCTTTCTCGATGATAGACGCGAGAATCAAGGCTTCATATTTGTCCTGTAATGGCAGCTTTTCTTGACGAGCTTCCCAGCTAGCATCCAGTATTTTATTGAGTTTTCGATGCGCTCGTTTTAATAACTGGCTTTCACTCGCACCCGCTGTGTAATGGTAGGTTTCTGCTAAAAACAACCCTTCTAGCTTTTCTCTCTCAATTCCGAGCTTCGCAGCCATTTCTTTTTCTGAAAGATCGGTTAAATCATGCTTTAAATAAGGAGCACTTTTTAGTTGATCTACCCATTCAGAAAAGCGGCTGCCTTCAACAAAAGTGATCGCAAACTGGTATTCTTTTCCAGTATTCAGATGCTCCAATGTTTGCGAAAGTGACATACCAGGTTCAAGTTGGTAAGTACCCGCTCGCACTTGCAACAATTCTGGATACAAGTGAGGAATTAAACGGATGTACTCCGATGTTTCAATCACCTCATCTTCAACTAAGGCGCGCATGACATGATGAAAGCTTGTACCACTTTCTACAGTAAACAGCTGAGGTTGTTCCAATAGAATAGGCTTTTCAACGTATTGTTTAGCCTGTGAAATTATATAAAAAACAGCTGCTGCGCCTATCACTGCGATCAGCGCAACAAAAGCCAACAGTTTTTTAATCACGTAGTTAAATTCCCTTGCAGTCGTTGAGTCAATTTTCCTATCGGAAATATAGTCTTAGAGTTCGATGTCACTATGCTGCGAATAGGTGCGACACCTAATATTGAGTTACACATGAAAGCCTCGTCAGCACTCAGCAAATCTGGAAGTATAAAACGCCCCTCGATGACTTCAATATGACTTACTTTAAGTAACTCAAGCACCTTACGACGCATTACGCCCGTAACGCCTGATAAGGTCAGCTCCGGCGTAAATACTTTATTACCTTTAACCCAAAAAAGGTTGGCCATTGTAGTTTCAATGACATGGTTTTGCACATTTAACGTTATTGCATCTGCAAACTCTGTATTGTCGATTTCAGCCTTGGCGAGAATCTGCTCTAAACGGTTATTGTGCTTATGTCCCGCAAGTAAAGGTTGAATCCCTAGACGAGTATTACAAACGCCCAAGTCCACACCTTGTTCTTGCCAAGATGAATAATGAGAAGGAAACGCAAAATTGGAAATCGTCACGATAGGGCTTTCAATCCCATTAGGGCTATACCCTCGCCCGCCAATACCGCGGCTAACGTGAATCTTCACCCCCGCTCGTGCGTCAGATAAAACCGCTTTGCTTGCCCAATCATGCACAACTTTCCAGTCAGGTGAAGAGATCTTCAAAGCGTCAAGGCAAGCACTCATGCGCTCAGTATGTTCCTGCCAGTAAACCAACTCTCCATTTTGGGTCAGGATGGTGGTAAAGCCTCCATCACCGTATTGGAATGAGCGATCACCTAGCTCTACATGCGTTTGCGGAACTCCATTTACCCAAAACATTCACGTACCTTCAAATTAGCAGACAACAAATAAAACAAAACGGCTCAATGCTAAGCATCGAGCCGTTAGAATACAAGTTTCGCTTATCTAAATTAGGTTAGATAGTGTTACTCAGCGAACTTCTTGAAGATCAAAGAACCGTTTGTACCACCAAAGCCAAACGAGTTACAGATAGCGTACTCCATACCTTCAACTTTGCGCGCTGTATGCGGCACAAGGTCGATGTCTAGACCTTCTTCTGGATCATCAAGGTTAATGGTTGGCGGAACAATTTGGTCAACCAAAGACATAACCGTGATAATTGCTTCAACAGAGCCAGCAGCACCTAATAGGTGACCCGTCATCGACTTAGTTGAAGATACAAGAACTTGCTTCGCACCTTCTTCACCAAGAGCACGTTTCACGCCTTTGATTTCTGCAACATCACCAGCAGGAGTAGAAGTACCGTGAGCATTCACATAACCTACTTGAGTACCTGTGATGTTAGCGTCACGCATCGCCGCTTCCATCGCAAGTGCACCACCAGAGCCATCTTCGCTTGGAGATGTCATGTGGTAAGCATCACCAGACATACCAAAACCAACCAGTTCTGCGTAAATCTTCGCGCCACGTGCTTTCGCGTGTTCGTACTCTTCAAGCACCATCATGCCAGCACCATCACCTAGAACAAAACCATCACGGCCTTTATCCCATGGGCGAGACGCTTTTTGAGGCTCGTCATTACGAGTAGATAGCGCTTTAGCTGCACCGAAGCCAGCCATGCCAAGAGGCGTAGAAGCTTTTTCTGCACCACCAGCAACCATCGCATCTGCATCGCCGTAGGCAATCATACGTGCTGCATGGCCGATATTATGCAGGCCAGTAGTACATGCGGTAGAAATCGCGATATTTGGACCACGAAGACCACGCATGATAGATAGGTTACCTGCAACCATGTTTACAATGGTCGAAGGAACAAAAAATGGGCTAACTTTGCGAGGGCCTTTGTCTACTAATGCGGTATGGCCAGTTTCGATAAGGTCAAGACCTCCAATGCCTGAGCCGATAGCAACACCAACTCGAGCCGCATTTTCTTCGGTAATTTGTAAGCCAGAGTTATCAAGAGCTTGAATACCCGCTGCAATGCCGTACTGGATGAAAAGGTCCATCTTACGAGCATCTTTTTTAGACATGTACTCTGTGCAATCGAAATCTTTAACAAGACCTGCAAAACGAGTTGAGAAGTTCGTAGTATCAAAGTGCTCGATATTTACGATACCACTTTGACCTTCTAGCAGGGCTTTCCAAGATGATTCTACTGTGTTGCCTACCGGTGACAACATACCCATGCCAGTGACAACTACACGACGCTTGGACACGATATAATTCTCCGGGAATTGAATATTTCTATGAGAGGATAGAAGAAGTTAGAAAGAACACAGGCGGTCTAGGAGACCGCCTGGGAGAGCTAATTACTGAGCGCTGTTTACGTAGTCGATTGCAGCTTGAACAGTAGTGATCTTCTCAGCTTCTTCGTCAGGAATCTCAGTGTCGAATTCCTCTTCTAGAGCCATAACTAGTTCTACAGTGTCTAGAGAATCAGCACCTAGATCGTCAACGAAAGAAGCTTCGTTTTTAACTTCTGCTTCGTCTACACCTAGCTGTTCAACAATGATTTTCTTTACGCGTTCTTCGATGTTGCTCATTTTTCTTTTCCTTTACAGATTTCGCCTAATGCGATGATTCCGTAGTTTATTCGAACTATTGAAAGTTGCAAGGGGGTCCTTGCTGGTCAAACCACAAAATTAGCGAATTTAACCGAATTTCAATACATTTTTGACTTAAATCATGCACAAATCTTGCGCATAAGCATGACAAGTTCATGACAGTTAACTGCAACTATAGGCTATTTTTCACAATGTAAAATAGCTTATTTTGCATAAACTGTCGCATTAAACCATGTACATGCCACCATTTACATGCAAAGTTTCACCAGTAATGTACGCTGCTTCAGGAGAAGCAAGGAAAACTACTGCTGATGCAATTTCACGTGGGTCACCTAAACGACCTGCTGGCACGTTCGACAATGTTGCCGCACGTTGGTCATCATTTAGTGCCTTAGTCATGTCAGTTTCGATGAAACCAGGAGCAACAGTGTTCACTGTTACACCACGAGACGCAACTTCACGAGCCATTGATTTAGTAAAACCAATCACGCCCGCTTTCGCTGCTGCGTAGTTAGTTTGACCAGCATTACCCATGGTACCAACAACAGAGCCTACGTTGATGATACGACCCGCACGTTTTTTCATCATACCGCGTAAAACCGCTTTAGACATGCGGTAGATTGGCGTTAGGTTGGTATCGATGATGTCGTTCCACTCATCATCTTTCATGCGCATCAATAGGTTGTCACGAGTAATACCAGCGTTATTCACCAGAATATCGATCACACCAAATTCTTCGTTGATCGTTTTTAATGTCGCTTCGATAGACTCGACATCAGTCACGTTAAGCGCTAAGCCTTTACCGTTATCACCAAGATACTCGCTGATAGCAGCCGCACCACTTTCAGAAGTAGCAGTACCGATAACCGTAGCACCTCGCTCGACAAGAAGTTCCGCGATCGCGCGGCCAATACCACGGCTTGCGCCGGTAACTAGCGCGATCTTACCTTCTAGATTCATCATGTTGTGTTTCCTTTTCTTATCGCAAATTTATCGCTTGATGGATTACTTCGCAGCGTCTAGCGATGCGATATCATTCACTGCGGCTGCAGTTAGCGTTTTCACGATACGTTTTGTTAGACCTGTTAAAACTTTACCAGGACCAAGCTCAAGAAGATTTTCTACGCCTTGTTCGTGCATCAGTTCAACTGTCTCAGTCCAACGAACTGGGCTATGTAGCTGACGAACAAGCGCATCTTTGATTTTTGCAGGATCTGTCTCAGCAATCACATCAACGTTGTTGATAACTGGCAGCTGTGGTGAGTTAAATTCGATAGACTCAAGAGCTACAGCAAGTTTTTCCGCTGCTGGCTTCATAAGTGCACAGTGTGAAGGTACTGAAACAGGAAGAGGAAGCGCACGCTTCGCACCAGCTTCTTTACATAGCGCACCAGCTCGCTCTACTGCGTCTTTGCTACCAGCGATAACGACTTGGCCAGGCGAGTTAAAGTTTACTGGAGAGACCACTTCGCCTTGCGCTGCGTCTTCACACGCTTTTGCAATCGCATCATCAGCCAAACCGATAATCGCGTACATTGCGCCAGTACCAGCTGGTACTGCTTCTTGCATAAGTTGACCACGTAATTCAACCAGCTTGATGGCTTCTTTAAAGTCAATAACACCCGCACATACAAGTGCTGAGTACTCACCTAGGCTGTGACCAGCTAGGTTGGCTGGTTGCTCTAAGCCAAGTTCCTGCCATACACGCCAGATTGCAACAGATGAAGCTAGCAAAGCTGGTTGAGTACGGAAAGTCTCGTTTAAATCTTCTGCAGGTCCATTTTGAACAAGCGCCCATAGATCGTAACCTAGTGCGTCAGATGCTTCTGCAAATGTTTGTTTTACTACGTCATATTGTTCGCCTAGTTCTGCAAGCATACCTACAGCTTGAGAACCTTGACCTGGAAATACGATAGCAAACTTGCTCATGTTGTTTTCCTTTAAGCAAAGTAAAAAGAAATAAGATGCACCAAGTGCACCTTAAATTTTGAATTCTTGTGAAACTTAGAACTTCACAAGGGCCGAGCCCCAAGTGAATCCGCCGCCAAACGCTTCAAGAAGCAGAGTTTGACCGCGTTTAATACGACCATCACGTACCGCTTCATCTAGTGCTGTTGGCACAGTTGCAGCCGATGTGTTGCCGTGTTTATCAAGTGTAATCACGACTTGGTCTAGTGACATCGAAAGTTTCTTCGCTGTCGCTGAAATAATGCGGTAGTTCGCTTGGTGCGGCACTAGCCAGTCTAGTTCAGACTTATGCATGTTGTTGGCTTCAAGCGTATCTTTTACTAGTTTCGATAGCTGAGTGACAGCGACTTTGAATACTTCGTTCCCAGCCATATGAAGCCATTTATCCGCATCTTGCCCCCGCACAGGTACAGGTAGGCTTAGAAGCTCTCCGAATTGACCATCCGAGTATATGTGGGTAGAGATAATGCCAGGCTCTTGGCTAGCGCCTACGACAACGGCTCCGGCACCATCACCAAATAGGATAATGGTTGAACGGTCTGTCGGATCACACGTTTTAGACAAAGCATCTGAACCAATCACAAGTACGTTTTTGCACATACCAGATTTGATATGTTGGTCTGCAACAGATAATGCGTACACAAAACCAGAACAAGCAGCGGCTAAGTCAAAAGCTGGACAACCTTTAATGCCAAGCTTTGCCTGCACCTGACACGCAGATGAAGGGAAAGTATGGCTACTGCTCGTTGTGGCTACGATAATCAGGTCGATATCGTTTTTATCAATACCCGCCATATCGATAGCGTTTTCAGCTGCGTAGAATGCCATGTCTGCTACAGTTTCGTTTTCTGCAGCAATTCGACGCTCTTTAATACCCGTGCGAGCAACGATCCACTCATCACTTGTATCTACCATTTTCTCTAGATCTGCGTTTGTACGCACCTGAGATGGCAGGTAGCTGCCAGTACCTAAAATTTTGCTATACATGAAGACTAATAATGCCTCTCGAGTAAAACCGCTTCCAAACGATCGCTAATACGGCTTGGTACTTGTCGTTTGACCTCGTGTACTGCCTCGCCAAGTGCATTGACAATCGCAGATACATCCGCACTTCCATGGCTTTTTATGACAATGCCGCGCAATCCTAGCAAACTTGCGCCGTTATACTGGTCGGGGTTCAGTGTTTTTAGTTCATTAAACAGCCTAGAAAACAACTTTCTAGCTATCCAACCCTTTATCGTTGATGCCATTATGCTGGTTTTAATTTTTTCGATAAAAAGTTGAGCTGTTCCCTCACTGGCTTTTAAGCATACGTTGCCGACAAATCCATCACAAACAATGACGTCCGCAACATCATGCAAAATTTGATTACCTTCAATATAACCGACAAAGTTAATCGCATCGGTCTGAGAAAGCATTTCTGCGCAACGTTTGACTAAATCGTTACCTTTAATCTCTTCTGCGCCAATATTGAGTACAGCAACGCGAGGAGGACGACCCAAGTGTTCTTCAGCTAATGCACTGCCCATTACAGCAAATTGGAACAAGCTATCAGCATCGCACGATACATTCGCCCCCAGATCCAGCATCCAAGTGCGCTTTCCGGTAATCGTCGGTAAAGCGGAAACTAAAGCAGGACGTTCAATGCCAGGAAGTAACTTAAGAATGAAACGCGATAGTGCCATTAATGCACCGGTGTTGCCACCACTAACACAAGCATCCGCTTTCTGCTCAGAAACCAAATCGATAGCCATACGCATAGAACTATTTTGGCTATTACGTAACGCCAATGAAGGTTTTTCTGAGTTCGAGATAACTTTCTCGCTGTGAAGAATAGTCAAGCGGGAACTGGTCGAGGTACCGAGTTGAGATAATTGAGACGTGATCAGAGATTGATCACCAATAAGAATCACTTTTAGCTCTGGGAAATGAGACAGTGCCTGCACGGCGGCAGGCACTGTTACGCGTGGACCGAAATCCCCGCCCATTGCATCAAGTGCAACGGTAATACTTTGCAAAGGTTCAACCTTACTTGTTGATAACCTTTTGACCACGGTAGTAACCTTCAGCAGTTACGTTGTGGCGTAGGTGAGTTTCACCAGAAGTCGCGTCTACAGATAGAGCTGCTGTAGTTAGCGCATCGTGTGAACGACGCATACCGCGCTTAGAACGAGTTTTACGGTTTTTCTGTACGGCCATTGACCCTACTCCTATACTATTGGGTTAAAAACCTGAAGAAGAATCGGCTACCACACCTATTACTTTTTCAGACTTTTCAAAACGTCGAATGGATTCGGTTTTTCTTCCTCAATTTCTTCAGGAATCTCACCAAAAACCATGTTATTTGAATCAACGCTACAATCCGCTTCATCGTGCATCGCAATTTGAGGTAATGCTAAGATGAACTCGTCTTCAACAAGTTGTATGAGGTCTAATTCACCATATTCATTTAGATCTACCAAATCATAAATTTCTGGTGCTTCCTGTTCTGTTTTCTCACCGTAGTAAGGAGTAGAAAGGAATTCAACTTCGCACTCATGTGCGAATACCTCATTACAACGCTGACACTCTAAATCGACTTCGATGTTAGCTTTACCAGAGATAACAACGAGTCGCTGTTCATCCATCCCAAATGACAATGAGACTTCTGCGTCGCGTTTTACGCCTTCAGTTGTTTCCACTAAGCGCTTGAAAAGACTAGCTTGGATGATGCCATCGTAATCCAATCGTTTCTGTGCAGCTTTAGCTGGGTCAACCGTTCGCGGTATTTTTACCTTTTGCATAGGGCGCGAATATTATCTTCCAAATCAAAATTAGTCAAAGAAAAAGGCAAAAAAGTTGTACTTTTTTACGCTTAACATACAGAGCATTAGCCAGAATCATTTTTGATCGATTATCCTATTGGAAATGCTCCCACGAATTGTAATTCAAAATGAAAAATTACCAACTGGTTTTAGCCTCAACTTCCCCTTTTCGTAAACAACTGCTTGAAAAGCTCTCACTACCATTCGTTTGTTTATCACCTGATTGCGATGAAACACCTTTTGACCAAGAAACGCCAACTGAACTTGTGCAGAGACTGGCCCAAGAGAAAGCAATATCTTGCCAGACGGATACAGCAAGTTTAGTTATCGGCAGTGACCAAGTTTGTGTCATTAATGGTGAAATCGTTGGCAAGCCTTTAAATAGAGATAACGCGATAAATCAACTTTTGGCTCAAAGTGGAAAAGTCATCACTTTCTATACTGGTCTTGCAGTACATAACACCGTCACAAACCATACAGAAGTCGGCTTTGATTCTTTCGAGGTGCACTTTAGAGATTTAACGCTTGAACAAATCGAACGCTACGTCGACAGGGAAGAACCTTTTTACTGCGCAGGCAGCTTTAAAGCCGAAGGCATGGGAATTTGTTTGTTTACGAAATTAGTTGGTAAAGACCCGAACACACTTGTCGGACTACCATTGATTGATTTGATTGATATGTTGCATGTTCAAGGACTCGATGTCCTTTAACCCAAATACGATAAAAGGGAGCCTGTGGCTCCCTTTTGCATCCGCGAGGAAAACATGGTTACGCGTTTCTTAAACCCGCCAACACTTTTTCTAGTTTCGGTTCCATCGGTGCGTTGATTTCCATCCACTCATCATTTGATGGGTGTTGGAACTTAATGTTTGCCGCGTGTAGGAACAAACGATCTAAACCAACTTGACCTGTATAAGCATCAAAGCGACGATCACCGTAGCGATCATCCCAAGCGATTGGGTGACCAGTGTATTGCGTATGAACTCGGATTTGGTGAGTTCGACCAGTAATCGGACTCGCCTGAATCAATGTAGCTTGTTCGAACTTTTCCAAAATCTTAAAACGCGTTTCTGACTGCTTACCATTAGGGTTAACACGAACAATACTGTTCACTTCGTTTTTGAGCAGTGGCGCGTTCACAACCTTACAACTGCTTTTCCATTGCCCCATGACAAGAGCTAAGTAAAACTTCTTTACTGTCTTTTCACGAAACTGGGCTTGCAAGTGACGAAGTGCAGAACGCTTCTTAGCAACCAGCAAAATCCCTGAAGTATCACGGTCAATACGATGCACAAGTTCAAGAAAGCGAGCTTGAGGTCGCAGAGCCCTAAGCGCTTCAATCGCACCAAACTTTAAACCACTGCCACCATGCACAGCGGTGCCAGATGGTTTGTTTAGAATCAACATATGATCATCTTCGAAGATAATCATATTTTCCAACTCAGCGACTTTGTTAAGTTTCGTACTTGGTGCGACATCGTCATCTTTTTTCTCGACGGTCACCGGTGGAATACGAACGAGATCGCCTGCTTTTAACTTGTACTCTGCTTTTATACGCTTTTTATTTACGCGCACTTCGCCCTTACGCACAATTCGATAAATCATGCTTTTAGGAATGTCTTTTAATTGGTTGCGCAAAAAATTATCAATGCGCTGACCCGCCATATCTTCGTCGATGTCGACGAACTGGACTTTTGTTCTTATTTCGTTCATGGGCGGTATTGTAAACTCAATTTCGTGCGACTTCACATTATTCTTGTCGTAAAAGAAACACTCGGTGGCACATACTGGTCTAAATTTCGCCAAGCTTTTGTTTAAATTATTAAAACTCTCAATCAAGTTCTCAATTTGTTTTCTGTCTTGAACAGTTTGCACATCTCAATTGCTTATGAAACAGCCAGTTATAAAATAGAAATTTTGAGTTTAGCGGCAAATTTTCTATCGTTTGCGTGAAAGCAGATTGCTGATAGCCACGCGCACTGCTATAGTTCACAGCTGCTAAGGAAGGTTTGGTTACATTTTATTCATTACCAATCATTTATCCTCAAGCAATGTGAGTAGATCGTTGAAGGTCGAGTGCAGCATTGGCGTGAGACACATCGAATTCAACACTCTTGCCACCCTACTCCTCGCATATTCACGTTGAGTACCTACCGCCCAAATAGCGGGTCACAAGTCTACGTTTCCAACAGAAACCACAAGAGGCTTGTGATGACTGAAGTGCCCGAGAGCATCCCCTTCCAGCCGGGAGGCTGCAAAATACAAGCCATGGGATCAGGCACCGTGAAAGAGCGAAAAAACAGTGGCAAGTCGACAAGAAAGATATAAAAGAAAAGACAACGAGAATTTTCAATGAAAAGAATGTTAATTAACGCAACTCAAAAAGAAGAGTTGCGTGTCGCTCTGGTTGATGGCCAGCGACTTTTCGATCTTGATATCGAGAGTCCAGGTCATGAATCTAAAAAAGCGAATATCTACAAAGGACGTATCACACGTATCGAACCAAGCTTAGAAGCCGCATTTGTTGATTACGGCGCCGAGCGTCACGGTTTCCTCCCTCTCAAAGAAATTGCCCGCGAATATTTCCCTGAAGGTTACACCTACCAAGGTCGTCCAAGCATCAAAGAAGTGCTAACGGAAGGCCAAGAAGTTATCGTTCAAGTGGAAAAAGAAGAACGTGGAAGCAAGGGCGCAGCTCTTACTACTTTCATTTCTCTTGCTGGTAGTTACCTTGTTCTGATGCCTAACAACCCTCGTGCTGGCGGTATTTCTCGTCGAATCGAAGGTGACGAGCGTACTCAACTAAAAGCCGCATTAAGTACTTTGGAACTGCCTCAGGGCATGGGCCTAATCGTACGTACTGCTGGCGTTGGCAAGAGTGCTGAAGAGCTTGAGTGGGATTTGAATGTACTACTTAACCACTGGGGTGCAATCAAAGGTGCAGCGGACTCTAACCCTGCTCCATTCTTAATCCACCAAGAAAGTAACGTTATCGTTCGTGCAATCCGTGACTATTTGCGTCGTGATATTGGCGAAATCTTAATTGATAGCAACACCATCTACGAACGTGCAAAAGAGCACATTCAATTGGTGCGCCCTGATTTCCTTAACCGCGTTAAGAAATATGAAGGCGAAGTTCCACTATTCAGCCACTACCAAATCGAAAGCCAAATTGAATCGGCTTTCCAACGTGAAGTGCGTCTGCCATCTGGTGGTTCTATTGTTATTGACCCGACTGAAGCACTAACGTCTATCGATATCAACTCTGCTCGTGCAACCAAGGGCGGCGATATTGAAGAAACAGCTCTAAACACGAACCTAGAAGCAGCCGACGAAATTGCTCGCCAATTGCGTCTACGTGACTTAGGTGGCTTAGTGGTTATCGACTTTATCGATATGACCCCAGTTCGTCACCAACGAGAAGTAGAAAACCGTCTACGTGAAGCCGTTCGCCTTGACCGCGCTCGTGTACAAATCGGTCGTATTTCTCGCTTTGGTTTGTTGGAGATGTCACGCCAGCGCTTGAGCCCTTCTCTTGCAGAAGCAAGCCATCACATCTGTCCTCGCTGTAGCGGAACTGGTGTCGTTCGCGACAACGAATCTCTAGCACTTTCTGTACTTCGTTTAATTGAAGAGGAAGCGCTAAAAGACAACACAGCACAAGTACTTGCAGTCGTACCTGTGCCAATCGCCTCTTACTTATTGAACGAAAAACGTCGTTCAGTAAACCATATCGAACGCATTCAAGAAGTGAAAATTACGGTTGTTCCTAACTCTGATATGGAAACACCGCACTTTGAAGTTATCCGTGTTCGTGAAGGCGAAGAGTTCGATCTGATTTCTTACCTACTTCCTAAAAAACTGGAAGCAATGAAAGAAGCGGAAGGTAAAGAGCCAGCGGAAGTTGACGTAAAACCAAAACGAATTGAAGAGCCAGTTCTTAAAGGCTTTGCGGCTCCGTCTCAAACCGCACCTGCACCAGCAGCTAAACCAGCTCCTGAGGCGAAGAAGAAAGAACAAAACGTTGAACAAGAAGAGAAACCTGGATTGTTCAGCCGTCTGTTTAAAGCACTTGGTAGCTTCCTATTCGGTGGTTCTGAAGAAACAAAAGAAGAACAGAAACCTCAGGAAGAGAAAAAACCAAATCGCGATAATCGACGTAACAAACGTGATCGCAACGATCGTCGTCGCAATAACAACCAGCGCGATAATCGTGATAACCGCGACAATCGCGATAACCGACGTCGTCGTAAGCCTCGTGATGAGCAGGCTAATGAGCAAAACGAAGCTCAACAACAAACAAATAAACCGCAAAACCGTAACCAAAAGCGTAAACCTAAAGCTCAACAGGCAGATAAAGCCCAAGAGCAGAAAGCAAACGCAAAAGTAGCGGAAAAAGGTCTGCAGCTAGCAGCGGAAGCTCGTACTGAAACAAAACCAGAAGAGAGCAAACCGAAGCAGCAAAATGCGAAAGCAGAAAAAGTGAAAGAGCGCCGCCAACGTCGCAAATTGAACAAGTCTGTACGCGTTAAGGACCAAGAAGCGATTGAGAAGAAAGCCGAAGAAACAGCGGTTAAGACTCAAGAAACGGTTGAAGCTAAAGTTGAAAAGCCAACAGAAGCAGCGGTAGAGGCACAGCAAGACAACAAGCAAGCAGAGTCTAAGCAACGTCGTAATCGTCGTTCGCCACGTCACCTGCGTGCAAGCGGCCAGCGTCGTCGCCGTGGCCGTGATCGCCGCCCTAACCCGTTCCGCCTACGTAAGGGAGGTGTCGCTTCTCCTGAAATGGCTATGGGTAAAGTAATGCCACGTTACATTCCGAAACCAGCACCTAAGAAGGAAGAGCGAGTTAAGGAAGAAGCTGTAGCAGCAGTACCTACAATCCAAGGTGGCTTTGCGTGTCCAGAAATGGCAATGGGTAAAGTGATTATTCGTCGCGAGCAACCTGTCGTAACAGATGCGCCAGTTGTTGAACACAAGGTTCAAGAAACCGTTGAAGCGAAAGTGGAAGCTCCAGTAGTAGAAGCACCTGTTGTTGAAACAGTAATCGCAGAAAAAGCTGAATCGGCAGTAGTAGAAACAGCATCGGTAGAGCCTATCGTTGAAACTCCTGTAACTGAACATGCTGAACCGGTTGATGTCATTGTAGAAACGGCACCTGCTGAAGAGCCTATCGTTGAAGCAGCAAAAGAGATTGCAGCCGAAGCGCCAGTAGATAAACCAGAGCCTAAAGTCGAAGCCATTAAAGTTGCGGCTAAGCTAAACGCTAGCGCACCGATGACGAAAGCACCTGGCCCTCAAGAGCTACGCGAAATCACGGTTGCAGCAGCACCGTTCAAAACCGAACGTTACCAAGCTAAAGGTGCTGGTAGCCAAGTGGCTAAAAACCGTGCATCGGCAGAGATGACAAAGCCTAACTTTAACTAGGCTAAATCATTACGTTCAACTGCTTAACGGCATAAATAAATTAAAGGCTACCATCTGGTAGCCTTTTTTATCTTCATATTTGCCCAATAAATTGTTCATATAAATACCGATTCGTGATCACATTTGTACGCCATTATTCGTATCATTCTTGAACTTAATCACACTTTTCGGTAGCATGCGCCGACTCAAGTTTTCGACACCATTCTGATGCTGCTCTTTTAATACTACGGTTTACACTGCAATGTTTGATTAAAAATCAACCTTCCAGTGGCTTGTGCAAATACGAATATGTGTCGGGTTTAACTCATTGCAAAGAGAACTTAAAAACAAACATGTTCGAATTTCCCCAATTTTCTAAGCACTCCGTAAAAAATGATGTGCTATCAGGCTTAACCGTTGCGCTAGCATTGGTTCCTGAAGCTGTCGCATTTGCGTTCGTCGCAGGCGTAGATCCGATGGTCGGTCTTTACGCTGCATTCATCGTTGGTCTTATTACTTCCATTTTCGGTGGTCGTCCTGGCATGATCTCTGGTGCAACAGGTGCCATGGCAGTCGTAATGGTTTCGCTTGTCGCGACTCACGGTGTCCAGTACCTATTCGCAGCCATCATGCTCGCTGGTATTCTTCAAATTGCCGCTGGTATGTTTAAATTGGGTAAGTTCATCCGTATCGTACCTCACCCTGTGATGATCGGTTTTGTGAACGGTCTGGCTATTGTTATCTTCCTAGCTCAGTTGGGTCAGTTTAAAGCGCCAGACATCAACGGCATGCTTACTTGGCTACCACAAGACCAGATGCTGCTAATGCTTGGTTTGGTTGCGCTGACTATGGCAATCATTCACTTTCTACCAAAAATCACAACAGCTGTACCCTCTTCACTTGTTGCGATCGTAACGGTGACGGCTTTAGTGGTTGGCTTGGATCTGGAAACTCGCACTGTTGTTGACTTCCTGCGTACAATGTCTGGTGATGAAGCTGCAACACTCGCAGGTTCACTACCAACCTTCTCTATTCCTGCGGTACCATTTACACTAGAGACACTACAAATCATTCTTCCATACGCGATCATTCTCGCGGCCATTGGTCTAATTGAATCTCTACTAACACTGACAGTTTTAGATGAGATGACGAATACTCGTGGTCAATCTAACCGCGAATGTATCGGTCAAGGTATGGCAAACATGACGTGTTCTGTGTTTGGCGCAATGGGTGGTTGTGCGATGATTGGTCAGTCGATGATCAACGTAAACTCAGGTGGTCGCGGCCGTCTATCTGGTATCGTTGCGGCTATCGCTCTATTGATGTTTATCTTATTCGCTTCTTCGCTAATTGAAATGATCCCACTCGCTGCTCTGGTTGGTGTGATGTTCATGGTTGTCATTGGTACATTCGAATGGGCAACATTTAAGCTAGCACGCCGCGTACCGAAGCAAGACTTCTTCGTTATTGTTCTTGTGACCGTTGTTACTGTTCTTACTGACCTTGCTGTTGCCGTAGCGGTTGGTGTTATCGTTTCTGCATTAATGTTTGCATGGCAACACGCTAAGCACATCTATGCCGACACGTGCTTAAACGAGGAAGGTTCAAAAGAGTACAAGATTCACGGCCCTATTTTCTTTGGCTCTGCGGCTAACTTCCTGGAGTTGTTTAACGCGCCTGAAGATCCAAAAGATGTGATTGTCGATTTTGCAGACTCTCGCGTGACAGATCACTCTGCAATTGAAGCCATTGAAACACTGGCTGAGCGTTACAATGCTCAAGGTAAAACGCTACACCTTCGTCACCTAAGCCCAGATTGTCGTAAACTTTTGGACAAAGCTGGCAGCTTGGTTGAAATTAACGTGAAGGAAGACCCAAGCTACAAAGTCGCAACCGACATACTAGCGGGTTAACACGAATAAAAAGGGATGAGCTGAGCTCATCCCTTTTTCTATTGTCTTCAAGCACGGCGATTATAGCTTCTTCAAAATTGCGTCTGATGCCTCTTCGATTAAATCAAGCACCAGTTCAAAGCCATCTTCCCCACCATAATATGGGTCCGGGACTTCGTCGTAAACTGACTCAGAATGACTTAAAAATAACGATACTTTGTGTCGATACTTCAACGGACAAATATCCAATAAATCGGCCAAATTTGCTTTATCTGCGGCTAATATAAGGTCAAACTTTTCAAAGTCATCAATGGTGACTTGGCGCGCTTGCATTCCTTTAAAAGAATAGCCTCGCTGCTTTCCTGCTGCCATCGCTCTTGAATCCGGTCGGTTTCCTGCGTGGTAGCCAATTGTACCTGCCGACTCAACCTCTACTTCAACGCCTAGCTTTTGAGCTTTCACTCTTAACACTGCCTCTCCAGTTGGTGACCGACAAATGTTTCCCATACAAACAACAAGTATTTTCTTCATTTTATTCCCTGAATTATCGGTGGTTTTTCTTCACGATATGTTGGTCTATCATAGCGAGATAAATCAATGAACCCAAATTAGCTTGGGCACAGCACGAAAAGGAATTGAGGAAGTATTATGTCTATCGAAGAAAATAAAGAAGCACGCCATAAAGCTCGCCAACAAAAAGTCAAAGAACAGGTAGACGCAAAAATCGCTGCTGCTCAAGAGGAAAAAGGTCTGCTACTGATCATTACCGGAAATGGTAAAGGTAAATCGACATCAGGATTCGGTACGATCGCACGCGCAGTGGGTCATGGTTTGAATTGTGCTGTCGCGCAGTTTATTAAAGGTACTTGGGACAACGGTGAGCGCAACCTACTTGAGAAACTCGGCGTTGAATTCCAAGTAATGGCAACCGGCTTTACGTGGGAAACTCAAAACAAAGCCGCTGATACCGAAGCAGCGCAAGGCGTATGGCAAGAATGTAAGCGCATGCTGCAAGACGACTCTATCGATGTCATCTTGTTTGACGAGCTAACTTATATGGTGAGCTACGGCTACATCGACTTAGACGAAGTGGTCGAAGCACTGAGCAACAGACCTAAAATGCAGTCGGTTATTATTACTGGGCGTGGCGCACATCGAACCCTGATTGAAATGGCCGATACCGTTTCTGAAGTGAAAAATGTAAAGCACGCATTTGAATCTGGCGTAAAGGCCCTCAAAGGCGTCGATTGGTAACACTCGCAGAGTAATTTAAAAAGGGTTGGCAAAATGCCAACCCTTTTGATTTTCACGCACGGTTAGTTGAAAAGATTCTTCAATAAACCATCGACCGCATCTTTGGTTTTCTCGTCTTTGATTTTGTCCGTTAGCTTCTCCACGCCACGATCGATTTCTTTTTGAGCTTTCTGCTTCAGAACATCATCGAATACGAGCTTGAATTTAGGATCTGCCCACTTACCAGACACATTGATTGGAATCGTGATGTCTTTCAGCTCATCTATATCTTTACCGCCCTGGCCTTCTAGGCTGCCTACAACTGACGTGCTGATAGTAAAGTCGACTGTTTCATTGATGTAGTTTGCGGTACCTTTACCACGAACACGTAACAATGGAGACTGAGCTTGCATATTATCCGTTGATACTACACCTTTGTTGAGTTTCAATGTCGCCGTCATCGCACTGAAGTCTGTTTTCTTAGCTTCATTGGTGCCTTCAACTTTTTGCCCTTTAAATTTCGCATAGTTTTCACGAATCAACTGAGCAACGTTGATGCCATTCACCGCACCGTCAGCAAAATTGATAACAACCGTACCAGATAGATTCTTCTTGATACCGGTAGGCGTGAGACTCTTACCTGTAACATTCACATCAATGTTACCTGTCCCTTCAAGTTTGTCGTTTTCAGCAACGTCTATAAGTAGCGGTTGAACTTTCACGCCTTTGATTGACTTTTTAACGCTGTAAGTCGCTGGTGATTGGCGTGCATCTAACTTCGCTGTCGCTGAGATTGAGCCTTGGTACAACTTCGAACTAAATGATGTAAGCTCAAACACGCCACGATTTACAGTGAAGCTCGTTTTTACCGCTTCCATCTTCGCATTTGCCGCTTTGAATTTGTCGATGGTAATGTCACCCTTTACATCTAACGCTTTCAACGCAGACAAATCAGGCTCAACCTCAGGTCCGGCAGGAGCACTCTCGCCACCAGAAGCAGGCTTATTACCTTCGGCAGCTTGCTTATCTAACCCTAAGAACTCATCAAGATCGATATTGGGGCTATGGAGAGCAAAGCGTACTTTAGGAATATCACCGAGTGTCACATCTGCCTTACCATCTAGGGCGATAGCATTCGCTGTTAACTTCTCTAGAACAAAACTCAGATGGTTTTTCGTTAGGTCGAAAGACAGATCAGACACCATGTCGACTTTCATCTGGGACTGAGGTAAGGCATCACCCTCAAAAGTCGATTTAAGAGTTAACTTATCCAACTGTACTTTGCTGATAGCCTTGTCCACGCTAAGTTGACCAGCACCCTGCATATCTAACTTCATACCACCAGCGTCACCCTTAATGGCATAAGTCAGGTTATTTACTTTATCGAATTCAAACGTGTCTAAACCGATCGTTGCCGATTCAATTTTATTGGCAGGGTCAGAGTATGTCGCATCAAAGTTGATGTTCTTTAGCGCGTAGTTTGCCAAACCTTTTTCTAGCTTAAAGTCTGCCTGACCTTTCGCGGTGAACTTTTGGTCGTTCATTTCGCCCTTCACGCCAAAATCAGCCGTTGTCCAGTTGTCAAAAGCGAATTCGGAAAGGTTTAATGAAATATCATAAAGTTTGGTGTAACTACCGGCTTGCTTATCCTGCATTTCTAATGAACCGTTAGAAACCGTAACGCCAGCAAGATTAATACTCCAATCAGAACCAGAAGTTTGCGTTTCACCATTTTGCGTAGGCGCAGCATTGCTCTCTTGTTCTGCTTGTTGTGTTTGGGCTTTCGTCAATGCATCAATATTCTTGCTGCCATCTTTCTTGGTTTCAATGTAGAACTCAGCACCATCAAGCGTGACGTTTCCAATTTCAAGCTGCTGACTAAAAAGTGGCATAACAGAGATGTCTACACCAACGGTATCAACTTTGAATAAATTGGGTTTACTAAAGCCTTGTGGGTTTCGCAATTCTGTATGTCCCAACTCAAAGCCAATCGATGGGAAAAATTGCCAACTGATATCCCCTTCAATCACCAACTCTAATCCCGTTTGCTTTTGCGCTTGCTCAACAATAAGGGGTTTAAACTGATTCGGATTGACGAAGATGGTTAACGTTAAAATTGCGACCAAAATGACCACAATCGGTATTGCTAGAATTAAGAGCAGTTTCTTCATTTGTTTTTCCTTGCTCGAGTGTTTTTACAATTATAAGCGCAGACTCCATTTACCGCTGACAGTTCCACAAAAGCGTGAAAAGTGTCTGGTTTTAACCTGCAACTGACTAATTTAAAAACAAAAAAAGAAGTGGCACTTAAGGTGCCACTTCTTCTCTTAAAAATAAAGCGATATAGCCGTCTATAGGCTTAAGCTTTCAAAAGTCTTGCAATGTGAGCTTTTAATACATCAATTGCGATACGGTTTTTACCACCGCGAGGAACAATAATGTCCGCATATTGCTTAGAAGGTTCGATAAACTGCATGAACATCGGACGTACTGTTTGTTGGTATTGCTTAAGAACAGACTCCATAGTTCGGCCTCGTTCTTCCACATCACGCTTAACACGGCGAAGCAAGCAAATATCTAACGGTGTGTCCATAAATACTGTCGCATGCATCAAATCACGAAGACGAGGGTCTGTAAGAAGAAGGATACCTTCTAGAATGATCACCTTTTTAGGTGTCATTGTGGTGGTGTTAATTGTTCTTGTGTGCTCAGTGTAGCTGTACTCAGGCACTTCTACTGCTTCACCACGTACCAATTTTTCTAGGTGCTCACACAGTAGGTCGTGGTCCAACGCACTCGGGTGATCGTAGTTCGTCTTTACTCGCTCTTCCATGCTTAGGTGGCTTTGGTCGTTGTAGTAGCAATCTTCCGTGATGACACCGATTTGATGATCGCCTACTTTCGCGCGAAGCTCATTATAAATAGTGCTCGCGATCAGACTTTTTCCAGAAGCAGAAGCGCCAGCAATACCTACGATGACGCATTGATTATTATCAGACATTAGTTTGCACCCGATGATGATTTCTAGTCACATAAAAAGATAAACTGCCTGATTATAGGGAGTTCACCCCATAGTTACTAGTTGGAATTAGGGTTTAGTCATAAGTTTCTGCCTGCTCAGAGGATTAACCTCCGAGCAAACGTTAAAATGTGCAATTATCAACCAACAGGCATAGTAAACTTAGTTCACCATTGTAAAGCTAATCGCATCTGGTTTTGCTTTGCCTTGCCAAAACATCGTGCTACATACGCGATCGGCAAGTTGCTTATAATACCCTGCATGCTCACTTTCTGGGCGTCTTGCTACTGTTGGCACGCCAGCGTCAATATCTTCTCGCATAGAGATATGAAGCGGAACTTGTCCTAACAATGCTAAGCCAAATTCTTGCGACATTTTTTCAGCTCCGCCCATACCAAAAAT
This sequence comes from Vibrio sp. Vb2960, assembly GCF_033337665.1. Lineage (NCBI taxonomy): Bacteria > Pseudomonadati > Pseudomonadota > Gammaproteobacteria > Vibrionales > Vibrionaceae > Vibrio > Vibrio sp. Vb2960. Next base: position 140,350 of record NZ_JAWORD010000009.1, on the reverse strand, counting down.
ATGCTCTTTCGCGCCACATTGACTACAAATGTGATAACTCATGTTTTCCACAACACCAATAACCGGGACATGGACTTTGTTAAACATTGCCGCTCCCTTCCTTGCATCGGCAAGGGCTAAATCTTGCGGCGTTGTGACTAGCACGCTACCTGTTACCGGAATTTGTTGTGACAGAGTCAATTGAATATCCCCCGTACCTGGCGGCATATCAATCACCAAATAATCCAAATCTGGCCAATCTGTTTCAGTTAATAACTGCGACAACGCTTTTGAAGCCATTGGACCACGCCATATCGCCGCTTCTGATTTATCCACCAAATAACCGATAGAATGAGTATAGATGCCGTGAGCAAAAATGGGTTCCATCCACTTGCCATCACGAACTTCTGGTTTAGCATCTTCTTGCCCCAACATCATAGGTACAGACGGACCATAGATATCTGCATCCAACAATCCCACTTTCGCCCCAGATTGAGCAATTGCCAACGCTAAATTAACTGCGGTAGTAGATTTACCAACGCCACCTTTCGCAGAACTGACGGCAATGATGTTCTTAACACCCTTAACCGAGTTAGCCACTTGAGTTTCTAAAGCTTTAACTCCAAGGCGAATATTAAATGGGAATTCAGCCACTTTACCCGAGGCTTGCTGCTGTTTGATCCAGTCATGCAGTACGGTTTGAAGCTCATTACTTGCGAATGGCAACGTTATATCAATAGAACCCTGTGTCGTAATCGAAATTACGCCATGAATATCTGCCCAGTTTTCCACCAACTGTGGATGTTGGAATTGGTTAAACCAGTGACAAAAATCTTGTTTTGAAGTGAACTGATGCATAAGCCCTCCTTTTAGATGTCATGCTACCACCGTCCAGGCTCAACCAGAACCCCAAAAAAACTAAGGCATTCCGCAGTTTGACACCTTGGAGTTAGTCAGTTCATGGGGTAGTATTATCCATCAAAATTTATTTATACCTATCAAGAAAAGCGAATATTAAGTATGGCAAACGATCCAAAAAACTTTCCGTCAAGGAAAATGCTGGTAACTTGTGCCCTTCCGTACGCTAACGGTTCGATCCACCTTGGTCATATGCTTGAGCATATCCAAGCGGACATTTGGGTTCGTTACCAACGCCTACGCGGCAACACTGTAAACTTCATCTGTGCTGACGATGCTCACGGCACGCCAATCATGCTTAAAGCGCAACAGATGGGTATTACTCCTGAAGAAATGATTGCCGCAGTTAGCGAAGAGCACCAAAAAGACTTCGCTGGATTTGATATCAGCTTTGATAACTACCACAGCACACACTCAGATGAGAACCGTGAGCTAGCGTCACACATTTATCTTGAGTTGAAGAAAAATGGCTTTATCTCTAGCCGCACTATCTCTCAGCTGTTCGATCCAGAAAAAGAGATGTTCTTACCGGACCGTTTCGTAAAAGGTACCTGTCCAAAATGTAAGTCTGAAGACCAGTACGGTGACAACTGTGACAACTGTGGTGAGACTTACAGCCCAACAGAACTGATCAATCCTAAATCTGCGGTTTCTGGTGCGACGCCAGTAATGAAAGATTCAGAGCACTTCTTCTTCGACCTACCTCAGTTTGAAAGCATGCTAAAAGAGTGGACTCGCTCTGGCTCGCTACAAGCTGAAACAGCGAACAAAATGCAAGAATGGTTCGAATCTGGTTTGCAGCAATGGGATATCTCACGTGACGCACCATACTTTGGCTTCGAGATCCCTGGTGAGAAAAACAAATTCTTCTACGTGTGGCTAGACGCGCCTATCGGCTACATGGGCTCTTTCAAAAATCTATGTGACAAGCGCGACGACCTAGATTTCGACGAGTATTGGAAAAAAGACAGCTCAGCAGAGCTGTACCACTTCATCGGTAAAGACATCGTTTACTTCCACAGCCTATTTTGGCCAGCAATGCTAGAAGGTTCTGGCTTCCGCAAGCCTAACAACGTATTCGTACACGGTTACGTAACCGTAAACGGCGCGAAAATGTCGAAGTCTAAAGGTACGTTCGTAAAAGCAAGCACTTACCTAGAGCACCTAGACCCTGAGTGTCTACGTTACTACTACGCTGCGAAGCTAAACAGCCGTATCGATGATCTAGATCTTAACCTTGAAGACTTCACTCAGCGCGTAAACGCTGACGTTGTTAACAAGATCGTTAACCTGGCATCTCGTAACGCAGGTTTCATCGCGAAACGTTTTGAAGGCAAACTGTCTGAGAACTTTGCAGAGCCTGAACTTTACAACGAATTTGTTGCTGCTGCTGACCGTATCGCTGAGCTTTACGAAACGCGTGAGTTTGGTCGTGCAATCCGTGAAATCACGGCATTGGCAGACAAAGCTAACCAATACGTTGATGATAAAGCACCGTGGGTTGTAGCAAAAGAAGAAGGCAAAGATCAGGAACTACAAGACATCTGTTCTGTCGGTATCAATCTATTCCGTGTACTGATGACTTACCTGAAACCAGTAATGCCATCGCTAGCTGCGCGTACTGAAGCGTTTCTAAACCAAGAGCTAACTTGGGAAAACATCGCTGCTCCACTAACAGGCCACGAGATCACTAAGTTCAAAGCACTGTTCAACCGTATCGATCCGAAGAATGTTGAAGCGATGATCGAAGCGTCTAAAGAAGATGCGGCGGCAGAAATGGCGGCGAAAGAAAAAGCCGAAGCGGAAAAGAACAAGGCTAGCCAAACTGAGCTAGATAAAGATCCAATCGCTGAAGAGATTGAGTTCGACGCTTTTGCTGCAGTAGATATGCGTATCGCTCGTATCATCTCTTGTGAAGAAGTACCAAAAGCCAACAAACTGCTTAAGTTCCAATTGGACATCGGTGGTGAAACTCGTCAGGTGTTCTCTGGTATCAAGTCAGCGTACAAACCTGAAGAGCTAGAAGGCAAGCTAACCGTAATGGTCGCTAACCTAAAACCTCGTAAGATGAAATTTGGTATGTCTGAAGGTATGATCCTAGCGGCAGGCCCTGGTGGTAGCGACCTGTGGATCCTTGAACCACACGAAGGCGCTCAACCTGGCATGCGCGTAATGTAAGTTGTAGCTTTACAATCAAATTTAAAAAGTCCTCGCCAGTTCAGCGGGGACTTTTTTTGACTGAATTCACACTTTTGGGGAGTTTGTGCACCAAACTTGTACAGCACCTCTCCCATAACAATCCTAAATTACTGTTTTAATAGAATTTAATTAGTGGCATCAAAACTGCAATCTTCCTTGTTAGGTCCAAACACTAACAAGGAGTTGGTTATGTTTGTTTTGATTTCCACACTATTGTCCATCGCTATTTTAGCCGGAATATATCACTTATCTTCTAAAAGAGAGCAGCAACATGCGCGCAAATATCAGCTGTTAACATTGTTGCGGGATGTTGTTCACCTTCTGAGACACCACCGAGCTGCTACTCACTACTCGCTTCAATTCCAACAAAACGATCAACAAAAATTGGACGCTCTTCATGATGCTCTGACTAACAAGCTGCATCTTCTAGTCGAAACATCACGGTTTGAAAACAAACCCATGTATCGCGTATTACAGATTAAAGTAGGGAAACTACTTGAACAATGGAATGACCATAGTGTTGCAAGAAACCAGATGGAGCATGGTAAGTTAATTCGTCATTGCTTGTTTTTGATGGATGAAGTAACCATCGCATGGCTAGCGGTTGAACAAAGAGATGACTTGCATAATGAGTATCACATGAACTGGCAAAACATTATGGATAGCTTGGAGACCCTGACTCAGTTACGAATCAGCATTCAAGATTTAGGAGAGCAAGGCGGAAATGAACGTTTCAAAAATTATGCATCGGTCATGATGCGTAAGCTAAACCAACTAGCGGTTATCGCTCCACTTAGCATTACCTCTCCTGCTTCCACGCACTCAATACAGACGCTAAATGAATACGTGACAGAGAGTCATGTCGACTTAACAGAAGCAGAGCTTTATGGCGTCACATCGGACTTGTCATTGACCATCTTCAATACTTACGACCATGTCCTTTCAGATGTTGTAGAGTCATTATATCTACCGTTACCCAGACTCTCGCTAGCAGGATAAACGTTCCATGCCTTATTATTGGTGCTTGGTTCGTCGCCGACTTATAAATAAAAACAAAAAAACCGCAGGCCTAAGGCACTGCGGTTTTCGCTTATCCAACTTGTCAGCGCTTAACTGTCGTCTTCCGTGAAGTTCGTTGGTAATTGCTTTTTCATTTCGTTCCAGATCAACGCACTTTCCATACCATAATGACGAATCACTACTGGTAGTTGTTCACGCTGGCCACTTTCACAAGTTTCGAGCAATTGATGGTAAAACTTCAGAGCTAGCTCACGAGAAGCTGGATTTGAGAAGTAGTAGCTACCGACACGATCGTAGAGCTTCTTCAAACCATTAAAGATCAAACCGTAAATTTGATTTCCTGAATGGAATGCTAGGCGCTGGAAAAGCATATAATCGTAAAAGTTGAACGTTTTAGCAATCAAGATTTCTTGACGCTTCGCTTCATCTTTCTCGTTATCTTCTTTTACATTCTGCAGAACTTTTTCAGCATACGGCGAAGAAGCGATGAATTCGTCCCAGGAAGCCGCATTCATTAAAGCTTCACAAGATTCGATTACGTTCTTAATTGTACGCTCAGAGCTCTCTTTGTTCGCTTTAAATGCATAGCGCATAAAGATAGGACTGATGTTGGTACGTGCCGCAAGCAGATCTTCTACAATGTTTGTCGCATTATCAACGTCTAGCGTCATTAAAGTATCCAAAATATGCAGACCAGAGGTCTCCATAAATTGGTTAACTTTCGTAGGTTTGCCGTGCTGGATAGTCAGCCATCCATCACGGGCTAGTCGTTGAAGAACCTCTCTTAAAGTCGTTCGAGTAACACCAATCAGTTCGGACAGCTCGCGCTCAGCAGGTAAAATTGAGCCTGGAGGAAAACGGCCGTTCCAAATGCTCTCGATAATATATTTTTCTGCGAATCCCGCAGGGCTTTTCGCCTTTATGACCATTCTACTTTTTATCCAATATTGATTTCTGAGGGTCGATACTACTCATCATACCACTACTTAGCGGTTTGAGAAAATTTACGATCAATAGTGGAAACGACTACATAACATAGAGTTAATACTCTATATGTTGTGTCAATTTAAGAGGCTCTAACATGCGATCGAAAGCAGTAAAATATGAATTTTCATTTAATTAAACAGCTCACAAATCTCGGAGAAATAAAGACAACCGTGTCACATTTTTATATTCAAAATATGAAAAATTACTTTGTATATCACAGTTAATATTCTTTCTTAATTTGCCTTTTCTCGTCACTGACCGTCATTTAAAATCCAAGAGGATTTTTTTAAGACTTTCATGGTATAGTAGCGCCGTTTTGATCGCGTTATTACATTTAAAAAGTCATTTTAGTCGGTAGCATCACGTTTTGTTATTGACTAATAAATGCCTGAGTGTAGAGTTTGCGGTCGAAAGTGAGCGGTGCTTGAGTTCAGGGGAAGTAACTTGGCAAGACTACAATAAACAAAGGATTGTTGTTTTACTAAGTTATTGTTTTTAAAGACTAGTTAATAAGTCTAACAAACAGATACTTAAGCACTATTGTAGTGTCTATTCATAATTTTGTTATAAAGAGAATTATCATGCCGATATCGCTCGGAAACGCTTTTATCAAGAACTTCCTTGGTAAAGCGCCTGATTGGTACAAAGTTGCCATTATAGCCTTCTTAATAATTAACCCGATTGTATTCTTCCTAATAAACCCATTTGTAGCTGGATGGTTGTTGGTCGCTGAATTTATTTTCACGCTAGCAATGGCATTAAAATGCTACCCATTACAACCTGGCGGTTTACTTGCTATTGAAGCCATTGCTATCGGCATGACTAGCCCTGCGCAAGTTAAGCACGAATTAGTAGCAAACATCGAAGTACTGCTACTTCTGGTATTTATGGTTGCGGGCATCTACTTCATGAAGCAGCTATTGCTGTTCATTTTTACCAAAATTTTACTTGGCATTCGCTCTAAAACCCTACTATCACTCGCGTTCTGCTTTGCTGCGGCATTTTTGTCTGCATTTTTGGATGCCTTGACGGTTATCGCCGTTGTTATCAGCGTGGCGATCGGCTTTTACTCTATCTATCACAAAGTAGCGTCTGGTAACCCTATCGGTGACCATGACCATACACAAGATGACACGATCACTGAACTAACGCGTGATGACCTAGAAAACTATCGTGCCTTTTTGCGCTCTTTGTTGATGCATGCTGGTGTAGGTACTGCCTTAGGTGGCGTAACCACGATGGTTGGTGAACCTCAAAACTTAATTATTGCAGACCAAGCGGGTTGGTTATTTGGTGAATTCCTAATCCGTATGTCTCCGGTGACACTACCTGTATTTTTCTGTGGTCTCATCACTTGTGCTTTAGTTGAAAAGCTTAAAGTGTTTGGCTACGGCGCGAAGCTTCCTAACAACGTTCGTCAGATCCTCGTCGATTTTGACCGTGAAGAGCGTAAAACGCGAACAAATCAAGATGTCGCAAAACTCTGGGTTCAAGGTCTTATTGCGGTTTGGTTGATCGTTGCACTCGCTTTGCACTTAGCGGCTGTCGGCTTAATTGGCCTTTCTGTGATCATTTTAGCGACCGCATTTACTGGTGTCATTGAAGAGCACTCCATGGGGAAAGCGTTTGAAGAGGCCCTGCCCTTCACTGCACTGCTTGCAGTATTTTTCTCGATCGTTGCTGTAATCATTGACCAAGAGCTGTTTAAACCAGTCATCGATGCGGTGCTTGCCGTTGAAGATAAAGGTACTCAGCTAGCTCTGTTCTATGTGGCGAATGGCTTATTATCTATGGTGTCGGATAACGTGTTCGTTGGTACGGTTTACATCAATGAAGTAAAAACTGCACTCATTGAGGGTCTCATTACTCGTGATCAGTTCGACTTACTGGCGGTGGCAATCAATACTGGTACTAACCTGCCTTCTGTTGCAACGCCAAACGGTCAAGCGGCATTCCTATTCTTACTCACATCGGCTCTCGCTCCATTAATTCGTCTGTCTTACGGTCGAATGGTTATCATGGCGCTGCCTTACACCGTCGTTCTTGCGATTGTCGGTCTGATGGGAATCATGTTCTTCCTAGAGCCTGCAACAGCTTCTTTCTACGAAGCTGGTTGGATTTTACCTCATAGTGGTGATCTGACTCCCGTAGTATCCGGTGGTCACTAAAATTTGAGTTGATTAGGAAACTTATCCACGATAAAAAGCTCTGAGTATTCAGAGCTTTTTCTATTTCAGACAGGAACAAAAACGTGACTATTTTAAATTCACTTAACCAGTTTTCAAAGGGACGTTTATCGTGGCTACTGCTTCTGCTATTCGTCGTTTTCTTTGAAGCATGTGCCCTCTATTTTCAGCACGTCATGATGCTTGCACCATGTGTCATGTGTATTTATGAAAGAGTCGCGATGATGGGAGTGGGCGTCGCTGCAATGGTTGGTATATTGGCACCCAAGAACCCAATTTTCCGCTGGCTAGGTTTGATAGGCTGGGGATTAAGTGCTTACAAGGGTTTGTTACTTGCGATGCAGCACGTTGACTACCAGTTTAATCCATCACCATTCGCGACTTGCGATTTATTCGTCACATTCCCCAGCTGGGCTCCGCTCAATCAGTGGGTTCCTTGGATGTTTGAAGCATATGGTGATTGCTCTAAGGTTGTGTGGCAGCTCCTTGATTTATCAATGCCACAATGGTTAGTAGTAATTTTTGCAGGCAATTTAATCGCTTTGGCATTAATTGTAATTGCACAATTCTTCCCAGCAAAACCCGTTAATCCAATTCGTTAATCCTACTGACGCGTAAAAATTAACAAAAAGCCGACCATCTGGTCGGCTTTTTGTTAAGTGGATAGCGCGGCGATTCGCTTTAGCCGCGTGATTGACCACAGCACTGCTTGAATTTTTTTCCGCTCTCACAAGGACAGGGATCATTGCGCCCGATACCTTTGAATGGGTTTAGGCTTTGAGCTTTATTGCCTACCATTAACTCATCCGCGCCCAGCGCGACTTCACCGACCATTAAATCAAGCTGATCGACTAAATCTGTCAGGGCCGGTGGCGTTTCAATACCTGCGTCGCGCATCTGTTGCTGCGTTGCTGGCTCATCGATAGCCAGCATCAAAGTGGTCAGTAATGCTTGCAGCATACGCTGTAATCCATCATTGAGCTCAACGTCTTGCCACTGTTCTTCAATCATTGGCCAAACAGACATAAAGCCTTCGGCAAAATCAGCAAGTTGTTCAGGTTCTTTGCCTGTTAGCTCTAGCACGGAATATTCGTTTCGTTGAATTCGGTTATGCTGCTTGTGAATTTGCTCTTCCACAGCTGGTTGAATCGCTTTGAATCCCTCACCTAATAGCGGCTCTAACCACTTTTCAGGAGCGAGTGGTTTTGTCGTCAGATTCGCAGCTAACACTGCGCCTTCGATAAATAGGCAAGATTCATCGACGTGAACTTCACCTTTTTCAATCAATGTGTATTGCATGACATCTGGTTTCCCATAAATTTGGCGGCATTATACCTCAGAGCTCAAAAGCACGTAACCTAACGTTGTGTGTTTGACTGCATTGGGCGCTTCGAGTCTTTTAATGACAAACTTAACTTACATCGCTACAATCGCCCTCCTTTTTACCACCAAACTGTATTAGGCAAGCTATGCGAGTTGTACTAGGCCCAATGGAAGGCGTTTTAGATCATTTGATGCGCCAAATCCTGACCGAGATAAACGACTATGACCTGTGTGTTACGGAGTTTGTTCGCGTAATCGACCAGCTATTACCCGATCATGTGTTTCACCGTTTATGCCCAGAGCTGTTGCAAGGTTCTCAGACTGCATCTGGTGTGCCAGTACATGTGCAATTGTTGGGACAAGAACCGAACTGGATGGCTGAGAACGCAATTAAAGCGGCAAACCTTGGCGCAAGAGGCATTGATATAAACTTTGGTTGCCCAGCCAAAATGGTCAACAAAAGTAAAGGTGGAGCAGCGCTACTCCAGCATCCAGAGCTCATTCACCGTGTGGTTAAAGCTTGTCGAGAAGCCGTTCCAGAAGCCATTCCCGTAACTGCAAAAATTCGTCTTGGCTGGGAGAACCCTGAAGATTGCTTTGAAATTGTCGATGCCATTCAGTCTGCTGGCGCAAATGAATTGACCGTACACGCACGTACTAAACAAGGTGGTTATAAAGCTTCTGAGATAAAATGGGATTACATCAACCAAATTCGCGAACGTTTTGATATCCCACTGATAGCGAATGGTGAAATTTGGAATTATGAAGACGGTCAACGTTGCATTGAAACGACTGGCGTTAACTCTTTGATGGTGTGCCGAGGCGCTTTCAATATCCCTAACTTAGGCAATATGGTGAAACATAACCACCAGCCAATGTCATGGCCCGAGGTGGTTGAGTTGCTCATCTATTACTCCAAGTTCGAGATGAAAGGCGATAAAGGCTTGTATTACCCAAACCGCGTAAAACAATGGTTCTCTTACTTACGTCAGGCTTATCCTGAAGCAAAAGACCTATTTAGAGAAATCAGAACGTTTAACAAAGCCGCACCAATTGTTGAGCATATTCAACGCTACCGCGATGACTTAAACTCTCAGGTTGCATAATTCCCGAACACAAAAAGGACGAATATCTCGTCCTTTTTAGTACCTAAATCCTAGTAACAAATCTTATTTTTTCCGGTACTTTTGGCTTGATATAACTTTTCATCCGCCGCTTTAAACAACTCATCAAAGTTTTCTACTCGGCTCTCTTTACTAAACACCACACCGCCAGAGATCGTAAAGCCTTCTTTCGTTACGCGTATCGAGCGCTCATCTATGGCTTTTTTTACTCTGTCTAAAATGAGTTTAATGCCTTCTGAATCTTCGTCATAAATAGCTAAAACGAACTCTTCGCCACCAAACCTTGAGGCAACATCGGTATGGCGAATATTTTCACGTATACATTTTGCAACAAGCTGAATTGCAGAATCACCGACATCATGACCATAGGTGTCGTTGATCTTCTTGAAGTTATCAATATCGAACACTGCCAAAGCAACCTGTTTTTTTGTCATCTTATTACGCCACACGGTTTGCATACCTCGACGATTCAATAAGCTGGTCATTGGGTCTCTTGCTGCCAGTTCTTTAAAGTAACGTCGCTCGCTATGCATATTCACATAGAACAAGACGACGGTACTCAGCACGTAAATAAATAGTGCGACAATAAGGCTGTATTTTTCAAAAACCGCTAGGTTCTTAGCTTCATCCCAAAGGTTGTACTCGTAGTACATGCTGTGATTCGCACTCAATCGCTCTAATTCGACTGGTTTGATTCGTGTACTGTTTGAAGGAATGGATTGTAAATTGGAAACCAAATGAAACTGACCTACAAGACCTAGCGATGAAGCCATGAGCGTATTGATATCAAAATCAATAGACAAAACACCTTGGTGTTCTCCTTTCTCATAGACGGGTACCGTCATACTAATGACTTGACCTTCCATCGAGTCCAACACAGGCCCTGGTCCAGCCAAGGTAATGTTCACTTTATCTTGCGCGGTTTTTTGCCAAAAAGGTCGGGCTTTTAGCGTTGACAAAAGCTCTCTTGTGAAATTTTTTGCGTAGGTATCGGGTGAGGAGATAACGTAACCGCGCTTGTCAATGTAATGGATTCCAACAATGTGCGATTCAATATCGTGTAGAAATGACAATGACGGCGCAAAACCCGCCTTTTGTTCAGCTAACTGGTTAATCGTTGAACCTTGCTGACATAAGCTTTCGTCCCCTACGATCATATAATCAAGGTCAACCGCAGGTAACCCTTCACTATAAACACTTTCGAGTAATAACACATCTATAGGCCAAAGATAACAAAGCCCTTCTTTGACTAAAGAATTATGTTCTTCAAACAGTGGGTTAGCGTAATTGGTATAGTTGGTGAAGCTGTAATCTAAAGCCGTGAGTACTTTAATACCGCGAGACATTGCACGCTCGATACGCGAATACTCAGAATCGATATAGCGGTTAACCGCATCATAGTAATTTTTCGTTGTCACGAGTAAAACCACTACAAATAACGCCAGAGGAAAAAAGATGACAAATGAGAGGCTAAATCGCCTTTGGTTTACCATTGAGTACCATGCATATGAAAGGTCAATAGTCTCTTATGACTGCTATTAAATTGATACTCGTTATCTGGTGACGCATGCAATGCAGCACCAGATAACAAGAGACCAAACAAATGTGTGCGCGCTGTTTGAGACCGTTTATATATTAAAGGAGTTTAATCAATATAGAGTGTGGTGTCACTTTAGTCGCCATAATTTGCAGCTCTGTGCCGACATATTGACAGAGATATGACCTTTATAATCAACCTGTTCTGTGTCATCTAGCAACGATATAACTTGGCTAACCTCCAAGCCCAGTTGCCACATAGGTAAATCGATTGAACATTCATTACCACTGAGATTAATCATAACAACGACTGCTTCACGACCTAGTACACGTGCGTACGCCAACTGGTTGTTAGTGCAATGCAGCCATTGAATACAGCCCGACTGTAAAGGCTTACATTGTTTACGTATCTTGATCCATTGTTGGTAAAGCGATAGCCATTGTGAACTTTCGATTTCATTCCAAGGAAAACAGCGACGATTATCCGGGTCTAGACCTCCTTCTAGACCGACTTCACTCCCGTAGTAAAGACAAGGCGTGCCAACGTAAGTCATAAGCATTGCTAGCGCGATGTTCATTTTACGCTTATCACCATCAACCAGTGTGATAAACCGAGCAGTATCGTGACTATCGAGTTGATTTAGCTGCGATAGCTGATTAGAAAATGGGATTTTTGCTCTGGCTTCGTCCAACCATGCTTTAAACTCCAAACCATCAATGTTGATTGGATCGTACATAATGTCTTGTCGTGCGATAAAAGCTCGAACTGGATGAGCAAAACCGTAGTAGTTCATCGCCCCATCCTCTTGATCACCTTGCAACCACTGCGTTGCTTCAAAAAAGTGCTCACCTAACACATAAGCATTCGGGTTTACTGACTTAGTCGCATTACGAAACGCTGCCACATAATGAGCATTGTTTTTCGCGCCGTCTCCTTCGCCAAGCATATGGATTACATCAAACCGCCAGCCATCAACCAAGTACGGTGGCTTCAGCCAATACTTGATGACAGACTCTTCACTTTGGTAGATGTAGTCGCGCACCTGTTCATTTTCAAAGTTCAGAACCGGTAAGTTACCAATGCCTTTCCAACCAATGTAGTGATTGGTTTCGCCTTCGAAAAAGTAGTAATCACGGAACTTTGACTGCGGATTGCCATACGCTCCTTCTCCTTTTTGTTCTATATCAAACCAAGGATGATGCACTGATGTGTGGTTAAACACCGCGTCTAAGACAATCTTCATATTCTTACCACGGATTTTCTCACACAGTTCAGCAAACTGATCATTGGTGCCGAACATAGGGTCAACAGTGAAGTAATCGGTGGTGTCGTATTTATGATTACTTGGTGAAGAAAAGATCGGATTAAAATAAAGCGCAGTAACGCCGAGCTGTTCAAGATAGTCCAACTTTTGTTCTACACCTTTGAGGTCGCCGCCAAAGAATTCACGTGCCCCGGTATTTTGGTGAGAGCCTACCGCGTCTCCCCACGCCTTGACGAACGAGGCAGAATCATACTGAGCATAAGCGTGGCGAATATCAGACTCACTTTTACTAGCAGAAAAACGGTCAGGAAAGATTTGATAGAAAACTTGCTCTTGGACCCAGCTTGGTGGTTGATGCTCTACATTCAACTTAAAGTGGAACTCTTTGGGTGGAATACGCTTTTGTACGCCTCGTGCATCGAGCCAGTATTGTTGTCCGTCTTTGAGGAGCTTAAACACATAATGTGTGACATCTCGATCTTGATTTGGTCGAAACAATGCCTCCCATAGTAATAATTCACCAGCCGTTCCTACTTGAGCCATGTCGACCAGATATTCTTCATTGTCCGGCTCAATACGCACATAGACGGAATCAAAATCCAATGTCTCGGTTTTCAGTCTGACTGTAACTTGCTCGTCATTAAAAGCTAAACCATCAATAGTTTGACTATGAAAAATAAATGGCAGGTTCATTATGGGCACTCCTCGTCATCGGATATGCCACTATGTTATTGAAGAATTAGAGACAAGAAATCCTCCTTGCGAGTTGACATATCAGCCAATTTTCTCAAGGAGGATCACACTTAGTAGGCGTAGTGACTTGTCGGATACCGCTTAGTTCAACAAGAGACTGTCATCTGCCAGCTCTTCACCACGCACTTTGGAGAACATATCCAACAAGTCTGGTACCTGCATGTTAGCGCGCTGCTCTCCAGCCACATCAAGCACAATTTCACCTTGGTGAAGCATTACGGTCCTATCGCCACATGCTAATGCGTCTTTCATCGAATGCGTCACCATCATCACTGTTAAATCGAACTCATCAACAATACGTTTAGTTAAGTCGATAACAAACGCCGCCATACGAGGATCAAGCGCAGCCGTGTGTTCATCAAGCAATAACAGCTTACTCTCCGATAACGTCGCCATCACAAGGCTAACGGCTTGTCGCTGCCCACCAGACAGCAACCCAATGCTATCGCCCAAGCGGTCTTCTAAACCAAGACCGAGGATGCTAATTCGCTCTTGGAACAGCTTGCGACGTTTAGTAGAGAGCGCCAACCCCCAGCTGCGTTTTTTACCACGCATGTGCGCTAGAGCCATGTTCTCTTCTATCGTCAGTTCACCACAAGTCCCGGCCAATGGATCTTGAAACACTCGGGCGCATTGCGTCGCACGTTGGGCAACCGTCTGCTTGGTGACGTCTTTGCCGTCAATGATAACCTGACCACCTATCATCGGCGTCTCACCTGTCACCGCACCAAGCAACGTCGATTTTCCTGCGCCATTAGAACCAATCACGGTAAGAAATTGATGCTCTGGAACCTCTAAAGAGACGCCTTTCAATGCACGATTTTCCAAAATCGTCCCAGGGTTGAACGTGACCTGAATATTATTTAGTTCGATCATAATGCCTCCCCAGAACCATTTTTTGATGCCGCTTGTTTAGCATCAGTAACGCGTTGTTTCGCTCTCATGCTCTGTTTTAGCTTCGGAGCAATAAGCGCCACAGCCACCAATACTGCGGTAACAAGGTTGAGGTCTGAAGCTTGTAAACCAAACATGCCAGAACTCAAAGCGAAAGCCACTGCAAGGCGATAAAGTACCGAACCGATGATGACCGCAAACACCGCAACCCAAATCTTGCGCCCGGGAATAAGGGTCTGCCCCAAAATCACAGCTGCCAAACCAACGACAATGGTGCCCACGCCAGAGGTCACATCCGCAAAGCTGTTCGTTTGTGCAAACAACGCGCCTGCGAATCCCACAAACCCGTTGGATAAAGCCAAGCCAAAGTAGGTATAAAAGCCAGTGCTCGCCCCTTGCGCAGAAACCATACGCGCATTCACACCCGTGGCTCGTAAACCAAGACCAAAGTCGCTGTTCAGCAGGCGAATGACAAAGAAAGCGGACAGAAGAACTAAGGCCCCAACAACCAGAGGGCGAATAAACATCGCATCGCCCAATGCTTCAAACGGAGTGAGAATCGTATCCTCTCCAAGCAACGCCATATTAGGTTTGCCCATAATACGAATATTAATTGAAAATGCAGCGATCATGGTAAGAATGGAAGCTAACAGGTGTAAAATACCACACCGAACAGCCAGAAAAGCGGTTACCCATCCCGTCATACTACCAGCTATCATCGCCATTATTGTCGCAAGCCAAGGATTAATACCTGCGACAATCGCCGTTGCAGCCACCGCCGCTCCCATTGGAAAGCTGCCATCCACACTCAAATCGGGGAAATCGAGAACACGGAACGTAAGATACACACCCAGAGCGACTAGGCCATAAATCAAGCCAATTTCGAGTGCACCAAAAAAAGCAAATGCAGACATAACTGCTCCTTTCTGCATGCTCAGGCTGGCTAATACCAACCTGAACGTAAGACTTCTAACGTATACTCCCCTTCTTCTCTAGCAGAATGCTTTACACGAGAAATCTGGAGAGTATCAGTTTTGGGGCAAGCCTCTATCAACCAACGTGACAGGCTTAACCCCAAAAAGCATTACTTATTGCATGCTTGTCGCACGTTCAACCACAGAACTTGGCAGCTTGATACCGAGCTTAGATGCTGCGCTTTCATTAATTACAAGGTCAGAGCCCGTCGCGACTTTTACATCCAGCTTGCCTGGTTCTTGACCATCAAGAATCGCCGCCACGTAATCCGCGGTTTGTACACCAACCTGGTAGTAGTCAAAACCTAAGCCTGCAATAGCACCCTTTTCGACATACGACGTCGCGCCACCAAATACAGGTTTCTTCGCTTGATTCGCTGCCACAATCATCCCTTCAATCGCACTTGCAACTGTATTGTCTGTTGGGGCGTAAAGAATGTCTGATTTCGCTGCAATCGCTTGAGTCGCAGACTGAACATCAGCACTTTTTAGTGCGGTCGCTTCAACCACTTGTATGCCTTTTGCTTTTGCGCTTTCTTTTAGTAATTCAACTAAAGTCACGGCATTAGCTTCACCGGGATTAAATACAACCCCGATGCTTTTCACCTGAGGAAGAATTTCTTGGATGAGATCGACATGCTGAGCAACGGGTGAAAGATCAGACAGGCCAGTTACGTTTTTGCCTGGTTGTTCCATCGACTTAACCAATTTCGCACCAACCGGATCTGTTACCGCAGTAAAGACAACAGGAATAGAGCGAGTAGCCGACACCAAAGCTTGTGCCGAAGGTGTCGCGATGCCAACTAACACATCGGGATTTTCGCCGACGTACTGACGGGCAATTTGCACCGCAATCGCTGGATTACCCTGTGCGGTCTTATAATCAAATTCTAGATTTTTGCCTTCTTCGTAGCCTTTCGCTTTCAAACCATCAAGTAACCCTTGGCGCGTCGCGTCTAACGCCGGGTGTTCGACAATCTGTGAAACTGCGACAGTTGCAGTGGCGGCCAGTACATTGGTAGAAGAGAAAATAGCAGTAGCTGATAGAACGGCAGTGGCTAATAAACGTTTCGTTTTCATCATAACTCCTTGATGTGACTTCGTCCTTGTTTCACGAGCTTTCAATATGTGTATCGACTCGTGAATTCAAATGTTTGAAGGCGGTATTGTTGTGTTCATATAACTGTGCACTTCTTGCGCATCTTGTTTTTATTATTACTACTAAGTCTTAGTAAAGAAAAGAAAGATTTAACACTAAAGCAACATTTGTGATCGGGGGGACTTCTTCATCCGGAAAGAATCTTTGGTAAACAAAGCTTCGCTCGCTTCATCAACGACCGTCAAAGTAGGTAATAGAGGCAGGATCAAAAATGGAGCGGCCAGTGCACACTCCATTTCAAACAATTTAAATTAGAACCAACGCTCTAATGACGATTTATCGAGCTGGCGAAACGCTCGGTTCAGTATTATCGCAAGCTCTTTGTAACGAGGGCGAGCTTTGACAGGCTCTAATGCAAAACCTGTTTCCACAATTTTTTGATGCAACTCCCGATACCAAGAGGCCAAAGAAGGCGGCAATTTCGTGTTGGATCGAGCACCAAGCCACCAAATGCCTTGAAGTGGCAAGCTAATCGCAAACAAGGCTACAACAATGGATTGAGGTAACGCGTGGTAATTGTTAAATGCCATTTGAGTGAGTACGCTGATCGCAGCAACGGCCGGCATGACTTTAATGCCAAAGCGAGTCGCCTTAATGATACGCTGTTCCGGAAATATGGCGCTTAGCTCTTTACGAACCGGCCAGATCTCCATGTAATTCTGGCCATCTTTCAGGCTATGGATCAATCCGACTTTATTACTCATACCGCTCTCTCACTAAAAAATAGTTGAACATTTCAACTGAAGGTACAAAAAATTGATGAAAGTTAATATTCTTTCAAATTTTTTTTGTTATCATTGCTTATTATCGCTATCCTTTGCAGACCCTCAATCTCATTGTTGCTGTTATTTACAATTTAAGCAACTCCGAGATATCTATCTGCACGGATCGCATCATAGTGATGGAAGGGTTCATCACTATTTCTTTATATGGAATTAGAACAATTTTTGACCAGGATTAGTACGCAGCCTTCTGGGTATCGGCTATTCTTGTGATTAATTTTTCATTCTTTAACTGATTTTTTATCAGACGAATAACAGGTAGTCATACATGTCTAAGCTAGTTTTAGTTTTAAACTGCGGTAGTTCTTCTCTTAAATTTGCCGTTGTTGATGCCGAGAACGGCGACGAGCACTTGTCAGGTCTTGCTGAGTGTCTTCACCTTCCTGAAGCTCGCATCAAGTGGAAACTTGATGGCAAGCACGAAGCTCAACTAGGCAATGGTGCAGCTCACGAAGAAGCACTAGCGTTTATGGTAGAAACTATTCTTGCTTCTAAGCCAGAGCTTAAAGCTAACCTAGGCGCAATCGGTCACCGTATCGTTCACGGCGGCGAGCAGTTCACTCAATCTGCACTAATTACTGATGAAGTTCTAAAAGGTATTCAAGACGCTGCAACATTTGCACCTCTTCATAACCCTGCTCACATCATCGGTATCGAAGCGGCTAAGAAAAACTTCCCAGAGCTGAAAAACGTTGCTGTATTTGACACTGCGTTCCACCAAACTATGCCTGAAGAGTCTTACCTATACGCTCTTCCATACAACCTATACAAAGAACACGGTATCCGTCGTTACGGCATGCACGGTACTTCTCACTTGTTCATCACTCGTGAAGTTGCAGGCCTACTAAACAAACCAGTTGAAGAAGTAAACATCATCAACTGTCACCTAGGTAACGGCGCATCTGTATGTGCGATCAAGAACGGTCAATCTGTAGACACTTCTATGGGTCTTACTCCACTTGAAGGTCTGGTAATGGGTACTCGCTGTGGCGACATCGACCCTGCTATCGTCTTCCACCTACACGACGCTCTAGGTTACTCTGTTGATCAAATCAACACGATGCTAACTAAAGAGTCTGGTCTTCAAGGTCTAACTGAAGTGACTTCTGACTGTCGTTTCGTTGAAGACAACTACGGTCAAAAAGAAGAAGCAACACGCGCAATGGACGTGTTCTGCCACCGTCTAGCTAAATACGTTGCTGGCTACACTGCTTCAATGGAAGGCCGTCTAGACGCAATCACTTTCACTGGCGGTATCGGCGAGAACTCTGGCCCTATCCGTGAAATGGTTCTAAACCGTCTTGGCATCTTCGGTATCGAAGTAGATAGCGAAGCTAACCTTAAAGCTCGCTTCGGCGGCGAAGGCGTTATCACGACTGAAAACAGCCGTATCCCTGCAATGGTTATCTCTACTAACGAAGAGCTAGTCATCGCTGAAGACACTGCTCGCCTGACAGGTCTTTAATTGAATTCCTGGCTAGCCACTCGGCTAGCCAGATTTTCATTCAAACGAATTTCTTAGGGGCTCAACTCCTATTCTTCGAGCTTCATGGAATAAGAGTTGAGCTTTTATCCCCCAAATAGCTAAAGGTACTCTACGAATGTCTCGTACTATTATGCTTATCCCTACTAGCGCAGGCGTTGGCCTAACAAGCGTTAGCATGGGTGTTCTTCGCGCTATGGAGCGTAAAGGCGTTAAAGTTTCTTTCTACAAGCCAATCTGTCAGCCACGTTCAGGTGGTGATCAGCCAGATCTGACTTCAACTATCGTTGGTCGTAACAGCGATATGAAGATCGGTGAACCAATGGCGATGTCTGTTGCTGAAAGCCTAATCGGTAACGACAACATGGACGAGCTGCTAGAAACCGTTGTTGAACGTTACAACCAAATCAACAAAGACGCAGACGTTACGCTAATCGAAGGTCTTGTACCTACTCGTAAGCACCCATTTGCAAACCAAGTAAACGCGGAAATCGCGGCAACACTTGGTGCAGAAATCGTGCTAGTTGCGACTCCAGGTACTGATAACCCTGCGCAACTGAAAGAGCGTATCGAAGTAGCATGT
Source organism: Vibrio sp. Vb2960 (assembly GCF_033337665.1). NCBI lineage: Bacteria > Pseudomonadati > Pseudomonadota > Gammaproteobacteria > Vibrionales > Vibrionaceae > Vibrio > Vibrio sp. Vb2960. The sequence continues at coordinate 121,185 of NZ_JAWORD010000009.1, read as the reverse complement.
TCTAACTTCGGCGGCACTAAAAACAAAAACATCTCTGGTGTTATCATCAACAAGCTAAACGCTCCTGTTGACGAAGCTGGCCGTACTCGCCCTGACCTATCTGAAATCTTTGACGATGCAGACAGCGCGAAACAAAACGAATTGAAAGTGATGGAAATTTTCAACACTTCTCCAATTCGTGTACTAGGTTGTGTGCCATGGAGCATTGATCTGATTGCGACTCGTGCAATCGACATGGCTAAACACCTGAAAGCAGATATCATCAACGAAGGTGACATCAACACTCGTCGCATCAAGAGCATCACTTTCTGTGCACGTTCTCTGCCAAACATGATTGAGCACTTCAAACCGGGTTCTCTACTTGTTACTTCTGCAGACCGTCCTGATGTTATCGTTGCTGCTTCTCTTGCTGCAATGAACGGTGTGGATATTGGTGCAGTACTGCTAACTGGCGGTTACGATATCCCTAGCGAAATCGAAGGCCTATGTAAACCAGCATTCGACACTGGTCTACCTATCTTCAAAGCACAAGGTAACACTTGGCAAACGTCTCTAAACCTACAGAGCTTCAGCATCGAAGTACCTGCAGACGATAAAGAGCGTATCGAGTTCATCAACGAACACGTTGCTGGCCACATTGACGGTAACTGGATCGAGTCTATGACTGAAGGCACTCAGAAGTCTCGTCGTCTAAGCCCACCAGCGTTCCGTTACCAGCTAACTGAACTTGCTCGTAAAGCAGGTAAGCGTATCGTTCTTCCAGAAGGTGACGAACCACGCACAGTTAAAGCAGCGGCAATCTGTGCTGAACGCGGCATTGCAGACTGTGTACTTCTAGGTAACCCAGATGAAATCCGTCGCGTAGCGGCTCAACAAGGCGTTGAGCTAGGTACTGGTGTAACCATCATTGATGCAGATGCTGTTCGTGAAAACTACGTTGCTCGCCTAGTTGAGTTGCGCGGTGCTAAAGGCATGACTGAAGTTGTGGCTCGTGAGAAGCTACAAGATTCAGTATTCCTAGGCACAATGATGCTTGAGAACGACGAAGTTGACGGCCTAGTTTCTGGTGCTGTTCACACTACGGCGAACACTATCGTTCCTCCGTTCCAAATCATCAAGACGGCACCAAATGCGTCTATCGTATCTTCAGTATTCTTCATGCTTCTGCCTGATCAAGTACTGGTTTACGGTGACTGTGCAATCAACCCAGATCCAACTGCTGAACAGCTTGCTGAAATCGCTATCCAATCTGCCGACTCTGCAGCAGCATTCGGTATCGAACCACGCGTTGCAATGATCTCTTACTCTACTGGTGAATCTGGTAAGGGTGCAGACGTTGATAAAGTACGTGAAGCAACAAAACTGGCTCAAGAGAAACGTCCTGATCTTATCATTGACGGTCCTCTACAGTACGACGCTGCTATTATGGAAAACGTTGCTGCTTCTAAAGCACCAAACTCTCCAGTTGCAGGTAAAGCGACAGTATTTGTATTCCCAGACCTAAACACGGGTAACACAACTTACAAAGCGGTACAACGTTCAGCTGACCTAGTATCTATCGGTCCAATGCTGCAAGGTATGCGTAAGCCTGTAAACGACTTGTCTCGTGGAGCGCTAGTAGACGACATCGTGTACACCATCGCTCTAACAGCTATCCAAGCAGACCAAGAAGCTAAATAATCGCTTCTGACATCTAGTTAGATATAGATACAAAGCCCTCGATTCGTCGAGGGCTTTTTCTATTGCTGGCCAGAACACTTATTTGTTTTTTATACCAATCACTGCACAACCTATAATTACTGGTGCGCAAAGCTTTTCTCCCTATCGCCCCACCACACCTAATCGACAATGCTCGCGCTTGTTCTTACACCGATTGACCCATTCCCCAAAATACATTGGCTCCAAGGCAGCACGGCCCCTGTTCAATTTATCGGCATTATTTACGTTTTAGCTAAACTTTTTTGCTAGGAAATACGTAAAAGCTACTGCAATGCACAAACTCATTGACTGCTAAGGAATATATATGAAGGATTTCATCAATACATCACTGATAAAGTTTGGTTTAGCTGCGTTTCTGATTAGTTTTTCTTCATTCAGCTTTTCCGCCTCGAGTATTAAAGGCGTCGATCAAGATATGTCCGGAGGAACGGTGACCGCTGAAATGGCTCATGCTGATGACAATGGGTGGATGGTTGTCCACCGAACAGACGAATCAATGAAGCCTGGTCCTGTTATCGGCTACGCTCCGTTAAAAATGGGAAAGAATGAAAACGTAAATGCAATTTTGATGGAACCAGTAGAATCAGGCGATATGCTGATGTTAATGGTCCACGGAGAGAAAGGTGGCATGAAGACTGGTGTGTTTGAGTATACGCTCGGCGCTAAAGAGGACGGTCCTGTAAAAGTGGACGGAAAGCTAGTGATGGACATCGTACGCGCTAAGTAAGGTGGCGATGAATGAAAAAGTAAACTTCCTACTCCCGGTATTTAGATGACACAAAAGTACTTAACGGCATTGCTAACCGTTAAGTACTTTTTCATTTGCGATGGAAGCAGCAAACTAGCCAATCCTTTCTCTTCCATGAGGAGTATTTAGGTCTAAATCAGGCCCTTTTGGTACAACTTGCGTCGGATTAATCCCAGTGTGGCTGAAGTAGTAGTGGCGTTTAATGTGATAGAAATCCGTCGTATCTTCGACGCCTTTTACTTGATACAACTCTTTTAAGTAGCCTTGTATATTTTCGTAGTCTGCGATGCGCTGCTTGTTACACTTGAAATGCCCCACATACACCGCATCAAAACGAATAAGAGTCGTAAACAAACGCCAATCCGCCTCAGTAATTGTGTTCCCTGCTAAGTAACGATGCGTAGCTAGGTGAGCATCGATTTTATCTAACGCATTAAACAAAGAATCAAACGCTTCTTCATACGCCTCTTGTGTAGTCGCGAAGCCACAACGATACACTCCGTTGTTGACATTTGGATAAACAAAATCGTTCCACTCATCAATAACGTGTTTTAGATGATCTGGATAGTAGTCGTCGTGATTCCCTGTTAACGCATTGAATTCCGAATTGAACATGCGAATGATCTCTGACGACTCGTTTGACACAATAGTATTGGTCTTTTTATCCCAAAGTACAGGCACGGTTACGCGGCCCGTGTAATCGGGTTTGGCCTGCGTGTAAATTTGATACATGCGCGTGTGACCAAACAATGGCTCAGGAAGCCCCATTTGCCAACCTTGGCTGAGCATATCAGGGCAAACGACCGTGACATCAATATGTGGTTCTAAACCTTTCAGCTTGCGGAAAATGAGGGTTCGATGTGCCCACGGACAAGCAAGAGAGACATACAAATGGTATCGACCGGACTCTGGTGTAAACTCCGCATCAGGGTCGTTTTTAACCCAGTTACGGAATCCGGCATCTTCGCGCACAAATTTGCCACCATTTGATTTTGTGTCATACCAGACATCTTGCCAAACACCTTCAACCAACTTACCCATGATTGCTCTCCTCTCGTTCTGTTTGTGTCTATATTAGCGTTTCCTATCAAACAGAGAATCATCGAACTTAGGACATCATGTTCAAGAAATTCGAATGTATAAATCAGACACATAAAAAAAGCGCGACCCGATGAAGGTGTCGCGCTTAAGCCCGTCACAGGCTGAATTTATACACTAACGTGTAAACAAGATACCGCGTGAACGTCATTACCTAAAATGGTTGGCTTTGTCTTCGCACACTCTTCGGTTGCTTGTGGGCAACGAGTGCGGAATACACAACCCGACGGTGGGTTGATAGGTGAAGGAAGATCACCCTCTAGCATTTGGATTTTCTTATTGCGCTCAATATCCGGGTCCGGGATCGGAACCGCAGACATCAGCGCACGCGTATATGGGTGCTTAGGATCAGCAAACAGAGCCTCGGCCTCGCCAAGTTCCACGGCATTACCTAAATACATAACTAAAACGCGATCTGAAATGTGTTTAACGACAGACAAGTCATGCGCAATGAATACCAGAGAAAGCCCTAACTCTTTTTGAATCTCTTTAAGTAGGTTAACCACCTGAGCTTGAATAGATACATCAAGCGCCGATACTGGCTCGTCACAAATGATCATCTTAGGCTTAAGGATAAGCGCACGCGCTATCCCGATACGCTGACACTGACCACCCGAGAACTCGTGTGGGTAACGGTTAATCACGTTAGGTAATAGGCCAACTTTCGCCATCATCTCTTTAACGCGATCTTTCACTTCCTGCTTAGACAGTTCTGGATAGAATGTCTCAAGAGGTTCAGCAATGATATCACCAACAGTCATACGCGGATTCAGCGATGCCAATGGGTCTTGGAAAATCATCTGAATTTCTTTACGCGTCTCACGGCGCTGAACGCTTTTCATTTTAGTAAGGTCTTGACCCAACCAAACTACTTGGCCGTCAGTAGCTTCAACCAGACCAATGATGGCACGAGCAAACGTCGATTTACCACAACCTGATTCACCTACTACACCAAGCGTTTCCCCTTCGTATAGTCGAACGTTCACGCCATCTACCGCTTTCAGGCTCGAAGGCTTTGACCACGGCCATGCCGACTTTGAGGCAATGCTGAAGTGAACTTTCAGCTCAGAAATGTCCAGAATTAGTTTTTTGTCTACTGCGTTCATTTGTTCCAAGCCTCCCATTCAGAAAAACATGCACGCTGACGACCATCACCAAATGGTGTCAGAATTGGCGCCTCGCGCTTACAACGATCCATCACACGGTGACAGCGCTCTTGATAAGGGCAGCCCGGCGGTAGACGAAGCAAGTTTGGTGGATTACCAGGAATGGTCGGCAGAATTTCACCCTCAGTATCGAGGCGAGGAATCGCCTTCAGCAGCCCCTCCGCATAAGGATGGCTTGGATTGTAGAAAATTTCGTTTACGTTGCCGTACTCCATAGTACGGCCTGCATACATCACCAGCACCTTGTCACACGAACCTGCAACCACACCAAGGTCGTGCGTGATCATGATGATCGCTGTGTTGAACTCAGATTTCAGCTCATTCAACAAGTCCATGATCTGTGCTTGTACCGTCACATCAAGTGCTGTTGTTGGCTCATCGGCAATAAGCAGTTTAGGACGACATAACAACGCCATCGCGATCATTACACGCTGACGCATACCGCCTGAAAACTCATGCGGGTACATCGTGATACGCTTACGCGCTTCAGGGATTTTTACCGCTTCCAGCATGCGTACTGATTCTTCAAATGCTTCCGCTTTGCCCATGCCTTTGTGCAGCATAAGCACTTCCATCAACTGATCACTCACTTTCATGTAAGGGTTCAGTGATGTCATTGGGTCTTGGAAGATCATTGCGATCTGTTCCGCACGCACTTTGTTCAGTTCTTTTTCTGGTAAGTTTAGGATTTCTTTGCCTTCAAACTTTGCGCTACCAGAAATAATACCGTTCTTAGCCAAAAGGCCCATGATTGCGAATACGGTTTGAGATTTACCTGATCCCGACTCTCCAACGATACCTAAGGTTTCGCCTTGGTTGAGAGAGAAGTTCAAATCGTTTACTGCGGTTACGATACCATCTTGCGTGGTGAATTCGACGCGCAGATCTTTGACATCTAATAAGCTCATCATTGCTTCCTTAATCTTATCTTTTAATTATCTGTCTTTTGGATCCAGCGCATCGCGCAGGCCGTCACCAACGTAGTTGAAGCAGAATAGCGTCACAACCATGAACACTGCTGGGAATGCCAGCTGCCAGATTGCTACTTCCATTGTCTGTGCACCTTCTTGTAGAAGAGCGCCCCAACTTGTCATTGGTTCCTGAACACCAAGACCAAGGAATGATAGGAATGATTCCGTTAGAATCATACTTGGGATAAGCAGCGTAGAGTATACCGCTACAATACCCAGTACGTTAGGTACGATATGACGAGTAATGATTTTCCAGTTGCTTACACCACACACATGTGCCGCTTCGATAAACTCCTTGCTACGTAGACTAAGAGTCTGACCACGTACGATACGCGCCATATCTAGCCATGCGATAGCACCAATCGCAACGAAGATCAGCATGATGTTACGACCGAAGAATGTTACCAGTACAATCACCAGGAACATAAACGGTACCGCGTATAAAATTTCTAGAATACGCATCATTACGCGGTCAACTTTACCGCCGATGAAACCAGATGCTGCGCCGTAGAGCGTACCAATCAGTACCGCTACAAATGCACCCATAACACCTACCATCAACGAAATACGACCTCCAATTAGCGTACGCACGTATAAATCACGGCCTAAGCTGTCAGTACCAAACCAATGGTCAGCATTCGGTGCAACGTGCATCGCGTACCAGTCAGTATCATCAAATGTGTACGGTGCGATCATTGGCAGGATAATAACCGCCAAGGTCATTAGAACAAGAAGGAATAAGCTCACCATCGCCGCTTTGTTGCGCATGAAACGGATACGAGCATCTTGCCAAAGACTGCGACCTTCAATCTCCAAGTTTTCGGAGAATTTCTCAATCGCTTCTAGGTTTTCTTTTTTCGTTAACATAACCAAACGTCCCTGTTAGTAGCGAATTTTCGGGTCAATCATTGCAAGTAAAATATCTACAATCGCGTTGAATAGAATGAATAGGAAACCAATCAGAATGGTTACCCCCATTACTAGCGAGTAGTCACGGTTAAACGCAGCGTTAACGAATAGTTTACCAATACCAGGCAGACCAAAAATGGTTTCGATAACAACGGAACCGGTGATGATACCTACGAAAGCTGGACCCATGTAAGAAACAACAGGGAGAAGTGCCGGCTTAAGAGCGTGTTTGATAATGATATAACGGTAACTTAGACCTTTAGCACGTGCCGTACGAATAAAGTTACTGTTTAGGGTTTCGATCATCGAACCACGCGTAATACGAGCAAAGGTAGCAACATACAGTAGCGACATACCAATAACAGGAAGCACTAAATACTGCCAGCTACCATCTTGCCAACCGCCCGCAGGGAAGATATTCCAGTGAAGCGAGAATATGTAGATAAGCGCAGGCGCTAATACAAAGGATGGCATTACGACACCAAGCATCGCAGTCGACATAATGGTGTAATCAATCCAAGTATTTTGCTTGAGCGCAGCAATGGTACCGACGGTAACCCCCATTATCAAAGTAAAGATAAAGGCGATGAAGCCCACTTTAGCCGAAACAGGTAAGGCAACCGCGATCAGCTCGTTTACTGAGTAATCAAGGTATTTAAATGACGGTCCGAAATCACCTTGGATAACATTGGTCAAATACGTGGTGTATTGTTCAAATACAGGTTTATCCAAGCCATATTTAGCTTCGATATTTGCCATTACTTCGGGTGGCAATGGACGCTCTGTCGAGAAAGGGTTTCCCGGTGCAAAGCGCATAAGAAAGAAAGATACGGTGATCAAAACCAACATTGTTGGGATCGCCTCAAATATCCTTTTTGCGATGAATTTAAGCATAAACTCACTCTTTCAGTCTGTGACAGTTAAATTAAAGAAGTCGTCCAATTCTTTTGGACTAAAGATAGGCGCTACATGCAATTTCTCACATGTAGGGCCTCATTTTTATAGTTCTATCGAGTTACGAATTACTCTGTGATGTAGAGATCTTTAGAGTAAATCTTGTCTTCCGCGTTATTTACTGGGAAGCCACCAACTTTCGGTGATAGTAGACGTGATTTCACGTACTGGTAGATAGGTGCGATTGGCATATCTTTTGCCATCAACTTCTCTGCTTCTAGGTAAAGCGCTTGGCGCTCTTCGTCAGAAGTTGAAGCAAATGCTTTGTTCATGATCGCATCGTACTCTTTGCTGTCGTAGTGAATACCACCAGTAGTGTTATTACTCATCATCAGCGTTAGGAAAGATGAAGCTTCGTTGTAGTCGCCACACCAACCTGCACGAGCAACCTCAAAGTTGCCAGAATCTTTGGTAGATAGGTAAGTTTTCCACTCTTGGTTTTCTAGCGTAACGTCAAGACCAAGTGTCTTCTTCCACATTGAACCCAGTGCAACCGCAAGTTTCTTGTGGTTCTCTGATGTATTGTATAGAAGGTTAAATTCAAGAGGGTTGTCTGCGCCGTAACCCGCTTCTTCCAATAGACGCGCAGCTTCTGCGTTACGCTCTTCTTGCGTCATTTTGCCGTATGCAGGGATTTCTGGGTTGAAACCTGCCGTAATTTCAGGTGTTAGGAAGTAAGCTGGCTTTTGACCTTGACCTAAAATCGCATCAGTCACAATGTTACGGTCAATCGCATAAGAAATCGCTTTACGCACACGAACATCATCAAACGGCTTTTTCTTCGTATTGAAGATGTAGTAGTAAGTACATAAGTTACCGGTTACAGACACTTCTTGTGGGTGCTCTTTCTTCAGACGCTTGAAGTGCTCTGTAGGCAGCTCGTTCGTGAAGTCGATTTCACCCGCTAGGAAGCGGTTCATTTCCGCTACTTGGTTCTCGATTGGTAGGAAAGTAACTTGGTCAAGCGTCGTGTTTTCGTTGTCCCAGTACTGTTCGTTACGTTTTAGAACCAAACGCTCGTTTACAACCCAGTTGTCAACAACATAAGCACCGTTACCTACAAAGTTCTCTGGCTTCGTCCATTGATCGCCGAACTTTTCAACAGTTGCTTGATGAACAGGTTTCACTGTCGTGTGGCCCATCATCATTACAAAATATGGTACTGCAGTATCTAACTCAACCACTAACGTGTGATCGTCAACCGCTTTAACACCTAACTCGCTCTTATCTTTTTTACCCGCAACAATGTCTTTTGCGTTCTTCATCTTGGTGTATTCCATGTACCAAGCATATGGAGAGGCGGTTGCTGGATCGACTGCGCGTTGGAAGCTGTAAACGAAATCACCTGCAGTGACAGGATCACCGTTTGACCATTTTGCGTCTTCACGTAAGTGGAAAGTGTATGTTTTGTTGTCTTCAGTTTCCCAAGATTCTGCAACACCAGGGATAGTGTTACCGTCCGCATCTTGGTTTACAAGGCCTTCAAGAAGGTCGCGAATCACGTGGGATTCTGGAACACCTTGAGATTTATGAGGGTCTATTGTCGCAACTTCTGTACCGTTACCACGCACCAATTCTTGAACAGCAGCAAGTTTTGGCTCTTTAGAATCAGATTTAGCTTCAGGGGCTGGAGCCGGAGCAGGCTCAGCAGCTTGTTTCTCCGCAGGCTTTTCACCACAACCAGCTAGAGCGAGAGAAAGACCAGCACCAATAAATAAAGCGCGCGTGATTTTATTCTTATACATGCGTAAAACTCCAAATTTTTTCGTTAGCATCCATGACTTCTTTGTAAGGGCCTGGAACGGTCAGAGTTTTAGATTTTTTTAGTGCACTTTCTGAGCACAAAAGTCTAAAACCTTACAAAGACTGCGGCACACATTAGCAATCATTGAAGTAATTTGCCATAAAAATGTAGCAAAAAAACCAATAATGCTGACTAAACCACACATATCTAGCAGTAAACTCTAACCCCAAAGCATTCACCAGCCAAATAAAGACCAGAAGCGACATTTAACAGGCGAAACTTTCGATTAATCTAAGTTTAAACCATTTACTAGCATCTTATGCTAGATATTTACACATCATTTAACATTTATGACAAATCAAGTCTAACAAATAATTGTTTATATATTGGGCAAAAAACTTTTATTGTGAAGAATATCACCAGACAAAAGATAGGAAATATTGAAACAAAGTGAGCAATACAATGAAGATAAATACAAAAAAAGCTAAGTACCATTAGCACTTAGCTTTTTTCACTAGAATGCGGGTTAGTTCTATTTTTCCCAACGCTGTGCAGCTTGATGATCGGTGTCGCGCGACTCAATCCAACGATCTTCATTCGTCGTACGCTCTTTTTTCCAAAATGGTGCTTGGGTTTTCAGATAATCCATGATGAACTCGCACGCATCAAATGCCGCGCCGCGGTGCGCACTGGAAACGCCCACAAATACAATTTGATCACCGCTATCCATGTCTCCGACACGATGAATCACGCGTACACCTAATAGTGGCCAGCGAGACTCAGCTTGATCGCAAATGTCGCTCAAGCTCTTCTCTGTCATCCCCGGATAGTGCTCTAGATGTAAACCAATGACATTATCCCCAAGGTTCATATCTCGAACTTTACCAACGAATGTAACGACAGCGCCGGCAGCCGTCCCTTCAGATAGACGTTGATATTCTTGCTCAACCGAAAAGTCTTCAATTTGTACAGATACACGAGAATCCATCTTAACCCCCAGTTACCGGCGGGAAAAACGCAACTTCGTCACCTGCTTTTACTCGTGTATCCAAAGGGACGATGGATTGGTTCACTGCAGCAAGTAGCTTTCCTGGCTCGAGCGCTAAATCCCACTTGCCATCTTTCTTAGTGCCTTCTTCCACTAGATGTGCACGAATGGATTCAACCGTTTCAAACGGCCCGTCTAACTCGACACTGTCGATGCCAATCAGCTCGCGAGTTTGAGCAAAGAAAAGTACTTTAATCATGATTCCACCTTAAAGTGACCAGATTTACCACCCGTTTTCTCTAGTAGACGAACTTGACCAATGACCATGTCTTTTTGTACTGCTTTACACATATCGTAAATCGTTAGAGCAGCAACGGAAGCTGCCGTGAGCGCTTCCATTTCCACACCAGTTTTACCCGCAAGTTTACATACTGATTCGATGCGAACTTTGTTTTCTGTTTCGATAGCTTCCAGTTGAACTTCAACTTTAGAGAGTAGTAGCGGATGACAAAGTGGAATCAAATCCCAGGTTTTCTTCGCAGCTTGAATACCAGCAATACGAGCCGTCGCAAATACATCACCTTTATGGTGCTGGCCAGAGACAATCAGTTGAAGTGTTTCTGGGGCCATGTGAACAAATGCTTCAGCACGAGCTTCACGAACCGTCTCCGTTTTTGCTGACACGTCAACCATGTTTGCTTCGCCAGAAGCATTGATATGTGTAAATTGGGTCATTGTTTTTCCTTCGCTTTTAGGAAAGGTTATACAGATAGGTGTGGCATGAAGTTACAAGGGCGATGACTTGCATCCAACTGCTGTTTAATAATTTTTGTCCAGCCTGTGCGGCACGCACCAGTTGAACCTGGCATTGCGAAGATCACGGTGTGGTTAGCAAAACCAGCAATCGCACGAGACTGAATCGTAGACGTACCGATCTCTTCGTACGACACCATACGGAACAACTCACCAAAACCTTCAACTTCTTTATCAAATAGAGGCTTAAGTGCTTCTGGCGTGCTATCACGTGAGGTGAAACCTGTACCGCCAGTAATCATGATCGCTTGTACGCTTTCATCAGCAATCCATTGAGAAACAATCGCGCGGATCTTGTACATGTCATCAATAACAATTTGCTTGTCTACTACGTTGTGACCCGCTTCTTGAGCATGCTCAGCTAGGTAACGACCAGAGGTATCGTTTTCTTCAGTACGAGTGTCAGATACCGTTAGAACGGCAATATTTGCAGGTTGGAATTTGCTTTCAGCGTGACCCATTTGTTCACCTATTCTCTTAATTAGCTTTGATACGCTTGGTATCGATTCGGAAAAAGTTAGAGCCAGCTTATCACTAAGCTCGCTCTAAAAGTTGAATGAAGTTAGCCGCCGATAGACGCGAGGTGTGGCGTCATACCAGTATTGCCATCATGCAAGAAATGGCTTACCGACTTGGTTTGTAACTGCGCCTGGATACGTTCAATAAGCTCACTCTCTTGCTCATCACGTTCCAAAAGATCACGCAATTCTACACCGTGGTCTCCAAACAGACATAGGTGCAGCTTACCCATCGCAGAAACGCGCAGTCGGTTGCAGCTTTCACAAAAGTCTTTTTCATAAGGCATGATAAGACCTATTTCACCCTTGTAATCAGGATGAACAAATACTTGCGCAGGACCATCATTATGCGAGCGCACTTTCAGCAACCAACCATTTGCAATTAGCTGGTTACGAATTGCAACTCCGGATACATGGTGCTTATTAAATAGCTCATCCATCTCACCCGTTTGCATCAACTCAATGAAACGCAGTTGGATTGGACGATCTTTTATCCAGTTAAGAAACGCTGGCAGCTCGTGATGGTTCAGATCTTTCATCAACACCACATTAACTTTTACTTGCTCATAACCGACCTCGAACGCACGTTCGATACCATTCATGACTTCAGTAAACTTATTTTCACCTGTGATTTGATGAAACATACGCGGGTCAAGGCTATCCGCACTGACATTAATGTGGGTTAAACCCGCTTCACGCCAATCTGCGACTTGTTTTGCCATGCGATAGCCATTGGTTGTCGTTGCAACTTTTTGAATGCCTGGCGTCGTTGCGACAGAATGAATGATGTCAGTGAAATCTTTGCGCAAGCTAGGCTCACCACCAGTGATGCGCACTTTTGACGTGCCACAATCAGCGAATGCTTTTACGACCCGTTTGATTTCAGGGAGAGATAAAAAAGACGAGTTTTTATTGCCCGAAGGCTTATAGCCATCAGGAAGGCAATAGGTACATTTGAAATTACATACGTCGGTCACAGACAGACGCAAGTAATAGAACTTACGATGAAATTTGTCTTCGAATTGTTGCGCCACGGAACACCTTTCCAAACACGGGAGGCATGGCCATTTCCAATCATGCCCTTGTGACAGTACGCCACTGGCTCAAAACGCTTATCCTCGGACTTAGCAATAGTGAGCTCGGAGTTATGGCAACCAGAGATATGAAATCTCTGATAGCTTTGCGGTGTAAAATACTTAATATTTGTAATGGAATCCAGACTTGAGTGATAAAAAACTCTCTAGAGACACAATTTACCGCTAAGTGAGTACCTTTAAGACACTCCTTAAGATAAATTGTAGCCGTTTTTTATTAGATTATTAGAAGAACATAATGAATATCTACACAGATAAAAAAGTGGTCGCTGTTGGCGGTGGTCATGGCTTAGGTCGAATGCTGGCCGCATTACGAGATTTTGGCAGCAATGCAACTGGGATTGTTGCCACGACTGACAATGGTGGTTCAACAGGAAGAATTCGTCACTGCCAAGGAGGAATCGCTTGGGGAGACACACGTAACTGTATTAATCAGCTCATTACAGAGCCTTCGATCAGTTCTATGATGTTTGAATATCGCTTCAAAGGCACTGGCGAACTTGATGGTCATAATCTTGGTAATTTGATGCTTACTGCACTCGATAACTTATCGGTCAGACCTTTAGATGCCATTAATCTGATTCGCAATATGTTAAAAGTCGATGTTAACATCCTTCCTATGTCCGAACACCCTTCGGATCTTTCCGCGTTATCCGTAGATGGGAAGTGGGTTACGGGAGAAACAAATGTCGACGAAATGAAAGCAGACTTGCGACGTTTGGATCTTTCACCAGAAGTGCCTGCTACCAAAGAAGCCATCACAGCTTTGGCGGAAGCGGACGCGATTATTCTTGGCCCTGGCAGTTTTTTAACTAGTATCATGCCTCCTTTATTGCTGCCTGAACTCGGCAAAGCGATTGCAGCAAACACAAAAGCAAAAGTCATTTTTGTTGCTAACCTGAGTCCAGAATACGGCCCAGCGGGACGAATGACGATGGCTCAAAAATTAGAATGGTGTGAACGTGCCTGTCAAGGAAGAAAAATAGACGTGGTTCTAGCAGAGAAAACCGAGCAAGACGTCTTAAGTCAATGGAATGTAGTGACGGAGTCACTCGCCTCCTCTAACCGAGACTGGCGTCACGATAGAAACAAGCTCAAACTAGCGATTGAAAATCAGCTACAACTTTCTATCTAGGAGCACGTTACCTGACTAGCGCCCTCTTTTAAGTTGTTTATTGATAATGAAAACCCTTCTGTCATCGAAGGGTTTTAGTTCAGGCATCCAGTAAGAACAGATGTTTACTAAGAAAAAATGGTTAATAGGAATAAATAGCTACTGTCGCCAAGAGCGATAAGCATCTCGAGTTTCGTGCAAAAGATCGAACATCGCCTCTAATTCCTCAGACTCCGCAGTTAAATCATCGGCTTTCGCTTTTTTGTCTATGGACATCGCCAGTTCACAAAGGCGATCTGCCCCAAAGCTCGCAGCACTACTTTTCAGCGCGTGGCTGATTTCTTTTGAGTAAGCTAATCGCTCTGCCCCCTGTAGTTGGGATAAGTTCTCGATATAGGTATCCATTTCTCCTAGGAAGATATCGAACAGTACAGGTACGTTGTCACTGCCAATTTCCATCGACAGTTCATCTATTTTTTGCTGATTTAATACATTTACACTCATACTTTTTGCCGCTCTTCCTTGCCGTTCCATGCCTGTAACTTGCGGTAAATCGTCGACGGACTGACATCAAGGTATCCCGCCGCTCGAGGAATATTGCCATCACATGCTTCAATCGCTTGCTCGATTGCCATTTTTTCCGTCATCCATAATGGCATAATCTCAGATGCGGTCATCGCTTTCGGCTCAATTAATTTAGCCACAGACGACGGACGGTCAAGCGGTTGATTCAACGGTGGCGGTAACATATCCAACGTAATCTCTTTACCGTTGTTTAGAACAACGATATTGCGTAGCACGTTTTGTAACTGACGAACGTTACCCGGCCACTCATAGCTGTTGAATCGCTCGATGACATCAGGCGCAAAACGTATGAAGCTTTTTCCTTCTTCGTGTGACATGTAACCTAACAGTGAGTATGCAATTTCAATAACATCTTCGCCTCGTTCGCGTAAAGGCGGTAAATGCAAAGGAATGACATACAAACGATAGTACAAATCTTCACGGAATCGACCTTCTTGTACCTCTTTCCAGGGATCACGGTTAGTGGCACACACAAAGCGCACATCCACGCTCTTCATTTTTGAGGAACCCACTTTTTGGAATGTGCCCGTTTGAATAAATCGTAGCAACTTGGTTTGTAAATCCAAGTCCATCTCACAAAGCTCATCTAGAAAAAGTGTGCCGCCATCCGCTAACTCAGCTGCCCCTTGACGATCATTCGCAGCGCCAGTAAAGGCCCCTTTTACGTGACCAAACAGTTCACTCTCAATCAAATCTTTTGGAATTGCAGCACAGTTAATTGCAATAAAAGGTTTGTCACCACGTTTACTTGCTGCGTGAATAGCCTCGGCACATACCTCTTTACCAGTACCACTTTCACCTGTGATAAAAATACTCGCTTTACTGCTCGCCGCTGAATCTATCGTACGGTAAACCTGCTGCATGGTTTGGCTACTGCCGATAAACCCCTGATAGCTCTGATTACCTGGATTATCGGCTTCATTTTTTAGCTTGGTCGCTTTACGAATGGCATTGTTAACCGTGACACGTAAACGGTCTGCTTCACACGGTTTAATTAGAAAGTCTTGTGAGCCATGACGCATGGCCTCGACAGCGGTATCGATAGAACCGTGAGCGGTCATAAAAATTATAGGTACGTCGGGATGACTCTTTTTAACGGCATGTAAAACGTCCATCCCCGTCATATCTGGCAGACGGAGATCGAGTAAAATAAGATCTGGAATTCGATGATTTAGGCTCTCAATGGCATCCCTACCTGTGCCGACAATATTGATATCTATGCCAAGCGGTGTCAGGTATGAGCGGTACAGAGCCGCAACAGATGCGGTGTCCTCGACCATTAAAAGGTAACGAGACTTTGGGCCTTCGGGTTTTTGTTGCATAACCTAGCTATTATTTTGTTGTGTTTTAAACAATAATCGCATTACGCTTTGCATTTTGCAAATAACATTAGCTAAATTATGGGCAAAGGAAAAAATTCAAAAATAATATCAATTATTTAAAAAGTGGCACAAACCATGCTGTAACGATAGTGACCCCTCGGGTCACCTAGCCAACTGACGTTGTTAGTGAACGATATGTTCACAAAACAAGCCAATAGACCCGACTGCCTATTGGCTTCTTTTTTTTACAAGCGACCTAAAATGCTTGGATAGCTAAATCGGTAAGTTTGTTCAACTATTTGCGATGAACTGCGCTCGTAGTTTTTCAATCTCGTCACGCTTTTGTGCCGCTAACTCAAATTCTAAATCTTGCGCATGCTGATACATAGCTGCCTCCAGTCGACTGATTTCTTTTTCTAGCTGCTGAGGGGACAGTGCCTCGTAAGTTTGCGAAGGCTCCGCCACTTTCGATAATGGTACCTGTTTAGTGTTACGCTGGCGTTTAGACTTAGTGATATCGCCAAGTTCCATGATGTCTTTGATATTTCGTTTGAGCGCTTGTGGCGAAATACCCATTTCTTCGTTGTACGCTTCCTGCTTCTCGCGACGACGGTTAGTTTCATCCATCGCCTTTTTCATTGAGTTGGTGATTCGGTCAGCGTATAAAATCGCCTTACCTTCGATGTTTCGTGCAGCACGACCAATGGTCTGAATGAGTGAGCGTTCAGACCGCAAGAAGCCCTCTTTATCCGCATCCAAAATTGCAACTAACGAGACCTCTGGCATATCCAGGCCCTCTCTCAATAAGTTGATTCCCACCAGCACGTCAAATTCTCCAAGGCGAAGGTCACGGATAATTTCCACACGCTCAACAGTATCAATGTCTGAGTGTAAATAACGTACCTTAACATCATGTTCGTGAAGGTATTCGGTGAGATCTTCAGCCATTCGTTTGGTCAGTGTTGTAACCAGAACTCGCTCATCTTTAGCAGCGCGAATACGGATCTCAGACAATAGGTCGTCGACTTGGGTCGCTACTGGGCGAACCTCCAACTCAGGGTCAAGCAAGCCTGTAGGGCGAACGACTTGATCCGCCACATCACCCGCCGATTTTTCTAGTTCGTAATTTCCAGGAGTAGCAGAGACGAAAATCGTTTGTGGCGCTAGTGCTTCAAACTCCTCAAACTTCAGTGGACGATTATCCAAAGCTGAAGGTAACCGGAAACCAAACTCCACCAGCGTTTCTTTACGCGAACGGTCACCTTTATACATGGCACCTATCTGCGGTACTGTCACGTGAGATTCATCGATGATCAACAAGCCATCATGAGGTAAATAGTCAAACAGGGTTGGTGGCGGCTCACCTTCCGAGCGTCCACTGAGATAACGAGAATAGTTTTCGATACCGGAGCAAAAGCCCAACTCATTCATCATTTCGATATCGAATTGAGTGCGCTGGCTAATTCGCTGCTCTTCCAGTAGCTTGTTGTTATCTAGAAGCTGCTTTTTGCGCACTTCTAGTTCGACTTTAATATTTTCAATCGCTTCAAGAATGCGATCTCTTGGCGTGACATAGTGCGTCTTGGGATAGATGGTATAGCGCGGCAAGTCTCGTTGTTTGACCACGCCTGTCAATGGGTCGAACACACTGATGCAATCCACCTCATCGTCAAACATCTCAACGCGCACAGCGTCTTGGTCTGATTCGGCTGGGAAGATGTCAATCACTTCACCTCGAACACGGAATTGGCCACGCTCAAAAGCAACATCATTGCGTGAGTATTGGAGCTCCGCTAGGCGACGAAGCATATCACGCTGATCAATCACATCTCCACGTCGCAAATGAAGCATCATTTGTAAGTAGGATTCCGGATCACCCAAACCATAGATAGCTGAAACCGAAGCAACGATAATAGCGTCTTTCCGTTCCAATAAAGCTTTAGTGGCAGACAGTCGCATTTGCTCAATGTGGGCGTTAACCGAAGCGTCCTTTTCAATGAAAGTATCTGTTGTGGGAACATATGCTTCAGGTTGGTAGTAATCGTAGTAAGAAACAAAATACTCAACCGCATTATTAGGAAAGAATGACTTCATCTCACCATATAACTGAGCAGCAAGCGTTTTGTTTGGCGCAAGTAATATTGCAGGTCGTTGGGCTTGAGCAATCACATTCGCTAGTGTGAAGGTTTTACCTGAGCCTGTGACCCCCAACAATGTTTGATGTGCTAGCCCAGCATCGAGCCCCTCAAGCAACTGATTGATCGCTCCTGGTTGATCGCCCGACGGCTGATAATCGGAGACCAATTCATAGACTTTACTCATACCCTTCCTCAATTTTACTGCGCTTTGGCTGTATATATATACACCTTAGCTAATGAAATCTACGTCTATCGAGAATTTAACCATCATTGTTAATAAATTTTCTTGTTTGTCTAGAATGCTATAGCCATACAAAAGTGACTCTGATATAGTACTTCGCCCTAGTTGAAGAGCTACACACATTCTTCACATTATAATTTCCACAACTTTTCCCCAAAAATTAGCTTAAAACTTTCTTATCCCCAAAAGATTGATTTTTATCCACTTTGAATACCTTTTGATTAAGATCGATAAATCTCTGTTTTATTTGCTTATTTTACGCATAACTCCGACTAAAAATTCATTAAATAAAAACTTAGTTGCATATCAATTTTCTTTACCCAGATCTCATCAACATACTTATCCACAAATTTAGTGGATAACTAACCTCGAGCCTTTACTGGCAAGCCATACAGAAAAGTAAAGCCCTTAACTCAATATTTTTTGCTAAAAATGTATTTTTTTACTGTTGACAGTAGTTTGAGTGCTCGGTAAGATTCTTCCCGCTTTCAAGCAAAGCAATTCCTCCTTAGCTCAGTTGGTAGAGCGACGGACTGTTAATCCGCAGGTCGCTGGTTCGAGCCCAGCAGGAGGAGCCAGATTATAGAAAAGCCGTGTCGCAAGACACGGCTTTTTTGTATCTTAATCGCCATGAAATCTAAGCCAATCTAGGCGCCATAAAATCACACCGAAATAAGTTCAAATTACAGAACTCATAACATTGTCATAGATAGTGTTCTCACAGCACCACACATTTAATTCTGTCTCTTTTCTAGCAAAACACAATCGTAAATAGTTGAATCTATTATTAATGCAATTTAATCATAAAAAAAATGAAAAGCATTCATTTTACTCATAACAAATAAATCCATACGATTAAAAGGGTTAAGAATGGTTCCGTCCTACTCGTCGCCTCCATTCTAATTATCAATAACTTAGGGATTTACTTATGACTATTCCGACAACTGACATGCTAGATGCATGGGCTGGATTTACTGCTGGTGAATGGCAAAACTCTGTCAACACTCGTGACTTCATCCAAAAAAACTATACACCCTATGAGGGAGACGAGTCTTTCTTAGCCGAGGTTAGCAAATCCACTTCAGCATTATGGAACCAAGTGCTTGAAGGCATAAAACAAGAAAGCCGCACACACGCCCCTATTGATTTTGACACAGACTTGCCCTCAACAATCACTTCCCACGATGCAGGCTACATCAACAAAGATCTGGAAAAGATCGTTGGCTTACAAACTGATCAACCGCTAAAACGTGCAATCATCGCCAATGGCGGGATTCGCATGGTAAAAAACTCGTGCGAAGTTTATGGCCGCGAATTGGATCCAACGGTTGAAAAGATCTTCACTGAATACCGTAAAACTCACAACAAAGCGTGTTTCGACCTTTACACCCAAGAAATTCTGGCGTGTCGTAAATCAGGCATCATCACGGGCCTTCCTGATGCCTATGGCCGTGGTCGTATCATTGGTGACTATCGCCGTCTCGCCCTATACGGTATCGACTTCTTAAAAGCAGACAAAAAAGAACAATACAACTCAACACAAACGTTCTTAGAACAAGGCAACGATCTTGAGAAAACACTTCGTCTTCGCGAAGAAATAGCCGATCAAGTTCAAGCACTTGAAGACATTCGTCAAATGGGTCTGAAATACGGCATTGATATGTCGCTACCTGCAAAAACAGCACAAGAAGCGATCCAATTTACCTACTTTGGCTACCTAGCGGCGGTTAAATCGCAAAACGGCGCAGCAATGTCACTGGGCCGTACTTCGACTTTCCTAGACGTCTATCTAGAACGCGATATCGCAAACGGTTTGATTGATGAGTCACAAGCGCAAGAAATGATTGACCACTTCATCATGAAGCTACGCATGGTTCGCTTCCTACGCACACCAGAATACGATTCATTGTTCTCTGGCGACCCAATCTGGGCAACCGAAGCCATGGCTGGTATGGGCGTTGATGGCCGTACGCTAGTATCTAAAACGACATTCCGGTACTTACATACACTACATACTATGGGCCCTGCTCCTGAGCCAAACATGACGATTCTTTGGTCAGAGCAATTACCTGAAGCGTTCAAGCAATACGCTGCAAAAGTGTCGATTGATACCTCTTCGGTTCAATACGAAAACGACGATCTAATGCGTCCTGATTTCAACAATGACGACTACGCGATTGCATGTTGTGTGAGCCCGCAAATTGTTGGTCAGCACATGCAATTCTTTGGTGCACGTGCCAACCTTGCAAAAGCGCTGCTTTACACCATCAATGGTGGTATCGATGAAAAATCGAAAGCGCAAGTGGGTCCGGTAGTGGACAAAGTTCAAGATGAAATTCTCGACTTTGACGCTTTGATGCCTCGTTTCGACAACATGTTGGAATGGTTAGCAACGCAATACGTCACAGCGTTGAACATCATCCATTACTCACATGACCGTTACAGCTACGAAGCGTCACTGATGGCATTGATGGATCGCGACGTGCACCGCACGATGGCGTGTGGTATTGCAGGTCTGTCTGTTGTTGCAGACTCTTTAGCAGCAATTAAATACGCAACCGTGAAACCCGTTCGTGATGAAGATGGCATCGCCGTTGATTTTAAAATCGAAGGTGATTATCCAAAATTTGGTAACAACGATGCCCGTGTTGATGACATCGCTTGTGATCTAGTTGAGCGCTTCATGAAGAAAATTCAGAAGATGCACACCTACCGCGAAGCAGTGCCAACTCAATCGATTTTAACAATCACATCTAACGTGGTTTACGGTAAAAAAACGGGTAATACACCTGATGGCCGTCGCGCAGGTATGCCTTTTGGACCGGGTGCAAACCCAATGCACGGTCGTGATGAAAAAGGGGCGGTTGCGTCTCTGGCATCGGTTTCTAAATTACCGTTTGCTTACGCTAAAGATGGTATTTCTTACACTTTCTCAATTGTGCCGAGCGCATTGGGTAAAGATGACTTGAGTCAGAAGAAGAACCTAGCTGCGCTAATGGATGGTTACTTCCATCACGAAGCAAGCAACGAGGGCATTGCGATTGAAGGTGGTCAACACCTTAACGTCAACGTTCTAGACCGAGAGATGTTATTGGATGCGGTTGAACATCCAGAGAAATACCCTCAGTTGACGATTCGAGTGTCTGGTTATGCGGTACGTTTTAACTCTCTAACGACAGAGCAACAGCAAGACGTCATCACTCGTACTTTCACAAGTAAGATATAAACATAGTCCATCAAGCACTCAGAAGATTTAAATAATTAGCTTGTAAATATGCATTGCCTGCCTCTCTTTTCTACCTGGGAGAGGCGGGCTTTTTTTAAAATCACACATTAGATGAAAATTAATAGGTAGTATCCTCTCGCTAACAATACATTCAGCAAACGATTCAATTTCTTATTGATTCATCAAAATAGATCAAATAGACGACTATTTTTCCATCGTGTATGTAAAACCACATCGTTCACTGGTTGTTATTGGTGTCACAAAACACGATAATATCAAGATCGGATTTTAAGAACGTAATAACTATGACCGAATATGTTTTGTTGTTGGTCGGCACTGTGCTGGTGAACAACTTTGTACTGGTGAAGTTTTTGGGCCTATGTCCTTTCATGGGTGTGTCCAAAAAACTGGAAACAGCAATAGGTATGGGCTTAGCGACAACTTTTGTGCTAACGCTCGCGTCAGTGTGTGCGTATTTAGTGGAAAGCTACATCCTTCGTCCACTAGGTATTGAGTACCTTCGAACCATGAGTTTTATTTTGGTGATAGCCGTTGTGGTGCAGTTCACCGAAATGGTTGTGCACAAAACCAGCCCGACGCTTTATCGCTTGCTTGGCATTTTCTTACCGCTGATCACAACAAACTGCGCAGTATTGGGCGTGGCACTTCTTAACATTAATGAAAACCATAACTTTATTGAATCGATCATCTACGGCTTCGGCGCCGCTGTTGGTTTCTCATTGGTGTTGATACTTTTTGCATCCATGCGAGAGCGCATAGCCGCCGCCGACGTTCCTGTACCTTTTAAAGGTGCATCAATAGCAATGATTACAGCAGGTTTAATGTCACTCGCCTTTATGGGCTTTACAGGTTTGGTGAAGTAAGCGATGAGTACGATTTTAATTGCGATTATCGCGTTAGCGGTTCTGGCTGCGATTTTCGGCGCGATACTTGGTTTTGCTTCTATTCGCTTTAAAGTTGAAGCGGACCCTATTGTGGATCAAATCGACGCCATTTTACCGCAAACTCAATGCGGTCAATGTGGCTACCCTGGTTGCCGCCCTTATGCTGAAGCAATTGCAAATGGCGACCACATAAACAAATGTCCCCCTGGTGGTCAGGCAACAATCGAAAAGCTCGCCGACTTAATGGGTGTTGAGCCAGAAGAATCTGCGCACGATCTCGACAGCAAAATTCCAACCGTTGCGTTTATTCATGAAGACATGTGTATTGGCTGCACTAAGTGTATTCAGGCGTGTCCGGTGGATGCAATTGTAGGCGGAACAAAGGCGGTCCATACCGTAATCAAAGACGAATGTACGGGCTGTGACTTGTGTGTTGCCCCATGTCCGACTGATTGTATTGAAATGATTCCTGTGGCAACGACCACAGAAAGCTGGAAGTGGCAACTTCACTCCATTCCGGTACTTAACATTACGGATGCTGCCGACAATGCAGCGAACGTGAAAGATTCAATTAAGTAAGGTTTCACATGTTGTCTTTGATTGAACAAATTCGTACAGGCGCGCTTTGGGATTTCCCAGGTGGTGTGCATCCGGCAGAAAATAAAAAGCAGTCCAACAAAACTGAACTCGCTCATGCGGCTATCCCGTCAGAAATTGTATTGCCGCTAAAACAGCACATTGGTAAAGCGGGTAACCTACTGGTTTCCGAAGGTGACTACGTATTAAAAGGTCAGCCATTAACGCAATCGGAGACCGGCTTTACGGTTCCAGTGCATGCTCCAACATCAGGTACGCTCACCGCGATTGAGCCACGAACTGTCGCGCACCCTTCTGGGTTAAGTGAATTGTGCGCTGTCATCACGCCTGATGGTAACGATGCATGGTGTGAAAGAAACCCCGTCGCAGATTACCAACAAGAAACCTCTGACGCACTGATTGATGTTATTCGTCTCGCTGGTATTTCTGGTATGGGTGGCGCAGGCTTCCCTACTGCAAAAAAAATCCAATCAGGTTTTGCTCGTACCGAGATTCTTATCGTTAATGCAGCAGAGTGCGAGCCATACATCACGTCTGATGACAAGCTCATGCAAGAACATGCCGAAGAGCTTATTCAAGGTATCGAAATTGTCGAACATATCCTGACACCAAAGCTCACTATTATTGGCATTGAAGACAACAAGCCAGAAGCAATCAAAGCGCTAGAAGCTGCGGCTATAAACAAAGATATCGTTATTCGCGTTATCCCGACTAAATACCCTTCTGGCGGTGAAAAACAGCTGATCAAAATTTTAACCAATAAAGAAGTACCAAGTGGCGCGATTCCAGCCGATATTGGTATTTTGGTCCAGAATGTTGGTTCTCTTTACGCTATAAAACGCGCAGTCATCGACGGTGAACCGATGATAAAGCGCATCGTGACTCTCACTGGTAAAACCTTCAAACAACCACGCAACGTTTGGGCATTGTTAGGGACACCAGTACAAGCACTGTTGGATGAGTTTGGCTATAAAGCAGATAAGAAGTTACAGCGTTTAATTATGGGTGGGCCAATGATGGGCTTTACCCTTCCTCACTCCCAAGTGCCGATTACCAAGACAGCAAACTGTATCCTTGCTCCGACTCGTCGTGAGATCTCTCCGCACCAGTATGAGATGGAATGTATTCGCTGTAGCCAATGTGCAGAAGCGTGCCCTGCTTCGCTGCTGCCTCAACAACTGCAATGGCATGCAAAAGCTGAAGAGTATGACAAACTCGAAGAGTTAAACTTAAAGGATTGTATCGAGTGCGGCGCTTGTGCGTTTGTGTGTCCAAGTGAAATTCCGCTCGTACAGTACTACCGCCAAGCGAAAGCAGAAATTCGAACTAGAACACAAGAAGCGGAAGCTGCAGAGCGAGCAAAACTGCGTTTCGAAGAGAAAAAAGCGCGTATGGAACGCGAAAAAGCAGAACGTGAAAATCGCTTCAAGAAAGCTGCCGATCAACGCCGAAAAGAGATGAAGTCTTCTGGTAGCGATGATGCGATAGCAGCAGCGATCGCACGAGTGAAAGCTCAAAAGACAGAAACCACTGAAAAAGCAGAGCCAGCAGTAAAACCAGCCGTAGCGGCAGCCATTGCCAAAGCGAAGGCTAAACAAGCGGCAGCAGCTAAAGCAGGCTCTAGTGAACCTGATAACTCAGAAATGGCAAAACTGCGCGAAGAACGCAAACGTCTTGCTCGCGAACGTAAAGCGCAAAAAGAACAAGGCGAAACGCCAGACAATAACGCTGATGATAAAAAATCGGCAGTTGCGGCCGCCATCGCCCGAGCTAAAGCGAAAAAAGCACAACAAGAAGATTCAACTGAATCTGTAGAATCGGAAACGTCTGCGCAGCAAGACGGCGATCCGAAAAAAGCCGCGGTGGCTGCTGCCATTGCACGTGCCAAAGCACGTAAAGCGAAGCAAGCAGACTCAACTGAAGCGGAAGAAGCTGACGCACCTGCTGAGCAAACCGACGATCCGAAAAAAGCCGCAGTTGCCGCTGCAATTGCTCGAGCCAAAGCGCGCAAAGCGAAGCAAGCAGACTCAACCGAAGCGGAAGAAGCTGACGCACCTGCCGAGCAAACCGAAGATCCGAAAAAAGCCGCCGTGGCTGCTGCGATTGCACGTGCCAAAGCACGAAAAGCGAAGCAAGCAGACTCAATTGAAGCGGAAGAAGCCGAAGCACCTGCCGAGCAAACCGAAGATCCGAAAAAAGCCGCCGTGGCTGCCGCGATTGCACGTGCCAAAGCACGTAAAGCGAAACAAGCAGACTCAACTGAAGCGGAAGAAGCTGAAGCACCTGCTGAGCAAACCGACGATCCGAAGAAAGCCGCAGTGGCTGCTGCCATTGCACGTGCCAAAGCGCGTAAAGCGAAACAAGCAGACTCAACTGAAGCGGAAGAAGCTGACGCACCTGCCGAGCAAACCGAAGATCCGAAGAAAGCCGCCGTGGCTGCTGCCATCGCTCGAGCCAAAGCGCGCAAAGCGAAGCAAGAAACGCAAACTGAGCCTGTTGAAGACGCAACTTCTGAAGAACCAGAAGTGGATCCGAAAAAAGCCGCGGTTGCTGCTGCCATTGCACGCGCGAAGGCTCGTAAAGCGAAACAAGCAGACTCAACTGAAGCGGAAGAAGCTGAAGCACCTGCCGAGCAAACCGAAGATCCGAAAAAAGCCGCGGTTGCCGCAGCAATTGCGCGCGCGAAGGCACGCAAAGCGCAACAAGAAGCTAATAAAAATAATACTGAGGAGAACGAGTAGTGTCGTTTTTTATTGCCAGTTCACCGCATACCCACAGTCGTCGTAGTACGCCAGACTTAATGAAATGGGTGGCACTTTGCGCACTTCCAGGTTTAGTAGCTCAAACCTACTTCTTTGGCTGGGGTACGCTTATTCAACTGATTTTTGCCATTGCAGTCGCTGTATCCCTTGAAGCCTTAGTCATGATCTGTCGTAAACGCTCACCAATGAGAGCGCTACGTGATAACAGTGCAATAGTTACCGCTTGGTTGTTAGCCGTTGCTATACCACCATGGTCTCCGTGGTGGATTATGGTGATCGGGCTTATTTTTGCGATAGTAATCGCTAAACACCTCTATGGTGGCCTTGGACAAAACTTATTCAACCCTGCAATGGTCGCTTATGTGGTCTTGTTGATCTCTTTCCCAGTACAAATGACGAGTTGGAGTGCACCGACATCACTCATACCTGATCATGTAAATTTTGCAGATACACTCTCTTTAATTTTTACGGGCTATGATTACGACGGCTTATCACTTCAGCAAGTTCGCTCAGGTGTTGACGGCGTGACAATGGCGACACCACTTGATGCATTTAAGACTGGCATTCTTACAGGTGCCACTCCAAGCGAAGTAATGTCGCAGCCAATATTTGATGGCTTAGGTGGTATTGGTTGGCAATGGGTAAACCTTGCTTACCTTCTTGGCGGCATAGTCATGATCAAAAAGCGTATCATCCAATGGTATATTCCAGCAGGTTTCCTTGCGAGTCTGACTCTGTTTAGCCTAGTGTTCACGTTGCTGACGCCAGGGGAAACTGCGTCGCCAATTTTACACTTGTTATCTGGTGCAACCATGCTTGGCGCATTCTTTATTGCAACCGATCCCGTTTCGGCGTCTACCACCGTCAAAGGACGTTTAATCTTCGGTGCGCTTATTGGTGCTTTGGTTTTTATCATTCGCAGTTGGGGCGGTTTCCCAGATGGTGTTGCATTTGCAGTGTTGCTTGCAAATATGTGTGTGCCACTGATCGATTACTACACCAAACCTAGAACTTACGGTCACTGAGGTAAAAATGTTAACCGCTATTAGAAAAAATGGTCTGACACTCGCGATATTTGCATGTGCAACAACCGGATTAGTCGCCCTTACTCAGTACCTAACAAAAGACCAAATCAAGGTACAAGAGCAAAAACAATTACTTTCTGTTTTGAATCAAGTCATTCCAGAAAACATGCATGACAACGCACTCACGCAAGCTTGTACAATGGTCACGTCTCCAGATCTGGGGACATTACGTGCGATGCCAGCCTACCTCGCCACGAAGAATGGTGAACCAACAGCAATCGCAATAGAATCTATCGCGCCAGATGGCTACAATGGTGAGATAAAAGTGATTACTGGGATTGATAATCAGGGCAATATTTTGGGGACACGCGTCCTAAACCACCAAGAAACCCCTGGTCTGGGCGATAAAATCGATCTTCGTGTCACCGACTGGATCCTGAGCTTTACAGGAAAACAAGTCACGGAAAACAATTGGAATTCGTGGAAAGTTCGTAAAGATGGCGGCGATTTCGATCAATTTACTGGTGCAACGATCACGCCAAGAGCCGTCGTAAAAGTGGTGCGAAATACCGTTAACTACGTAAACCAATCTCGTGAAGACATTCTTAGCCAGCCGTTAGGCTGTGAAGGAGAGCAGTAATGAATGAGAATAAATTACTGATGAAAAACGGTATGTGGAGTAATAACCCCGCTCTCGTACAACTGCTGGGCTTATGTCCACTGCTAGCGGTTTCTTCCACGATAACCAATGCATTAGGTCTTGGTATTGCAACCTTACTCGTGCTAGTTGGATCCAACGTAACAGTTTCTCTTATCCGTAACTATGTGCCAAAAGAGATCCGTATACCTGTATTCGTTATGATCATTGCCTCACTCGTTACCTGCGTTCAGTTGTTAATGAATGCCTATGCGTACGGTTTGTACCTGTCTCTAGGTATCTTTATTCCTCTGATTGTAACGAACTGCATTATTATTGGCCGAGCAGAAGCTTACGCGTCAAAAAATGATGTTGCACCCGCTGCGCTAGATGGTTTGTGGATGGGCCTTGGTATGACGAGCGTCTTGGTTGTTTTAGGTGCCATGCGCGAATTAATTGGTAATGGCACACTATTCGACGGAGCAGACCTGCTCCTAGGAGACTGGGCTTCAGCTCTACGGATTCAAGTTTTCCAATTTGACAATAGCTTCCTGTTAGCGCTTCTCCCACCTGGTGCATTTATCGGCGTTGGGCTGTTGATAGCGCTCAAAAATGTCATAGATAATTCAATTCAGGCACGTCAACCAAAAGAAGAAAAACCAACCATAGAACGTGCTCGCGTCACTAACGCATAACAAGATAAGGCTCTGTCATAGGAGCCTTTTTCATAAACCGCAGAGACGGTATTGGAAGTCAGCAATGAACAAAATAAAAAGAATCGAGATTCTTGAGCGATTACGAGAAAACAATCCGAATCCTCAAACTGAGCTTAACTGGAACTCCCCTTTTGAGCTGCTAATCGCTGTATTACTATCAGCTCAAGCAACCGATGTAAGCGTCAATAAAGCCACCGACAAGCTTTTCCCTGTAGCGAATACACCTCAAAGCATTCTTGATTTGGGAGTCGATGGCTTAAAAGAATACATAAAGACCATCGGTTTGTTTAACTCAAAGGCAGAAAACACAATCAAGACTTGTAAGATCTTGTTGGAAAAACACAATGGTGAAGTTCCTGAAGATCGTGCAGCGTTAGAAGCGCTACCAGGCGTAGGTCGCAAGACCGCAAACGTCGTGCTCAACACCGCTTTTGGTTGGCCAACTATTGCCGTCGATACGCACATTTATCGCGTGTCGAATCGCACTAAATTTGCGATGGGAAAAACGGTTGATGATGTCGAGCAGAAGCTATTAAAAGTTGTGCCAAAAGAGTTCAAACTCGATGTGCACCACTGGCTCATTCTTCATGGTCGTTATACGTGCGTAGCAAGAAAGCCTCGCTGCGGTAGCTGCATTATCGAAGATTTGTGCGAATATAAAGAGAAAGTATACCCAGATAGCTAACGCTATTTGTAAATCAAAGCTAGGAGCAAAAAATGTCAAACGGTCGAATTCTCCACACTATGCTTCGCGTAGGTGATCTAGACAAATCCATCAAGTTTTACACTGAAGTTATGGGCATGCAGCTGCTTCGTACTAACGAAAATAAAGAGTACGAATACACGCTAGCGTTTCTTGGTTATGGTGACGAATCCCAAGGTGCAGTGATCGAACTGACTTACAACTGGGGTAAAACTGAGTATGACTTAGGTACCGCTTTTGGTCATATCGCCATTGGTGTTGATGATATCTACGCAACTTGCGACGCTATCAAAGCGGCGGGCGGTAATGTGACGCGTGAGCCAGGTCCAGTAAAAGGCGGAAGCACGCACATTGCATTCGTAAAAGACCCAGATGGTTATATGATTGAGCTTATTCAAAACAAGCAAGCTTCAGCAGGTCTTGAAGGCTAAGCGGCACTTCTAATAATCACTTGTACTGCAAGTTGAACTCCGATTACAGGCAGGTCTGCGATCTGCCTGTCCTTTTATAAACAAAACTCTTTACTTGATAATAGTTATCGTTTAGATTTATCCGCAACTTCGATATGCGGGATTACGATAATGATCAGTGAATGGGAAAAACACACACTTCTAGCCGATACGGCACTTCAACTAGATGACCCTGTTCGCAGCATTCTTCATTACCAGCAAGCCCTAAGCCTGAGTGAAGATATCAGCGAATGTGTGGAAATTGAGGCGGACGAGCGATTATTAATTTCTGTGATTTCTTGTCATAACTTAGCTCAGTTCTGGCGTTGGGCTGGAGATACTGACTATGAACTCAAATACCTTCAACTGGCCTCTGAGAAAGTCTTAACACTTATCCCACAATGCCCAAATAAAGAGTGTGCAAGCTTTATCGACTCGATAGGATGCTGCACTAAGGCGTTGATAGACTTTATGAAGCGTCACCCTAATCCGGCTATTGCCAAACAGGTTGAAAAAATAGATACCGCAACCAATTGCGAAGTCATTGCCAAATTCCGCTTAAACTAACATTCAAATTATACAGCAAGAATCACCGAAAGGTGCTTGGCAAAATACCACTAAAATATTATTAACAACGTCAGTAAATCAAAAACGCCGAAGCTTTCAGCTTCGGCGTTTTTATATGCATCACACTTGGGTTCGCCCTAGAGATATCACGACTCGGCGGTTTTTGTCTTTTCCTATTGGCGAACCGTTATCTGCAATAGGACGACGCTTGCCGTACCCTTGCACTTGAATTCGATCTTCCGGTAGCCCTAGAGACTGAAAATAGTCACGAAGTGACTCTGCACGTCGCTCTGATAAACTTTGACTCGCACTTTTACCATCGGTTGAATCTGTGTACGTCGCTACCAGCACGAGATCGATATCTTGATTATGTCGGATATAATCTGCAATTTGTGATAAACGCTTTTTAGAAGCCTTGGTTAACTGATCACCTTGTCTTTCGTAGTGCAAAATCGTAAAAGCAATGTCCTCGAAACTGTATTTCAATAAGTTGGAAATACAGTCGCTAAACGCGTTGTACTTGTTTTGAAATAGTACTGATGACAATGCGACTTCAATTCTCTGATCTCGGCTCTTCCAATCTTGGTAACTAAAAGTCGGATAACGGCCTTTTTCCAGCTCAGACAACATGCCCCATGCTGTTTGCCCTCCGACATAACCATCAAACTGTTTAAAAAACTTTAGGTTTGTAATTCGATCGGCGTGTTCACCTGGTCGCCAAGGTGGCGGCATAGAAATGAGACTGACGTTACGTGTTTCTCCCATCGGAAGACGCATTTTTAACTCAAAGTCTAAATTGATTTTTTTATTTGCACGAGATGAAAATACCGCATCTCCAAAGCTTGGAATGGGGTGTACAAGCTGACATTCTAATGGTGTATTGACCACCATTTCCCATTGAGATTGCTGTGGAGTTGCAGCATAACGTTTGCCCATCAAAGCGAAGCTGCTTGTGCTAAACAACGAAAATACAACACCACTGGTAATCAGCCATTTCTTCATCTAATACTGTCTCTTAAACGGCAGTCTGTTGCCATCAATTTGCATCAATAAAACCACTTCAACCAGCATGCAAAAATCTCGCCAATATAGGGTTATCTGTCACACTGCCATTAATGTGAGCCACCGTGTTCCAATCACCTTAACCGCCACTTAGCGTTTTACTTCCTCATGTTTTATCGGTTTACATGATGCAAAGTATGGCGAATAAACGTCTACATAATATGCAATACAAACTTATTGATTGGATGCAAAATAGAATTCCGGTTTTCTCTTAAATTGCGGTTTTTCTCATCGGTATAATCTGCAATAATGTAGCCTTCGTCACACAAAAATAAGCCAACATGACACTAGAAAATGAAGCTCTAACCTTGAAAAAACGCTTTCGTGGTTATTTCCCTGTGGTAGTAGACGTTGAGACCGCTGGTTTCAATGCTCAAACTGATGCACTTTTAGAAATCTGTGCCGTTACGTTGAAAATGGACGAACATGGCGTGTTGCATCCGGCCTCCACCATTCATTTTCATGTGGAACCATTTGAAGGCGCTAACTTAGAAAAAGAAGCGCTTGAATTCAATGGTATTCGTGACCCTTTCAGCCCTCTTCGAGGTGCTGTTTCTGAGCAAGAGGCTCTAAAGGAAATTTATAAGCTTATTCGCAAAGAACAAAAAGCCGCAGATTGCTCACGTGCAATTATGGTTGCTCATAACGCAGCATTCGACTTGGGTTTTGTAAATGCAGCAAATGAACGCTGT
This sequence comes from Vibrio sp. Vb2960, assembly GCF_033337665.1. NCBI lineage: Bacteria > Pseudomonadati > Pseudomonadota > Gammaproteobacteria > Vibrionales > Vibrionaceae > Vibrio > Vibrio sp. Vb2960. The sequence goes on along the minus strand of NZ_JAWORD010000009.1, from coordinate 89,722 downwards.
AAACTAAAAAGAGTCCCTTTTCATCCCTTTGCTACTTTTGATACGGCTACATTAAGTGGCCTTGCTTATGGCCAAACAGTTCTCGCTAAAGCATGCAAAACAGCCGGGATGGAATTTGATAACCGTGAAGCACACTCTGCGCTTTACGATACACAAAAAACAGCAGAATTATTCTGCGGTATTGTCAACAAATGGAAGGCCCTCGGCGGTTGGCCGCTTGTCGACGAAGAATAATAAGTAAACACAACATATTAGGAAAAGTATGAATCCTGTCGTTATATCAGTGTGCGTCATGCTCGTGTTAGCATTGATGCGCGTAAACGTGGTGGTTGCCCTCACGTTTAGTGCCATCGTAGGCGGCCTAGTCGCAGGCATGAGCCTTGGGGATACGGTTGCCGCATTTGAAAGTGGTCTAGGTGGCGGTGCAACTATTGCGCTAAGCTACGCCATGTTAGGTACTTTCGCTGTTGCCATCTCGAAATCAGGCATCACGGATCTACTGGCCAAAAGTGTTATCAAGCGCTTAAATGGTAAAGAAAACTCGGCGTCAACTACCGGGTTAAAGTACGCGGTGTTAGTCGCGCTCGTTCTTGTCACTATGTCATCTCAGAACGTAATTCCGGTCCATATCGCCTTTATTCCAATTTTGATTCCACCTCTTTTGGGCGTATTTGCGAAACTTAAGCTCGATCGACGTTTGGTCGCGTGTGTTCTTACCTTCGGTTTGATCACACCTTACATGATCTTGCCTGTTGGTTTCGGCGGTATTTTCTTAAACAACATTCTGTTAAAGAACCTACATGACAACGGTTTGGAGAATGTGGTTGCAAGCCAAGTCCCAACCGCCATGTTACTGCCTGGTGCAGGTATGCTGTTTGGTCTATTACTGGCTATCTTTGTTAGCTATCGTAAACCGCGTGTCTACAAAGAAACTGAGTTGACTGTCGTTGACGAAACCGATCATGTCATCAATAAAAAGCACATCTTGGTTGCGGCACTTGGTATTGTCGCTGCTTTGGGTGTTCAGCTTTACACGGGTTCAATGATTATCGGTGCTCTAGCTGGCTTTATGGTGTTTACTTTCGGCGGCGTTATTGCATGGAAAGAGACGCACGACGTGTTCACTAAAGGTGTACACATGATGGCAATGATTGGCTTCATCATGATTGCAGCGGCAGGTTTTGCAGCAGTAATGAAGCAAACTGGCGGTGTTGAAACACTAGTACAATCGCTATCAACCAGCATCGGTGACAATAAGCCTTTAGCTGCACTACTGATGCTGATCGTTGGTCTGTTGGTAACAATGGGCATTGGTTCATCGTTCTCTACGATTCCAATCCTTGCAACTATCTATGTGCCTCTTGCGCTAGCATTTGGCTTCTCGCCGATGGCAACGATTGCACTGGTAGGTACTGCGGCGGCGTTAGGTGATGCAGGCTCTCCAGCTTCTGACTCTACATTAGGCCCTACATCTGGTCTAAATGCCGACGGTCAACATGAGCACATTTGGGAAACAGTCGTTCCAACCTTTATCCATTACAATATCCCTCTAATCATCTTTGGTTGGATTGCAGCAATGGTGCTTTAATACTATTGTTTGGATGGATATACATTTAGTTACGAAAAAGCCGCTCAATGAGCGGCTTTTTGTTATTCATAACTGTGGTTATTGCGCTGGCATATTGTCAATAATACGCTCACGAATCAGCTTCAAGGTTGGTTCTGTCGACAGGTAATCGATGGCAATCGGAAAATAAGCGTCGTTAATTTTAAGAACCAAGCTAGGGTAAGAGTTCACACCTAGGCTCTTTGCAAGGCTCAATTGATCTTCGAACACACCTTCTAAGAAAGAGCCATCCATGTCATTCTTGAATTGCTGAACATTCAAGCCAATTTCTCTCGCTAATTGCAAGTGAGTGGCTTCTTCATGAGGAGGCATCGCACGTAAGTAATACGCATGCTGAATCGCTTCTAGCATCTGCTCATAAGAATCTTGAAAGCCCGCTGCAATAACCGCACGACAAGATTGGTAAGTGCTTCTAACTGGCGTACAAAGCTTCCAGAAATCGTAGTTAAACTTAGTGCCTAACTGGCGCTCAATCTGCTTCCAAATACCTTCGAGTTTTTGTTGCATCTCGGGCGGCATCGGTAAATTAGTATCTGGCGCAAGACCACCAACCACATACTCAAACTGAATCACACCTGGCAGTTGCTGTTTTAGTTTATCCAGCGTTGGTTTGTAACCCCAACACCAACTGCACATTGGGTCATGCACGTAGTAAAGCTTTATGTTCATTCCACTAACCTAAAAAGAAAAAGGAGCCAGTACGGCTCCTTCGTATTCTATCGCTAAATGTGAGTATTTACGAATTACTCAGCTTGATCTTCAGCGCGCGCTGCTGCTTCTTTGATTAGAGGCTGCAGTTCACCTTTTTGGAACATTTCTAGAATAATGTCACAACCGCCGATAAGCTCACCTTCAACCCATAGTTGAGGGAAAGTTGGCCATTGCGCGTACTTTGGTAACTCAGCACGGATATCTGGGTTTTGCAGAATGTCTACGTAAGCGAACTTCTCACCACATGCCATTAGTGCCTGTGACGCTTGAGAAGAGAAACCACAGCTAGGTAGTTTCGGTGATCCTTTCATGTACAGCAGGATTGAGTTTTCAGAGATCTGCTGTTTGATTTTGTCGATAGTTTCCATCGCTTCCTCATTCATGGGTTTGAACTTTATTTATTTGCCACATTCTACTCAATAACGACAGAATAAAAACCATATAATTAATAAGGCTTAATTTTAGGTTGCTCATTGGCGAGCAATGCAGCACTTCACCACTGCTAACCTCTTAAAATATTTTCATATCGGGGTTTTAATAAAGTAAAAACTTGCTAAAATACTTAGCAAGTCAGCCTTAAAGGCGACATAGCTATAAAAAAACACTGGAAGCAATCGAAAGGTCATCCTTTCAAATCAATGGAGAATCGAGTAATGGCATTTGAACTACCAGCTCTTCCTTACGCGAAAGACGCACTAGAACCACACATCTCAGCAGAGACTCTAGACTACCACCACGGTAAGCACCACAACACTTACGTTGTTAAGCTTAACGGTCTTATCCCTGGTACTGAGTTCGAAGGCAAAACTCTAGAAGAGATCATCAAGACTTCTACTGGTGGCGTATTCAACAACGCAGCGCAAATCTGGAACCACACGTTCTACTGGCACTGTCTTGCTCCAAATGCGGGCGGCGAGCCAACTGGCGCAGTTGCAGACGCAATCAACGCAGCATTCGGTTCTTTTGAAGAATTCAAAGCGAAGTTTACTGATTCAGCAATCAACAACTTCGGTTCTTCATGGACTTGGCTGGTTAAGAAAGCTGATGGCTCTCTAGAGATCGTTAACACTTCTAACGCTGCTACTCCTCTAACAGAAGAAGGTACAACACCACTTCTAACTGTTGACCTATGGGAACACGCGTACTACATCGATTACCGCAACGTACGTCCTGATTACATGAACGGCTTCTGGGCTCTAGTAAACTGGGACTTCGTAGCTGAGAACCTAGCGAAGTAATATACTTCCCCCCTAAGTTCAATTTAGTCTTATTCAAAAGCTCGCTATTTAGCGGGCTTTTTTGTTTCGCCTTCCCTAGCACCTTTAAATAATTCCCTCTTTTACTAAAGTTTTTCTTATCCACGCCGTTAAAAGAGCATCGAGCGAGGAACATCATGCAAATTCATACGTTAGACAAAGCTGCAATTATCAACGAAATTCAGTTCGGCAACGGTATCAACCATGCTGTTCACGAAGGTCGTCGTGCCGATTTTTCGCTGATTCTGTCTATGTTCTCTAATGATGTTCGCGATGTGGTCCCAGTTGAAGAGGTCCAGGAAGTCATCACCAGTGACAGTATTCTTCGCCAACAATTGGGTTTATCGCAACCTCAAGCTCTTCGTTCTGATAGCAGCAGCTATGAACTCGCAGCTGAACAAGCGAAACAGTTTCACGATGCAGGATTGCCTTCCGCAAAGCTGAGCCATTACCTAAAACCAGATGCGCTGACTTACCTGCCTGAAGACACATTCAACCTACCAGAGGAGGTTTATCACAACCTATCTGGTCATGAGCGACGCAAATTGGGCGAACGCAACAAACAACTGATCCCAGATGCTGGGCTATATAATCAGCTAGTGACGGCTCAACGTCAGCATCAAATTCAAGCTAAAGCATAGAGATCCGCTTTTTATCCAATAGCTTGCAATACCTACACGTCAGAAATGTGACGTCTTACAAATTACCGCACAATAGTCCTCACTCGAAAGCGTTAGTTTGAAGCCTTTCACACTGAACTCAACGAATTTCAACCATGCTATTAGCACAAACCACTGGTGTAATGTTTTTCACATATGGATACAGTGAAGGTGCTATGGATATCAAAGAATCAATTATTCTCGTCACGTCTGCAGGTTCGGTTATAGGAAGAACCTGTGCAAATCACTTTGCTCACCTTGGAGCAACGTTGATTCTTTGTGACCAAAATTCTAGCGCTTTGAGAGCGAGCTATGAGCAAATCAGCGCTTTCACTGACAAAGTGTATGCGATGAATGTGTGTAGTGATAACACAACGTCCATTAACTTATTGTTTGACCAGATAGAATCACAGCTACGTGCGACACCAGATGTGATTGTTAATTGCTGGACCAGCTCTCCTATGCCTGGCTTAATGGCGCCAGAACCAATGAGTACTTACATTGATCACTTGTCGTCTGCGGCACGCTTCCTTTATACCTACGGCCAAGTAGGAGCAGAGCGCTTTCGAGCCAGAAACAAGAAAGGCGTCATTGTTAACGTCATTTCTCATGACAACCATGAAGACTTTACGGGAGTTGAAAGCATGGCGGCGTTGGTGTCAGGTTTTACTCACAGCTGGGCAAAAGAACTCACACCATTCAACATTCGAGTGGGCGGCGTTATTCCCTCGGTAAATCATACAAAAGAAGAGCTCAACGAGAGACACTGGGCTGAGATCCAAGACGAACTAGTCCGCAACACAGCATACATCGTCGCGAATGAATACTTCAGTGGCCGAGTAGTTGCGACCGAAGTGTAAGCATACACAGCAACTCTGTTTTCCCGAGCCAGATGTAACTCCTGCACCAAAATAAAAAAGCCCCAGTCACTTGACTGGGGCTTTAACCTTTTCCCGATTAAGGTTCCGTGCTAGCGAAAACCTTGCTCACTCGATTTTTTAATTACGCGTCAGCTTTTTCTTTCTTTGCTTTAGGTGCTGCTTTTGCTGCTTCTTGGTCTGCTTTCTTCTTGATAACAGTTGTACCTTCGAAAGTTTCGCCTTCAACAAATGCTTTACCGTAGTAAGAAGCCATCAACACATCTTTAAGTTCGCTGATTAGAGGGTAACGTGGGTTCGCACCAGTACATTGGTCATCGAACGCTTCTACCGCTAGCTCATCCAGTTTCGCTACGAAATCTGATTCAGCAACACCTGCCGCTTGGATAGACATTGGGATGTCTAGGTTAACTTTTAGTTCATCCAACCATGCTAGTAGACGTTCAATCTTCTGAGCAGTACGGTCACCTTCTTGGCTTAGGCCTAGGTGGTCAGCAACTTCAGCGTAACGACGACGTGCTTGTGGACGGTCGTATTGAGAGAACGCAGTTTGTTTAGTTGGATTGTCGTTCGCGTTGTAACGTACCACGTTAGAGATAAGTAGTGCGTTAGCTAGGCCGTGTGGCAAGTGGAACTCAGCACCCAGTTTGTGAGCCATTGAGTGACAAACACCTAGGAATGCGTTCGCAAATGCAACACCAGCGATAGTAGCTGCGTTGTGTACTTTCTCACGAGCGATTGGGTCATTTGCACCGTTCGCATAGCTTGATGGTAGGTACTCTTTTAGCATCTTAAGTGCTTGAAGAGCTTGGCCATCTGAGTATTCGTTAGCAAGAACTGATACGTAAGCTTCTAGAGCGTGAGTTACTGCATCGTAACCACCAAATGCTGTTAGAGACTTTGGCATGTTCATTACTAGGTTCGCATCAACGATTGCCATGTTTGGCGTGATTTCGTAGTCAGCTAGTGGGTATTTCGCACCAGTCTTGTCGTCAGTAACAACCGCGAATGGAGTAACTTCTGAACCAGTACCTGAAGTTGTAGTGATACATACAAGCTCAGCTTTTTTACCCATTTTAGGGAACTTGTAGATACGTTTACGGATGTCCATAAAGCGCATTGCTAGTTCTTCAAAGTGAGTTTCTGGGTGCTCGTACATTACCCACATGATTTTCGCTGCATCCATTGGTGAACCACCGCCTAGCGCTAGGATAACGTCAGGTTGGTAGCTAGCCATTTGAGACGCACCTTTTTCTACTACAGACAGTGTTGGGTCAGCTTCAACATCGAAGAATGTTTGAACTTCCATGCCTTGAGCTTTTAGTAGGCTTACTACGTCATCTGCGTAACCGTTGTTGAATAGGAAACGGTCAGTTACTAGGAATGCACGTTTCTTACCTTCTAGATCGCCCAGTGCGATTGGAAGGCTACCACGACGGAAGTAGATTGACTTAGGTAGTTTATGCCACAACATGTTTTCAGCTCGCTTCGCTACAGTTTTCTTGTTGATTAGGTGTTTAGGACCTACGTTCTCAGAGATAGAGTTACCACCCCAAGAACCACAACCTAGCGTTAGAGATGGCGCAACGTTGAAGTTGTACAAGTCACCGATACCACCGTGAGTAGTCGGGATGTTGATTAGGATACGAGCTGTCTTCATCTTGTCACCGAAGTAACGGATACGGTCAGCGTTAGTATCTTGGTTAGTGTAAAGACCAGATGTGTGGCCGATACCACCAATCTCAACCATAGTTACCGCTTGAGCAACCGCGTCTTCGAAGTTGTCAGCACGGAATAGACCTAGAGTTGGAGATAGTTTCTCGTGAGCGAATGCGTCATCGTGAGATACTTTGCCCAGACCTTCACCAACAAGAACTTTAGTGTCTGCTGGAACTTTAACGCCTGCCATTTCAGCGATTGCTGCTGCTGGCTGACCTACGATTTTCGCGTTTAGCGCACCATCGATAAGAAGCACTTTACGAACTTTATCAGCTTCTGCTTTGCTTAGGACATACGCTTTGTGAGAAGCAAAGCGCTCTTTCACTTCGTCGTATACTTCGTCTACTACGATTGCAGCTTGCTCAGAAGCACATACTACACCGTTGTCGAAAGTCTTAGACATAAGGATAGAAGCAACAGCACGTTTGATGTCTGCTGTTTCATCGATAACAACAGGAACGTTACCTGCACCTACACCGATTGCTGGCTTACCAGAAGAGTAAGCGGCTTTAACCATGCCTGGACCACCAGTTGCAAGGATAAGCGCGATGTCATCGTGTTTCATTAGAGCGTTTGAAAGCTCAACAGAAGGCTGGTCGATCCAACCGATGATGTCTTTTGGTGCGCCTGCTGCTACTGCTGCATCTAGAACGAGTTTAGCTGCATCGTTAGTTGAGTTTTTCGCACGTGGGTGTGGTGAGAAGATGATACCGTTACGAGTCTTCAAAGAAATTAGAGATTTGAAGATCGCTGTAGAAGTTGGGTTAGTCGTTGGTACGATACCGCAGATGATGCCTACAGGCTCAGCGATAGTCATAGTACCTAGGTTGTCATCCTCTTCTAAGATGCCACACGTTTGTTCGTCTTTGTATTTGTTGTAGATAAACTCAGAAGCGAAGTGGTTCTTGATTACTTTATCTTCAACAATACCCATACCAGATTCTTCTACCGCTTGTTGAGCTAGCGGGATACGGGCCTGGTTAGCTGCAAGCGATGCTGCACGAAAGATTTTATCTACTTGCTCTTGAGAGTAAGTAGCGAACTCTTCTTGCGCTTTCTTAACGCGAGCAACCATTGCATCTAGTTCAGCCATATTAGTTACAGGCATAGGGAATCTCCTAAAATTAACAAATATTAAAAACTTTTTACTAAGGCTATTACTTATCGTTTTTACTGTTTATCAGTCACTTAGAAAACAAACGTCTTAGTAAATTGCTTTCAGGACTGAGTATAATATTTCAGAGTGTGAAAAAAATTGACTTGGATCAGTTCTCACCACCTAAATACTACCAAAGTGGTGCCTCATCACACCAAAATGACATAAATCACTGATAAACAAATAAATTAACTTTCATTTTTTATTGAGTAAAAAAGAAGCAAATGGACAAATAAATAAAAGAAACTACAACAACCTGTAAAAAAGTTTCATTTTTGACCAACAAAATTACATGTAGGCCCAATTCTTTGTGCTACTGAGAGTATATCGAACCGAATACATCTCTCTACAAACCACCTTGGTTTTTATCAAAAATGTGCGAATGTTAACGTTTATATAAAACAGTGCAATTTATCAGCAACTTTATACGTAACATTTCCTTTCCAGATTAGATACAGTTTATTAAAGAATTAGTTTTTCTCACTTAAATGGCAGGGAATGCGTTAGTTTTTTTCATTTCTTACAACCTAACTTTTGCCTTACATTACGCCCAAATTACCCCTTCTCCTTTTCACTAATGTGAACTTTGATGAGTACGCAACATGCAAACTTTTGAACTTGCTATCTTCTTGCAGTTTTTTCTCGGTTTGGTCGCCGCAGTAAACCCTGTTGGTATCATGCCTGTGTTTGTGTCACTAACCGGGCATATGACACCAGACGAAAAGCGCAATACGGCAACAACAGCAAATGTGGCTGTTGCGATCATCCTGATCATTTCGCTTTTTGCTGGTCAGTTACTGTTAGACATGTTCAGTATTTCTCTGGATTCGTTTCGTGTCGCTGGCGGGTTGCTATTACTTAGCATCGCATTCTCGATGATGAGCGGTAAACTGGGGGAAGATAAGCAGAACAAACAAGAGAAAACGGAATACGTCAGTCGTGAACAGATTGGTGTGGTCCCTCTTGCAATGCCTTTAATGGCAGGTCCTGGTGCAATCAGTTCGACTATTGTTTATGGTGCACGCTACCCAAGCATGTTCGATACCGTGGGCATTAGTATTACGATTGGTTTGTTCTGCCTTTGTTCATGGCTATTGTTCCGCTCTGCCCCATTGATCGTACGATTTTTAGGTCAAACTGGAATCAACGTCATTACTCGTATCATGGGTTTGATATTGGGCGCGCTTGGCATAGAGTTCATTGCGAATGGCTTACGCAACTTATTTCCAGGATTAGCCTGAGTTTCTATAAAATTGTATGATAGAGCGATTCAACAATGGATCGCTTTGTCATGACGACTGACTCTCTTAAACATACTCTATATGTCACCATTTTTGGTACTCATACCAAAGCTGGTAAAACGTTCGATATTGCTCTCATTATCGCGATCATCAGTTCGTTAATCGTACTGGTGTTAGATTCGATACCCTCCGTTCGGGCCGAGTGGGAAAAAGAGCTGAAGTTTATTGAATACACATTTACTGGCCTATTCACGATTGAATACCTTCTAAGGCTTTATTGCTCTCCTAAACCTGCCGCCTACGCAAAGAGTTTTTATGGTGTCGTCGATTTACTTGCGATTTTGCCCACCTATTTAGCACTCTTCTTCCCATCCGCTTCGTTTATGGGTGTGATCAGGGCGCTGCGAGTGATGCGAATATTCCGCATACTCAAGTTAGTCCGATACCTCCAAGAGTCCAATATCCTCTTACGTTCACTGCTTATGGCGCGCAGAAAGATTTTTATCTTCTTTAGTTCCGTCGCCATTATGGTAACGATTTTCGGCTCGTTGATTTTTATCATTGAAGGACCTGAAAACGGATTTACTAGCATTCCTAAGAGTATTTATTGGGCGATCGTGACCATCACAACGGTTGGGTATGGTGACTTGGTCCCTCAAACAGACCTAGGTAAAGGGCTTGCATCACTCACCATGTTACTGGGTTATTCCATTTTGGCGGTACCTACAGGTATTTTCACTGCCGAACTGCACCAAGAGATGCAATCGCACAAAGTATTGGTGAAATGCCCAAACTGCTCCCACGCAGGGCACGACTCTGACGCAATTTACTGTAAACATTGTGGTAGTGAACTGGCCGATCCAGACAAAAGAGTCGTTCGAACGGAAGACGACGCATGAAAAAAGAGCTCCCTAAGGAGCTCTTTTATTTTGTCATCAAATAAAGGATTGATGTGATTATGCTTTCTCAGACAGAATAATTCGCAGAGTACGACGCAATGGCTCCGCAGCACCCCAAAGCAGTTGGTCACCAACAGTGAAAGCATTTAGGAAATCATCACCCATTGCCATCTTACGTAGACGACCCACTGGTACAGACATTGTGCCCGTAACTTTTGCTGGCGTTAGCTCTTGAGCAGTGATGTCACGGTCGTTAGGAATCACTTTCACCCAATCGTTATGAGTGGCGATGATTTCTTCGATTTCGTCCATTGGTACATTTTGTTTAAGCTTGATAGTAAGTGCTTGAGAGTGACAACGCATCGCGCCAATACGCACACAAGTACCGTCAATTGGAACAGGTGAACTTTGAGAACCCAAAATTTTATTCGCCTCAGCGCCCGCTTTCCACTCTTCTTTACTCTGACCATTATCGCGCTTCACATCGATCCATGGGATCAACGAACCAGCTAGTGGCACACCGAACTTATCGGTAGGGAAAGAGCCGCTGCGCATTGTATCCGCGACTTTCTTATCGATATCTAGGATAGAGCTTGATGGGTTTGCAAGTTCAGAGCTAACAGAGTCATTGATAACGCCCATTTGCGAGATCAATTCACGCATATTTTGCGCACCAGCACCAGATGCGGCTTGGTAAGTCATTGCGCTTGTCCACTCAACAAGGCCTTTCTCAAATAGACCACCTAGCCCCATTAGCATTAAACTAACCGTACAGTTACCACCGACAAATGTGTTCGTGCCACCGTGGATGCCTTGTTGGATTTGCTTTAAGTTCACTGGATCAAGTGTGATGATCGAATCTTCAGCCATACGTAGCGTGGAGGCCGCGTCAATCCAGTAGCCTTTCCAACCAGCCTGACGAAGTGCAGGGAAAACTTTTTCTGTGTAGCTACCACCTTGACAGGTGATTACCGCATCAAGCTGTTTTAAGCTTTCAATATCATACGCGTCTTGCAGTAAGCCTGCGTCTTTTCCTAAGTTAGGAGCAGGAATACCAACTTGAGAAGTACTGTAGAATACTGGTTCGATTAGGTCGAAGTCTTTCTCTTCAACCATACGCTGCATAAGGACTGAACCAACCATACCGCGCCAACCAACTAAACCAACTCTCATCGTATTAACTCTCCATGTATTAAAAAACCTACCCCATAGTTAATTTTTCACAGCAAAATCTCAACCCCTATTTTGTAAATAAGCGCGTTTTTTAACCTTTTCCTCTGAAAAACCGGGTTACACGAGATTTTTTAGTGTTTGGTTTGCGGTTTTAACCATTTTTCAAGTAGGGAAAGCACTTTAGTCCCCTAATTGGTCTTACCACTCAATGAGAAAATAACACATGAAGCACAATAATTTCACATTACACAACATTTAAAACCAAAAAAGTTAAAACAAACTAACAGTTAATTTCACAAGCAAACGTTTTTACCGACGAACATCAAGATAAAACACCAAATGTTCGAAATATAATTTTTGTTAATGTATGTTATGCGCGATTACAACAAGGAGCGCCTTCCTCTATTGCTCCAAGATTGACAGAGGCACATATGAAGCAAGTTACACCACGCCTACCAAGCTTGATACAGGTATTTATCTCGCTCGGTTTATTTCTCCTGCTGGCATTTTCGTTCACAGCCAAGCTAGACCTACCGATTCAGCTAGCGCTATACATCGGTTGGTTCATTGTCATGATATTGGGCATAAAGCTTGGCCATCAGTATAAAGATCTGGAAAAAGCAGCACTAAATGGCATTTCCAATGGACTTGGAGCCGTTTTAATCCTTTTGGCCGTTGGCGCGCTTGTAGGTACTTGGATCTCTGGTGGTATTGTTCCAACCATTATTTACTACGGCCTTAAAGCAATCCACCCTTCCATCTTTTTGCTCGCGACCATGATCATCTGTTCATTGACTGCGCTAGCGACTGGCACATCTTGGGGTGCGGCTGGCACGGCAGGTATTGCAATGATGGGTATCGGTCAAGGTCTTGGTGTTCCTGCGCCAATCACTGCAGGTGCCGTACTTTCAGGTTGTTACTTTGGTGACAAAATGTCGCCTCTATCGGATTCAGTAATCCTTGCTTCATCTATGTCTAACGTTGAAGTGATGGAACATATTAAAGGCATGTTGCCGATAGCACTCATTAGCTACATTATTACAGGCATTATGTTTACTGCATTTGGCTTCCACTACGCAGGTCAAGTTGACATGAGCCAGGTAGACTCTGTCATTAAAGCGATGGAACAGCAGTTCTACATCACCCCTTACTCATTTGTTCCTGTGATCATCGTATTGTCACTTCTAGCGATGCGTATGCCTTCATTTCCAGTGATCAGTTTTGGTTCTCTGCAAGGTATTATTTGGGCAGTGATGATCCAAGATGTCGATTTCCTAACCGCGTTCAACACGGCTTGGGCTCCGTTTGCAATCTCATCTGGCGTAGATTTCATTGACTCAATCCTTAACCGTGGCGGCATGTCTTCAATGCTTGGGTCGGTAGCGGTTATCGTATTCGGCCTTGGTTTTGGCGGTCTACTAGATAAAGTAGGCGTGCTAGAGACTATCGCGAAGCTGTTTGAAAAACGCGTTCAAAGTGCAGGTTCATTAGCAACAAGCACAATTGGTACGGCCTTTATGGGCAACGTATTTGGTTCAGCGATGTACGTTTCACTTATTCTGACCCCAAAAATCTGTGCGAAGAACTATGACCGTCTAGGCTACAAACGTAAGAATTTGTCTCGTAACGCAGAATTTGGCGGCACGCTAACCTCAGGTATGGTCCCTTGGAGTGACAACGGTATCTACATGGCCAGTATTTTGGGTGTTGCTACACTGTCTTATGCCCCGTTCATGTGGCTGAGTTTTGTATGTATCATCGTAACGATCTTCACTTCTTACATGGGTTGGTTTGTTGATAAGTGCGAACCAACAGCAGAAGCAGTTGAAGAAGCTGAAGGCGAATTAAAGCAGCAAACCGCTTAACTTCGCAGAGATAGGAAGAACCTCCCTTCCGAATTCAATACTAAAAAAGAGCGCTTTAAAGCGCTCTTTTTTTATTTCCAAAACAAATCGTTAGCTTTGTTTGACTGGCGTTTTCACGGCTGCACGCTTCCCAAACCAATAGCCAAATCCAAGCGGTGCAAAGAATATAACGGCAATGAACAGAATAAAGTAGATGATGGTACTTTTGACAAGTTCAATCAGCTTAGTCATGGCGAGATTCACAACCTCTTGCGACACTCGATCCATATCTTGAGCAAACTTCTCGCGCTCATGGGTAATGATCTGTGCGATTTCTTGGCGCTCTCTGGCAACCATCAGCTCTATAGCTTGGCGCTCTTCACCCAACTGAGATAAACGCGCCTCCGTCCTTTGATCGATATCGTCAACCAAAGGTTGTAACTCCAGCGCCATTTGTTCTGCCAAATAGCGCATGTACTCTGGGTTGTTATCGATAAAATCCCTCATCGAATCAGCGGTAACTTGCAAACTATTGAGCGCCGCATTGACTTTTTCGATACTGGCAGAGCTATTCAAGGCCAACAACTGCGCTTTCCACGTCATAATTTTTGGTGTCTGCTCTGATACCAGACTTAGACGATCAGAGACATCCCCGAGAGCTTCTGGCATCGTGCCTAGCGTTGTAACGGCTTCCTCTTCGCTAATTTGGTTTGCATCTAACCACCTACGGTAAGCCGGAGTCCTAATCATGCTTAAATCAGCGAATGGATGCTGCTTGGCGAACTCTGCAACAAACGTTTTTGTCTTGATGTATGCTTCTTTCTTCAATAAAGATTGAGCCAGTTTATCTACCTCTTTCGCTAAATAAACGGAAACTAACTTGGCCTCATCAGACGCAAAGAGCTCATTACCAGAAGCGGTAATAAAAAACTGTTCCATTTGTAGCGTGAAAGTCCATGTATCAATCAGTGCAGCCATTGGGGACACTTGGTATGCAGAAGCTTGGATGCCTTCTTCAGCATTTATCTTCCAAAGTAAAATATAAGATTGATGAACTTTATCATGAGGCTCATATTGTTCGTGTAGTGCATCTGCTGCTTGCTCAACCTGAGCAAAAAACTGCTGCGCGTACTCACGAGTCAAAAGACGCATATTGAGCTCTTGTTTTGTAAGAGGGACGGTTTGACTCTCGATCTTGACTTCGAGCAGGGAGCACCCTGAAAGCATCATAACCAGCCCTATCAACATCATTGAAGACATTCGGCGAACGGACATGAAAACACCTTTAACAAATTGTATAGAACAGGAATAAAGCGAACTAAGTCATATAGTTCGAGCCTTTATTACCTCAACTCTTATGACATTAAGTCAGAGCAATATCAATCTGTTAGCGCTTCTGTTATCTTTTCACTATTGAGAACATTATTAGCAAAAAGTATGGTTTGTTTTAGGACATCATCTAAACATGCCAACTTCTCTTCCGGCACTTTTTGCCCTTGTTTAATCAACAGTTCAATATCACCCGAAATACAGTGCAGTGGCATTGCACCTAAACTCCCTGAGACCCCTTTAAGGCTGTGTGCGGCTCTTTGCGCTTGCTCTTTATCCTCTTCTAACAGCTGATACATTTTAGTGCCATCGCCTGAGTGGTCCTGAATAAAGACCTCCAGTAACATCCGCACAGCGCCCTCGTCACCAGACAGAGAATCTAACATTTTATTGATATCTATGTACGGCTCACGTTCCACTACTTCCACTTGTGATGAATTCACCTCATTACAACTTTTTTCGTTCATTTGGACGTTTTGAAAATTTTCTGACTGAGCTGAGGGAACAGTGTTAGCTCCATTTTCATCATCGCCAACTTGCTCTGACTTTTTATCATCGGTTCTGGGTAGTGGTATCGGTTGACTCGTTTTTGGGGAGAAGGCTCCCCATGAAATGAGGAAAAGGAGCAAACCACTGATTACAGACAACCAAACAATAAAAGTCATTAGCTTCTGTTCCAACTGATCATTTATCGAAGTTAACTGGTTCGGGAAATCTGGATTAAGCAGGTGATTGGATAAATAACTGCCCTGTGCCTGAGCAGATAGTGCGCTTGAGGTTTGAGCAAGCTGGCGCTGAAGAGCGCTTCGCTCTTCGGGAGAGAGCGTCTCTGATTCAATAAAAAGTCGGTCTAAGTCACGGTAAGTATCGCTATTCGTTGCAGAGTCACTAAAGAC
The DNA here is from genome assembly GCF_033337665.1 of Vibrio sp. Vb2960. Lineage (NCBI taxonomy): Bacteria > Pseudomonadati > Pseudomonadota > Gammaproteobacteria > Vibrionales > Vibrionaceae > Vibrio > Vibrio sp. Vb2960. The sequence goes on along the minus strand of NZ_JAWORD010000009.1, from coordinate 74,334 downwards.
AGACTCAAAAACAAGCGCACCTAAGCGATAGTACATTGCCTGAATTTGCTCAGAGTTTTCTGTTCGAGCACGGCTGCTTCGTAACTGTTCTGCTAACGAAACCAATTCACTGTCACTTCTTACAAAAGCTCGAGCACTTTCTAAAAATCGGTCGGTCGTATAAAGCAATTGAGTGATGTCTGGTGTGATTTTCCCTTCAGAAAACTCACTTTCAAGCTGTAAGCGAACTGCATAAGCCAACTGAAGTTTCAGTGAAATTTGGTCGACGTGTTTAACACGGTAAGGCAGATCGAAGTTAAAAAAGTGCCTGACTTCTTCAACTTTACTTCCTAACTCATTTACAGTCGAAATCGTTTGAATCGTTTGTTTGGCTTGCAGCCAAATGCCAAGTGCTAAAACACACCACAAAACGAACCAGAACCAAACAAACCGCCGTATTCCTTCTTTTAGCTTCAGCAACACTTGCCCCTCGCATATCTCCATTAATTACAAGCATATACTATGGATGTTTCTTATTCACATAAAAAAAGAGAGCCGTTTGCTCTCTTTATTTAACGATATGATTTTAATTGCGACTTAACTGATCTTTTAGATTTGGAGGCGTCCCTTTAATCGTTAAGGTATCCGTCTCTGGATCATAAAAAATACGCTCGCCAAGTAAGAGACTATCGAAGCTAATATTCAAACCACCACCAGCTCCAACAAATTTAGTCAGTTTGCGAACCGTCGCACGATCACCTGGGAAAGACTCTTCAAGTTCGTACCCTTGCTCTTTGGTGAAATCCATAAAGCTCGTGCCATCTTGGCTTTGAGGAAGCTCTCCGGAAAGTTCTGAGATTTGAACCTCATCACCGGATTTAATTTGCTCATTGCAGTAGTCGTAAACTTGTTTCTTGTACTCGTTCACTTCTTGCTTTTCTAGCTTCGAGTCAGCACAAAAATCATCTACCGCCTGCATCAACACTAAGTTTTGTTGTTTAGTATCTAAGCCAATATCCGCTTGCAGAAAATCTAGGAAGAAGTCCGCCACTTTACGGCCAACGCGTCCTTTAATGTATTGCAGATAACGATTGGATTCCTTGTCGGTCTCGTAGCTCGACAGGTCGATGCGTGCGGCAATATCCATTTTGGTGATATCTAAGTAATCTGTCGCACTGATGTCCAAACCTTCGGTCACTTTTAAACTCTGATTCATTGGTAAGATACCGATGAACAAGTAGTCCGTTGCTAAACTCTGATACTCAGCGAAAACCAAGATACCTTCATCCGCAAATGGGTACTTAATCAACTCTTCTTTCAAGCGATTTGCACTAATTTGTGAGAAGTCGTAAAAATCTCGCTCTCCTTTGCGCATTTCTTGAAGCCAAAATTGAAATTCGCTGTCTGACTGGAAAGCGCCAAAACCTTTACCAGCTTTAGAATGGAATACTCGGTGAAGCTCAGCGACTAAGTTTTCTGTAGATGCATCGTTCTCTAATGATGCTGGACGAAAGTTTACAACCAGCTCGTCCTGATCGTTTTTGCACAGTTGATGCAGAATAACGTTTGAAAGATGAAGACTCATAGTGATTTTATCTTGCTACAAGGTTTTAGTTGATGGGCATTGTAGGTTATCATAAGCCGCTTTTACTATCATTATTAGAGTCTTTATGCCGATTACATCTAAATATACTGACGAGCAAGTAGAAAAAATTCTTGCTGAAGTAGCAACAGTTCTTGAAAAACACGCTGCTTCTCCTGAGTTGACGCTAATGATTGCCGGAAATATCGCAACCAATGTCTTAAATCAACGTGTTGCTGCTTCACAACGCAAAGCGATTGCTGAAAAATTTGCTCAGGCGCTGATGTCTTCTTTAGAAACACCAAAAACACACTAATCACGGACAATAGAACACATACATGGTAGACAGCGGAAACTCATACGGCGAACGTGTATCTCGACTAGTTGGTTGGGGTCACTGGTTTGCATTCTTCAATATCGTTGCATCGATGTTGATAGGCACACGCTACATTGTTCAATCTCCTTGGCCCGAGACGTTACTTGGTCAGTTTTATCTGGCGGTTTCTTGGGTTGGTCACTTTGGCTTTCTAGTTTTCGCACTTTACTTGCTTGTTCTATTCCCGTTGACGTTTATCCTGCCATCGCGGAAATTGTTCCGTTTGGTGGCAGTGATTTTCGCAACCGTTGGGCAAACCATATTATTAATTGATACCCAAGCGTATCAGTCGATCAATTTGCACTTAACTCCCGTTGTCTGGGAGTTACTATTCAGCGAAGACAAAAGTGCACTCAGCACTGACCTACAACATTTATTTGTTGTGATGCCGCTGATCTTCCTTATTCAACTCGCACTATCCGAATGGGTATGGCGAAAACAGCGCAAACTATCTCATAAGCACGTAGGACGCCCTCTCGCGGCCGTCTTTTTCCTCAGCTTTATGACCAGCCATTTGGTTTACATTTGGGCAGATGCGTATTTTTACAACCCAATTACTAGCCAGCGTTCAAACTTCCCGTTGTCTTACCCGATGACGGCGAAGAGTTTTATGGAAAAACATGGTCTACTTGACCGTGAGGAATACCTAAAACGTTTAGCAGAAAACGAAGGCAACGTAGAGTTAGTCAACTATCCTCTTGAAAAGCTTGAGTTTAACCGCCGAGTTAATAAGCTCAATGTGTTGATGATCAGCATAAACAATTTACGAGCGGATGCGCTTAACCAAGAAGAGATGCCTAACCTCTATGAGTTTGCTGAAAACAATCAGAACTTCCGTAATCATTACAGCTCAAGTAATGATACATACGGGGCCTTTGGTTTGTTCTATGGCTTACCGACTAGTTATGCATCAAGCATCAAGGCGCAAGGTGCGTCCCCAGTATTGCTCGATGTACTGAAAGAGCAGGGCTACAACTTTGGTTTATTCAGTGGCAGTGGGTTTGAAGATGATCTCTACTCAGAAATTATTTTCCGCGACTTGAACTTAGCGAAAGACCTAGATGGCACGCAAGCTCATACCGATAAACAATCTATCGCAAACTGGAATACATGGTTAGCAGAGAAAGCAAGTCAGCCATGGTTTAGTTATATCGAAGTCACCACCGTTGATAATTTTGAATCGATTCCTTCAAATAATGACGAAGAAATGCCCGCAAGTGAGCGATTCAAAAAAGCTTATGAATATGCAGTGAAGTCGGCGGATAGAACTATCGCCGGTATTATTGATGAACTAGAAACGACGGGACAACTGACAAACACCATCGTAATCATCACTTCTAATCACGGTAGTGAATTTAACGAAACCAATACGAACAGCTGGGGAGCAAACAGCAACTACAGCCGTTATCAATTACAAGTTCCGATGGTGATCCATTGGCCTGGAATGCTGGCTGGCGAATTTAATCACAGCACAAGTCACTTGGACCTCTCGGTTACACTGTTGCAAGATATGCTCGGCGTATCTTCCAACCCATATGATTACAGTAGTGGTCGCAACCTATTCGATGAAAGTCGTCGTCGCTGGATCTTGGCGGGCGATACTCGCGAGCTTGCCTTAATTACTAGCTCACAAACCACAGTGATCGATAAGTTTGGCAACTACAAGCTGTATGACAAAAACTACAAACGACTTCGAGATGATGCACCGAAGTTGCCAGTTTTGATGCAAGGTTTAACTGAGTTACAGCGTTTTTACTCTAAAAACGATTAATACCTAGCAATCCATATACTATTCAAACTCCCCTTTTGGGGGAGTTTTTTGTTTATTTAAACAACACAAACCACAAATTTGCGCAGTAAACATCCAATCAGTTCAACTAGGGGTTTACAACATTTTCAAAGCCTTATATTATTCGCCTCAACAACGGAGAGATGGCTGAGTGGTTGAAAGCACCGGTCTTGAAAACCGGCATACGTTAATAGCGTATCTAGGGTTCAAATCCCTATCTCTCCGCCACTTTTAGAAAAAGCCCGCTAAGAAATTAGCGGGCTTTTTCGCATCTCCAGACTTAAAAAGATTTGTACAAATCACTTACCACTTCTTGAACGCAACTAAGCACTCCGCCACACTCAGAAAGAACCCACAAAAAATTAATGCCCTTTTCGTTCGTTCCAGTGTTGAATCAATTTGATATTTACGTCTAGTTGTATCTACTCATCAATAAAGACTTCTTTAGCGGCATTGATAAGCTGCAAATGGATTGGGACGAGGTCAGCATGATTCGTTCGATATCCACCTCCAACGACAGCTGCGACAGGGATACCTCGAGATTTCACTGTTTGCATTAAAAATCTATCACGTTCTAAAATCCCTTGCGTCGACACATCAAAATATCCAAGCTCATCGTCTTGATGTATATCGACACCAGCATCGTAGATAACCAAATCAGGGCGATGAAGATTAAGTGCCATATCGACCACTTCTTTAAACGCCATTAAAAAATCCTCATCACCTGTTCCTCGCACCAAAGGCACATCGAGGTCAGACTGAGGCTTCCTCGCTGGAAAGTTTTTATCACAGTGGAAAGAAAGCGTGATGATATCTGGCTCATCGTCACATAAAGTTGCTGTTCCATCCCCATGATGAACATCACTGTCAATGATCAATACTTTATCGACATGCTCAACTTCGAGTGCTTGCCTAGCCGCGATCACTAAGTCATTAAATAAACAAAAACCACTACCAAACTCTTTGTGTGCGTGATGATACCCACCACTCAAATGAATGGCCACTCCGTACTCAAGTGCCTTTTTTGCGGTCAGAGCCGTGCCCGCTGCTGAAGTTAGCGTTCTGGTAATGAGAGACTCACTCCAAGGAAAACCTATTCGGCGCATCTTCGCAGCTGGCATGTTTCCACTAACAAGCAACTCGACGTATTCCTCGTCATGAACACGTTTTACTTCCCCAACAGTTAATGCTTCGGGCTGGAAAAACTGCGTGTGCTCTTTCCAGTTATCTTTCTCCATGTGCACCAATACCGATTCATAGAGGTACTGGTATTTCATAATTGGGTAACGATGCCCCTCTGGCAACTCAAGTTGAGAATAAATCGGGTGGTAGATAAATGGCAGCATGAGAAATTCTTAATAACAATGGTAACGAAATAGTATCAACTTCAAGGGTTGAATAAAATGCAATTTAATTGATAATGATTTTCAATATCAATTAAATTTAATATACATATGAATTCTACTTTCTTTGCTATTCTCGGCGCACTGTTTGGCTCTCTTTGTGCTCTGTCCCTATTTTCATCTCTCGTTGTTGGTGCGTGGTGGTTGGTTGATTTTATTGTGCTTAGCTAACACAATGACTTTCAACTGAAATCAAAAAAACATAGGTGTTTGTATGAGTCAAACCGTCTTTATTACCGGAGCAAATCGCGGCATTGGCCTTAGCTTAACTGAGCTGTACCTGAACCAAGGCCACCAAGTACATGCTACTAGCCGCTCCTTAGAGAACAGTTCAGAACTACAAACTCTAGCCTCACAATTCAGCAATCTAGTTTTGCACGAACTGGATGTCACGCACTACGAACAAGTCGCTAAGCTTGCCGATAAACTCCCTGCCATCGACTTACTCATCAATAATGCAGGATATTACGGCCCCAAGGGATATGGCTTTGGAAATACTGACGTAGAAGCATGGCGTAAAGTCTTCGAAGTAAACACCATTGCTCCGTTAAAACTGGTTGAGTACTGTTACCCTCGCTTACAACAAGGCAAGATGAAAAAGATTGCTTGTATCTCATCAAAAGTCGGCAGTATGACCGAAAATACGTCCGGCGGCGGCTATATTTATCGCTCATCGAAAGCGGCGCTTAACTCGGTTGTGAAAAGCTTAAGTAATGATTTAACACCTGAAGGATTTACCGTTTTAGCGCTTCACCCTGGTTGGGTAAAAACGGCAATGGGCGGGCCAAATGCTTTGATAGATACGCAAACCTCCGCGCAAGGCCTAGCGAACGTGATAGAGCTGAGCACACCGCAGCTTTCAGGTCGATTTATTAACTACGATGGTACTGAGTTACCTTGGTAGCAGCATTAAGACACAACCGTCACTAAACCAAATACCATCAATGCCAGGCTTCATAATCGTGACTTGGTTGGCAAACATAATGTTCATCAGTGATCCACCAGCATAATTCGCGCAATCTAACTTGAATTTATCTACATCCAATCCAGACTTAGGAAAAAGTAGAACAAATAAGGAGAAAGCACGATGGCAGCAGATAGGGATTTGGTTAATTTTAGCGAAGAGCACGAACTAAATTACTGCTTGAGAAGTGCTGGTAAACGCCAAACTCAAGCGAATCGAGATACATTAGTTGACTTGGGCAACCAGGTGAAAGAGGTACTGGACAAACGCGTGTTAACTCAAGGTGAAGTAAGAGGCGCGATCCAAAACCACGGTGATCTGTTCGAGTAATCTATTTTCAAGCATGCGCGGAGTTTAATTACGCCGCGCTTGTCCTATGCCTGCTTACCTTTGGTTGCACGAGATTTAGTCGCGCCACCATTCTTTGAATAACTGCGCTTTTTACGTTTAAACGCAGGACGTTCCACCTTGGGTAGATGACGTAATGAATCAGGGATAGGCCCTGCTTTTACTTGTGCCATCAAGCTATCAATGCGTTGTTCCAGTGCTTGCATGAACGGCTGATATGCTTGATTTCTCTCTGCCATACCTTGTAACTGGTGCTCCCAATGAGCCGTCATATCAGGGTATGTTGAATCTTCTGGCAAGGCATGAATGAGACCTCTTCCCGCAGGAGAACTGAGAATTGACTTACCTTGACGCGTAAGCAGTTGGCGTTTGAACAGCGTGTCCAAAATACCAGCGCGAGTCGCTTCCGTGCCTAGCCCATCAGTGTCACGAAGGATTTTTTTCAGTTCTTTATCCGCAACGTAACGGGCGATCCCGGTCATCGCTTGCAACAGCGATGCCTCGGTAAAATGCTTTGGTGGCTCGGTTTTTCGGTCTTTTATTTCCCCTTCACGACAAGTTAACACGGTGCCTTCGGGTAGCGGTGGCACGGCATCAATACCTTCATCTTCCTTGTCAGTTTTGCCCATTAGCGCTTTCCAACCCGGCGAAACTAACTGACGACCTTTCGCGACAAACGTACCACCAGCGATATCGAAAACCAATTTCGCTTCTGCGTAAACCGCCGCCGGATAGAACTGCATGAGGTACTGGCGCGCAATCAATTGATACACTTTCATCTCATTGCCGGAAAGCGCATTCACATTAGCTTGCTTCGGTGTAGGGATAATCGCATGGTGCGCATCCACTTTTTTATCGTTCCAGGCTTTGGACTTTAATGTTAAGTCTGCTCCCTGAACGGCAACTTGCAACTCTTTTGCGTTATTCGCAATAGCAGTTGTCACCGTCCCTGCTTGTGAGTAGTGTTCCATCGGTAAATAGCGACAATCTGAACGCGGGTAAGTGATCAGCTTGTGCTTTTCATACAATGCCTGACAAGTATCTAGTACTTGTTGCGCACTCATACCATAGCGCTTCGCGGCATCGATCTGTAAAGCAGATAACGAATAAGGTAATGGTGCTGATTGCTTGGTTTGCTTTTGTTCCGACTCCGTCACTTTTGCAGGTTGATTTGCAATACGGTTTGCAACGTTTTCCACTAACTTACGGTTTAACACTCGCCCTTCTTCATCCTGCCAAGGCTTGCATGCCTCACTTGGCTTCCAACGAGCACGAATATCAAAAGTACCATTGGCATCTTGATATGGGATCAGAGCATGTAGGGTAAAATAGTCCTTCGGGACAAAGTTTTCGATTTCCTCATCACGACGCACCACTAAGCCAAGAACTGGCGTTTGTACTCGCCCTACCGAGAGAACACCTTGATACCCTGCTTTTTGACCAAGCAAGGTATAAGCACGAGACATGTTCATACCATACAGCCAATCAGCCCGAGAGCGGGCCAATGCTGAAACTGAAAGTGGGATAAACTCGCGATTACTGCGCATAGAACTGAGAGCACGTTTAACCGCAGGTAAGTTTAAGTCGGAAATCAACAAACGCTGTGTAGATTCCTTCTTGGTTTTAGATAACTTGCAATAGTCGAGAACTTCATCAACTAACAGCTGACCCTCTCGATCTGGGTCTCCTGCATGAATGACTTCGTTAGCTTCTTTGAGCAATTTACGAATCACTGTTAATTGCTTACTTGCACTTTTCCTCGGTCTGAGCTGCCATTGCTGCGGAACAATTGGTAAATCTGCCATATTCCACTTTTTATAACGCTCATCGTAAGCGTCGGGTTCGACTTGTTCGAGTAAGTGGCCGATACACCAAGTAACGATATCCCCGTTCCCACAGCGGATGAATCCTTGATCTTTCTTTTGAGGGTTTGGCAGTGCAGCGGCAATCGCACGGCCTAAACTTGGTTTTTCAGCAATAAACAGACGAGACATAACGTTTTGGAAATAAATATAATTAGGGCCACATTATCGAATGTAGCCCTAATAAATCAAGAAAAACTGTATAAATAAACAGTTAGTTTATTTAAGTTTTTAGTTATAGGAATTCAACAAACTGAGAAAGGTCACGCTCAGGAACTTTCATCGGTGTACAACCAGGCGTGCCTAAGTACAAGAAACCAACAATCTCATCGTCACCTTCTAAACCAAATGCTTGATGAACTTCTGGATGGAACATCCACTTACCTGAGCGCCAAAACCCTTGAAAGCCTTGCGCTACGGCTGCCATTTGCATCGCTTGTACAGCGCATCCCGCAGATAAGTGTTGCTCTAGTGCTGGTACTTTCTCATGTTCTGTTACTTTAGCAATCACCGTGATCACCATTGGTGCGCGAAATGGGGCATTCTTTACCTTTTCGACCACCGCTTCATCACTATTTTCAGCTTCTGCCGCTTTTACCAAGATATCTGACAGTTTTTTCAAACCATCGCCCTGTGCGATAACGAAACGCCAAGGGGTTAATCCCGCATGGTCAGGCGCACGAAGGCCGGCACGAATGATGTTCTCAAGTGCTTTACCTTCTGGTGCAGGCGCGGATAACTTCGCGATAGATCGGCGATTGAGCAAAAGATCGAGAGCGTCCATGAAAGAATCCTTATTGAATATCGTTGTTATTTTGTTTACGCCACTTTAGCACAATCTGCTCCTGCGAATAACAACCGGTTTTCTGTGGGCTTGATAACGTGCTTCACTTAACATCAAACTGGGTTTAATGTTAATTTATTCGCGAAATGAATAAGTTGAACATAGGCAGGTTGATGAACAAGGACAAACAAAACAGCATTTACGAAAAGATCGTTAATGACGAAGATGCCCGTGCCTGTAAGGCGATTCCTGAATCAGCTTGTCATCAAGTTCCCGGCAACTTTCTTAAAATCATTCTCGCTCAGTTTTTAACGAAGGTCGGCGATGCGTTAATCAACCCTAAAGTCACGTTGCCGTGGATACTACAAAGTCTCGGGGCTCCGGTTTACTTAATTGGTTGGCTGGTTCCTATTCGTGAGTCAGGATCCCTTATCCCACAACTTAGCATCGCGCACTACATCCGACGCATTCCAGTAAGAAAATGGGTCTGGGTAATTGGCAGCATCTTGCAGGCTCTTTCCATATTTGCAATCGGATTGGTCGCATTAACTCTAACAGGAGCAGCTGCGGGTTATGGTGTGATTGCATGTCTTGTGATCTTCAGCCTCTCACGCGGTTTAAATTCCGTCGCATCAAAAGATGTATTGGGCAAAACCATCCCTAAAAACCAACGAGGTCAAGTCAACGGCTGGTCTTCAAGCGCTGCTGGCCTGGTTACGCTGCTTTTCGCTAGCCTTCTGGCACTAGCCTGGTTATGGGACGTAGAGCCGACAGAGCGCTTTTACGGTCTGAGTTTAGGCTTAGCGGGCGTCATATGGCTCATCGCGGCATTCGTCTATGCGCGAATTAATGAGTATGCCGGTGAGGTAGACGGTGGTCGAAATGGCGTCCTCGAAGCATTTAAACAACTCGCGTTACTTAAGACAGACGTGACCTTTCGTCGATTCGTTATCACGCGGACACTATTTTTATGTTCTGCGCTGAGTGCTCCGTACTACGTTGTGCTGGCACAGCAATCTCTGGGGGGACAGCTCTGGGTGCTAGCTCTCTTTATGTTTGCGAGTGGCTTGGCCTCCTTTGTGTCAGGTCCTTTCTGGGGAAGAATGTCCGATCGCTCTAGCCGCAGTGTGATGGTCATAGGCGCAATGATGAGCGCGCTACTTGGTGTTGTGTTATTTGTTTACGATACATGGGTCACCGCTAGCCAAAGCTTCCTATTCGTGATTCCTCTGCTTTACTTTTGTGTTTGTATTGCCCACGACGGAATACGAGTCGGACGAAAAACCTATTTAGTTGATATCGCAGAAGGTGACAAACGGACGAGCTATGTAGCCGTGAGTAACACAGTGGTTGGGATAATGCTGCTTCTAATGAGCTCTCTTGGTGTTATGTCGAACTTCTTGAGCCTTTCAGCTGTGGTGTTAGTGTTCTCTTTTATTACTTTTGCTGGCGTGGTAATGGCCAAACAACTGCCAGATATCAGTGACTAGTTCTATACAAAAAAGCTGCGCTCAAAGCGCAGCTTTTATGGTAAACACACATTAAAAGGCTAGAGTTTTACCGCCAATTTAACACCTTGACGAATCGCACGCACAGCATCAAGTTCACCCGCATGGTCAGCTCCGCCAATGATATGAATCTTCTCTCCAAGTTCAGACCATTTATCTTCAAACGGACGTACAGACTCTTGCCCAGCACAAATGATAACTTTGTCTGCATTTAGTACCTGCGCGCTTCCGTCTACATGAATGTGCAAACCTTGATCATCAATTTTATCGTAAGACACACCACCGACTAAATGTACGCCCCGTTTTTCAAGGGTACGTTTATGGATCCAACCTGTCGTTTTACCCGGACCTTTACCTACACGACCTTTACGACGCTGAAGTACCCAGACTTCTTTATCGCTGACCGCATCAGGGTAAGGGTATAAACCACCCGGCTGAGACATCTCCTTGTCGATTCCCCATTCATGCAACCAGTCATCCAACGTTTGTCCAACTGGCTCTGTGAGCATGGTCGCGACATCTACGCCAATGCCACCAGCACCAACGATAGCCACTTTCTCACCGACTGGCGTTTTGTCTCGAATGAGAGTTTGATAGTCGACGACTTTCTCTGGGTTATCAATTCCATCAATATTGACTTTACGTGGCTCAACACCCGATGCCATCACTATCTCATCGTACTCTGTGAGTAAGTCATAGTTCGCTTCCGTCGATAAGTGCAGATTCACGCCTGTTTCATCAATACGGTTAGCGAAATATCGTATCGTCTCTCGAAACTCTTCCTTACCAGGGATCTGCATCGCAAGACGGAACTGACCACCGATGCGGTCGTTCTTTTCGAACAAATCAACCTTATGGCCACGTTCAGCCAGTGTAGTCGCACAAGCTAAGCCCGCCGGACCTGCTCCGACAACGGCAATGTTTTTCTTATTACAGGCTGGTTCAACAACAATTTCGGTTTCATAGCACGCAAGTGGGTTCACTAAGCAACTGGCGCGCTTACCTTTAAACACGTTATCTAGACACGCCTGATTACAACCAATACACGTATTAATAAGCTGCGCTTTTTCCTGTTCGGCTTTAGCAACAAAGTAAGGATCGGCCAAGAATGGGCGCGCCATCGAAACCATGTCGGCATGACCTGAAGATAAAATGCGTTCTGCTTCATCTGGCGTATTTATACGGTTGCAAGTGATAATAGGAACCGAAACGTGAGGTTTAACTTTTTCCGTAACCCATGTAAACGCACCACGTGGTACTTGAGTCGCAATGGTCGGAATTCGAGCCTCATGCCAACCGATACCCGTATTAATAATCGTGACGCCAGCCTCTTCAAGTGCTTTCGCCAATTCGATAACGTCTTCAAAAGTGCTGCCCTGCTCGACAAGATCCAACATAGAAAGACGGAAGATGATGATGAACTTGTCACCTACCGCCTTGCGTACCGCTTTAACAATTTCTAGCGGAAACCGCATACGTTTTTTATAGCTGCCACCCCATTCGTCGTAACGCATATTAGTACGTTTACATAAGAATTGGTTTATCAAGTAACCTTCCGAGCCCATTAACTCGACGCCATCATAACCAGCAAGCTGTGCTAACTCCGCACTATTAGCAAACGCGTCGATGGTTTTCTTTATCTGGCGGTCGCTCATTTCACTCGGAGCAAACTTTGCAATCGGCGCTTTAATGCCAGATGCACTTTGCGAGAATGGATGCATTGCATAACGCCCAGCATGGAGAATTTGCAACGCAATTTTACCACCGTGCTTGTGCACCGCTTCTGTCACAACTTTATGGGCTTTAGCATGTTTTGGCTTGCTGAATTCAGCACTCAACGGGTGTAAACGACCGCGTAAGTTAGGAGAAAAACCTCCGGTTACAATCAGTCCGACACCGCCTTTCGCGCGTTCTTCATAAAAAGCAGCGAGCTTGTGTAATCCTTCTTTGTGCTCTTCTAAGCCCGTGTGCATTGATCCCATCAGAACTCGGTTTCGTAATTGTGTGAAACCGAGATCCAGTGGCTTTAATAGGTTTGGGTACATGGCAGACATCACTTAACATCCATTGTTATTATCATGGTCTGACCAGATTAAGCCTGCTCAACCAAAAAATCAAACAAGCGTTTACATTTTTGTAACACCGATCAATCTCGTGTGAAAATATGCCAATTGTTGAGTGGTCGTGATAAGCTAAAAAAATGTTATCTTTTGAGATCTTAGAGATAAGAACCCATACTTTGTTAGACTCGGCGTAACTATCTCGTTATGGAGACAAGATGAAAAAACTCTTCAAATTTATTGGTTTGATATTTAAAGGGATATGGAAAAGTATCACTTTCATCAGACTCGCACTGGCAAACCTAATTTTCTTGCTGATGATTGCCGTTTTCTACTTTGCCTTTACTTATACCGGAGACGGTCAACCTGTCGTCGAAAAAGAATCGGCATTGGTGATGAACCTTTCAGGCCCAATTGTCGAACAAAGACGTTATGTAAACCCAATGGACTCTTTTGCTGGTTCCCTTTTGGGTAATGAGCTACCGAAAGAAAACGTCCTTTTCGATATCGTTGATACTATTCGCTACGCGAAAGACGATCCTAAAGTGTCTGGATTAGTGCTAGCACTGCGAGACATGCCAGAAACAAATCTCACGAAACTACGTTACATCGCGAAAGCGTTGAACGAATTTAAAGCGTCAGGCAAACCCGTTTACGCCGTAGGTGATTTCTACAACCAAAGCCAATATTACTTGGCAAGTTACGCTGACAAAGTTTATCTGGCACCTGATGGTGGTGTATTGATTAAAGGTTACAGCGCTTACTCAATGTACTACAAAACGTTACTTGAAAAGCTTGACGTTTCTACTCATGTTTTTCGCGTAGGTACTTATAAATCCGCTATCGAACCGTTTATTCGTGATGACATGTCCGATGCGGCGAAAGAGTCAGCAACACGCTGGGTTACTCAATTGTGGAGTGCTTTTGTTGATGACGTAACAACAAACCGAAACATTGATGCGAAAGTGCTTAATCCAACCATGGATGAACTGATTAACGAGATGAAGTCTGTAAATGGCGATATTGCTCAGCTCGCAGTCAAATTGGGGCTAGTGGATGAACTTGCGACACGCCAAGACATTCGCACTCTATTCGCAAAACAGTTTGGTAGCGACGGCAAAGACAGCTACAACGCGATTGGTTACTACGACTACCTTGCAACGATTCGTCCCGATTACACACTACCTCAGCACGACATCGCCGTTGTTCTAGCAAGTGGCGCGATTATGGACGGTCAACAACCTCGCGGAACTGTTGGTGGTGACACAGTCGCAAGCTTGCTGCGTCAAGCACGCAATGATGAAAAAGTGAAAGCGGTCGTATTACGAGTAGATAGTCCAGGAGGCAGTGCCTTTGCTTCTGAAGTGATTCGTAACGAAGTAGAAGCTCTGAAGCAAGCAGGTAAGCCGGTTGTTGTATCCATGTCGAGTTTGGCTGCTTCTGGTGGTTATTGGATTTCAATGAGCGCAGACAAAATCGTTGCTCAGCCAACAACCCTGACGGGCTCCATTGGTATATTTAGTGTCATCACCACGTTTGAAAAAGGCTTTAGCAAGTTAGGTATTAACACTGATGGCGTTGGCACATCGCCGTTCTCAGGTGACGGTATTACCACTGGCCTTTCTGAGGGCGCGTCTCAAGTGTTCCAATTAGGTATCGAACACGGTTACAAGCGCTTTATTTCTCTAGTTGGCGAGAATCGCGATATGTCTCTAGAGGAAGTTGACAAAGTTGCTCAAGGTCGAGTTTGGACTGGCCAAGATGCACTATCCTTTGGTCTTGTCGATCAAATGGGTGACTTTGATGATGCTGTAGAGCTAGCAGCGAAACTAGCGAATGTAACCGATTACGGCATTTACTGGGTAGAAGAGCCTCTTTCACCTACTGAACTATTTCTACAAGAGTTTATGAAACAGGTGAAAGTCTCTCTAGGTATTGATGCAACAAGCTTGCTACCAAAAAGTCTTCAACCCGTAGCTCAACAATTCGAACAAGACGCAAGCTTGCTCCAAAGCTTCAACGATCCTAAAGGTCAATACGCATTTTGTTTGAACTGCCAAGTGCAGTAGTTTTTCCATCAATATTACAAAGGGCACTTCTACTTGAAGTGCCCTTTTTATTAGGCTTTGCATCTCCTCAGATGACTTTCTGATGCTGTGCGTATAGCCTCGCATCTCAAGGTTATTTAGGTATATAATCCCCGCCTCTGTTCCCCTACACGAAAGAAAAAACGATGACTAGAAAACACATCTACATCGCTTACACCGGTGGTACCATCGGAATGCAAAAATCCGACCACGGCTATGTGCCTGTTGCTGGCTTTATGGAAAAGCAATTAGCAAGCATGCCAGAATTCCATCGTCCTGAAATGCCGGATTACACCATCCACGAATACGACCCTCTGATTGACTCATCAGATATGACACCTGCTGACTGGCAGCAGATTGCGAATGATATTCGTGACAACTATGACAAATACGATGGTTTCGTTATCCTACATGGTACTGACACCATGGCGTACACAGCGTCAGCATTGTCTTTCATGCTTGAAAACCTTGGTAAGCCAGTGATTGTAACGGGTTCACAAATCCCTCTCGCAGAGCTGCGTTCTGACGGCCAAGCAAACCTATTAAACGCGCTACATATTGCGGCAAACTACCCGATCAACGAAGTAACTTTGTTCTTCAATAATCAATTGATGCGTGGTAACCGCAGCACAAAATCTCATGCAGACGGTTTTAATGCCTTTACTTCACCAAACCTTCCTCCACTATTGGAAGCTGGGATCAATATTCAAGTTAGCAACAGCGTAACCGTTGGTGCACAACCAGAAGGTGAGTTTAAGGTTCACAACATCACGCCACAACCAATCGGTGTGATCACCATGTACCCTGGTATTTCACACGAAGTTATCCGCAACACGCTTCGTCAGCCCGTGAATGCGATGATTCTTCTGACTTTTGGTGTCGGCAATGCTCCTCAAAACCCTGAGCTGCTTGGTCACCTGAAAGAAGCCTCTGAGCGCGGCGTTATTGTCGTAAACCTAACTCAGTGTTTGGCAGGTAAAGTGAATATGGGCGGATATGCCACAGGTTGTGCGCTCGCAGACTCTGGTGTTATCAGTGGCTTTGACATGACGCCCGAAGCGGCGCTGGCAAAACTACACTACCTTCTAAGCCAAAACCTTTCTTACGAAGAAGTAAAAGAGAGAATGCAACAAGTACTGCGTGGTGAAATGAGCCTGTAAGTTCAAGCTTTCTACGATCTAAAAAGCCCAATACAATTTGGGCTTTTTTCTTTCAAAATCAAAATAATAAAATTTTGAGAAATAAGGCGAAAGGATTAATCAATGTTCGGATTGACACGAACAATATCGCTCTCTTCTCCGCTGAATTGTTTTTTAAGCTCTTGTTTTGATTTAAAACTGATTTCACCACCGGCTGCAACCGTCATATGCTGCGCATCAGTATTATGTTTTGATTGATACAACATCACAGCTTGCATACACGAATCTCGCTGCTCTTTAGAAAGTGTTGTACCCTCAGGCCATCTTCCCGTTTCTACTGCATAGACTAAGCGATCATAAACTTCTGGAGTCATCGCTTGTAATAGTTGTTCTGCGTCCATAGTGTACCTTCTTATTACATTCTATTTACAGAACATAACGGGTTAAGAAACTGAGTCAAGAATACGAAAATGAATTGGTGTAACGGATCACAAGCAAAGCCATGAAAAGAACAAACTGGTTACTTCTCAGCCTCGCATGTTTTGCGCTATCGGGCTGTTTTGAAGGTAACGTGACAACCGAAGAGTTGTGCCAAAAAACACCAGAGCTACGTTGCGAGCAGCTCAATATGGATGACGGCCAATGTCGAATTCCAAGAACAAATTTGGTTTGGCATCGGTTTGAGCAATTGAAAAACCCATCAGAGGCCAACCAAATCATCGAATACGGTCTGGTCGCTGAATATAGGAAATGCTTAGAACTCGCCTCCCAGATCACCCCTATTGATCAAAGTGCTCTCAAAAGACAACGCTTTAATGCATTGGTACACAGTATTGATGAGCTAGAGCGCATTGTAAACGAGTTAAAAGGCTCAGAAGACCCGGCTACTTTGTATTTCTTATGGTCTCAAACGGGAGATACTCAAGCTCGGCGCGCATTTTTACAAATGGAAGGGTCTCCCCAATTAAATAATGCTGAGATGCAATATGCATTAGCCACTTTTTATACCAACCGAGATACCAAGAAAACCCTGGAGCTTCTTAATAACGCATTGTCTTTATCTGATGAAGACAACATCAATCCGGTCATTCTCAAGTCAATGGCAAGTATTCATCAGGGGCTTGGAGACAAAGAGCAAGCGTATCTATGGGCAATGGTCGCGAAAAGATTCGACGTACCGCTTGCTGATGAAAAGCAGCTCCAACGTATGTTCAATTTCAGTCATCCAGAGCGATATAAGCAGTTGGATGAATTAGCCGAATCGGTGGCGAAAGCCATAGAGAAAGGTATCTATTCCCCAGCAATGATACCCAGTGAGATATAAACGAAAAACTCCCGCAATGAGCGGGAGTTTTTATTTAAGTCGAGCGACACTCAGATCACCGTTGAGCATGAATCATCCTGAAAGGATAAAACAATCTCGAGCACAATTTTGTCGTTATTATTCTGATTTGTTGAAAATTAACGACACAGAATTAACACAAAAACGCTCTCCTGTGGTCTGTGGGCCATCTTCAAAAACGTGCCCTAGATGGCTATCACACGTTGCACAACGAATCTCTGTACGTACCATTCCGTGACTTAGGTCTTCTAAATAGCGCACCGCTTGATCGTTGATAGGCGCATCAAAACTTGGCCATCCGCAGCCAGAGTCATACTTGTTATCAGAGACAAAGAGAGGGGCATTACAACAAGTACAAGCATAAACACCAGTTTCCTTATTATGCAGTAGCTTACCGCTGAAAGGAGGCTCTGTACCTTGCTCTCGGCAAACACGGAACTCTTCATCAGACAGTTGCTCACGCCACTGTTCATCTGACTTCGTCACTTTTTTCCCGCTTTGTTCCACGACTTTCGGCTCCTTATTTACTGTTCTTGGTATTGACTTTTTTAGCAAAAAACTTGCTTCTCTTAACAGTTGTAGCACATACTTTCTCACCAGGACACCATGCGTAATTAATTTGATAAGAGCACTTATCTCACCAGTTATATTACGCCAACTGGGCTACAGAAGAATCAGTTAAAAGTTTAAAAAACGTACATTTGCAAAGAATTGTTAAAAAAAGCGTCGCTTTTTTTTGACTTTAAACAAGTTAAGTCCGATTATCACTTGCAGATGTTTACTGGATTCTGTAATTTTACTACCAGTTATCTTTAATCAGAAATTAAGTTGTGGAGCAACTATAATGACTATCAAAGTAGGTATTAACGGTTTTGGCCGTATCGGTCGTTTCGTATTCCGTGCAGCGCAAGAGCGCAACGACATCGAAGTAGTAGGTATTAACGACCTTATCGATGTAGATTACATGGCATACATGCTTAAGTATGACTCAACTCACGGCCGTTTCAACGGTACTGTTGAAGTTGAAGGCGGTAACCTAATCGTTAACGGTAAAACTGTACGTGTTACTGCAGAGCGCAACCCTGAAGACCTAAAATGGGACGAAATCGGTGTTGACGTTGTAGCTGAAGCAACTGGTCTTTTCCTAACTGACGAGACTGCACGTAAGCACATCACTGCTGGCGCGAAAAAAGTTGTACTAACTGGTCCTTCTAAAGACGCTACTCCAATGTTCGTTAACGGCGTAAACTTCGACACTTACGCTGGTCAAGACATCGTTTCTAACGCTTCTTGTACTACTAACTGTCTAGCGCCTATCGCTAAAGTTCTTAACGACAAGTTCGGCATCGAATCTGGTCTTATGACTACAGTTCACGCAACTACAGCAACTCAAAAAACTGTAGATGGTCCTTCTGCTAAAGACTGGCGCGGTGGTCGTGGTGCTTCTCAAAACATCATCCCATCTTCAACTGGTGCTGCTAAAGCTGTAGGCGTTGTACTTCCAGAAGTAAACGGCAAACTAACTGGTATGGCTTTCCGCGTACCAACTGCTAACGTTTCTGTAGTTGACCTAACTGTTAACCTAGTTAACGGTGCTTCTTACGAAGACATCTGTAAAGCGATGAAAGAAGCTTCTGAAGGCGAACTAAAAGGCGTTCTAGGCTACACTGAAGATGCAGTTGTATCTCAAGACTTCATCGGCGAAGTTTGCACTTCAGTATTCGATGCTAAAGCTGGTATCGCGCTAACTGACAAATTCGTTAAGGTTGTATCTTGGTACGACAACGAAATCGGTTACTCAAACAAAGTTCTAGACCTAATCGCTCACATCTCTAAGTAATTAGAAAGTTAGCAATTAGCGAATAACTTCGTTAAAGAAAAGGCGGCTCTAGAGTCGCCTTTTTTGTATCTGGAATTTGAGAGAATGCAGGCTCGATGTTGCATTTAATGTGAGAAGCGCGTCTAAAAGCTCTCCCCAGCGATAGGAAACTATACATGGATTTAAAAACTCTCCCAGCCCTAACGGTGCTATCTGATAACGTCACTATCGTTGAAGTTGATCAGATAAAAATCATCCGCGTGATTCATGACAAAGCAACGGCAGGCATCTCGCTACACGGTGGTCATGTCGTGTCGTTCACGCCTGAAGGTCAAGAAGATCTGATCTGGATGAGCGAAAAAGCTGTCTTCGATGGTAAAGCTGCTCTTCGCGGTGGTATTCCGGTTTGTTGGCCTTGGTTTGGGCGTATTGCTGCTCCAGCTCACGGCTTTGCCCGCACCGCAGAATGGGAGTTGGTTGAACATCGTGAGAACCATAACGGTGTGATTGTTGAACTTGCTCTGTTCCCGACAGAAGAAATCCACGATATTTGGCCCCATATGTTTGACGCTCGTTTGGTGATTGAAGTGGGCGATGAGCTAAAAGTGACGCTCAAAGTCATGAACATTGATGACGAGGCTTGGACCTTCTCTGGCGCATTACATACTTACCTAAACGTTGGAGACATTAAGCAAGCACAAACGACAGGCATGGGTGCCGAGTACATTGATAGCTTGAAAGCTGATGCGGTATGCCAAGGTGGTAATGTTCTACAACTAACTGACACCATTGATCGCGTTTACACGCAACCAGAAGCGAAAATTTTGGTAAAAGACCCGGTATTGGATCGTACGCTAAGCGTACACAACCAAGGCCACAACTCAGCAGTATTATGGAACCCTTGGGCAGAAGGTGCGCAAAGCATGGGTGACATGGCTGACGATGGTTATCAAACCATGTTGTGTGTGGAGTCTGCTGTTCATGCACCAAGTATTGAGCAAGGTCAAACCCTCCAACCAGGTGAGACACATGAACTTGTCACTGTCATTTCAGCGCAGTAAGAATCACCATATAAAGGCCGGGATACCCGGCTTTTTTTTGTAATAAAAGCTCTGCTTAGATGGTCCTATCTTTACTAACTTATTGGTTACTGGTCACTTTTGACGGTTTCATTAATAAATATCAAAAAAATTGATCATATAAACCGATAGCATACCGATACAAAACTCATAAATAATAAAAATATCAGGAATTAGTCTATGTTAGAGAGATACCGAAATCAAAGTGTCGGATTCCAGTTGAAACTGGTGATCACTTTGTGTCTATTCATTGCTTTCAGCAGTATTGCAGCGCTTGTTTACCGCAACGCTTCCGATGTTCTATTGGAAAGCACACTGAAAGAACACCAATCTAAAGTAGAATCAATGGCAGAAACCATTGCTGGCCAATTCGATGCTTACCTGCACACCGCTAAAGTCCTCGAATCTACTTTTCGCAATGGCTACCTTGCCGGTGTCTATGTCGAAAATTACACGGTTGACTTCATGGGACATGAAGTACCAAACATCACTCAATACAGTGAAAGCTTAATTAATGACACCAAGTTGGTCGACAGTTTCACACGTGATACCGGCGCTATAGCAACGCTATTCGCACCATTGGGTGACGACTTTATTCGGGTGTCCACCTCCCTAAAAGATCCACAAGGTCAGCGAGCGGTCGGAACCACGCTAGGCATCAACCATCCTGGTTATCAGCAACTTAAAGCAGGACAACCGTATTACGCTCAAATTAAATTGTATGGCGAGCGCTACATTACCTACTATGCCCCAATCAAAGATGCGACAGGAAAGGTAGCAGGCCTATCGTTTATTGGCTTACCAGTAGACCAAGCGACACAAACCTTATTCGATGCACTCGAAGAGATAAAATGGGGCGGCACTGGTTACACCATTATCGTTGATAACGACGAAAACAATCTTGGTAAATACCTACTTCATCCAGCAAAAAGCGGCTCAGATTCGTCAATACTAGAAGTCGCCGACTACAATGGTCACAAGCCTTTTGGCCAGATTTTCGAACAATCTAGTGGATTAATTCGCTACCCTTTCGAGTACCAAGGTAACGTAGGCGAAAAGTATCTTGTCTACACAGAGGTTCCAGGTTGGAACTGGAAACTGCTAGGCGGTACGTTTATCAAAGAAGTTACAAAAGGTAGCGACACGCTTCTCACACTCATTGCCATCATTTCTTCGGTAGCGGCAATCATTACTTTTGTTGTACTGACACTTTTCTTGAATCACAGCTTACAACCTCTCACGACTCTAAACTCATACATGACTCGCTTAGCCGGCGGCGAAGTCAGCTTGAGCATCCCAGCGTCTCGTAAAGCATCAAAGAATGAAATTACGAACCTGAGCTCGGGTGTCGCCAGTATGGCAAGTCAGCTCAATGAACTTGTCGGTAAGATCCGTTCAACAAGCGACTTAGTGGAGAGCAACTCCACCAGCGTTGCCAACGATGCACATAGCAATTTGACCCAAGCCGACCGACAACAACAAGAAGTCGAGCAAGTTGTGACAGCGATTGAAGAAATGGCCTCTTCCGCTCAATCTGTCGCACAACAAGTCGAAAGCATTGCGGAAAACGTACGCTCAGCAAATACCGATAGCCAGTCTGGTCTCGCGATTGTTGAAGGCGTATGTATCGACGTTGCTCAACTTAACGATCAATTGGATCAATCAGCAACGGCTATCGAGCAAGTAAATCGCGATAGCGAGAGTATTCAAACCGTCACTAAAATGATTGATGAAATTGCTGAGCAAACCAATTTACTTGCCTTGAATGCCGCCATTGAAGCAGCACGAGCAGGTGAACAAGGCCGTGGCTTCGCAGTTGTAGCAGATGAAGTGCGCACACTTGCGCACCGAACCCAAAGCTCAGTTCAGGATGTCGTGGAAATTATCGAGAAACTAAAAGGGTCGACTCATAATGCAGTTAATATGATGACAGACAGCCAACGCAGTGCAAACCAGGTCTTGGACAAAGCACAAGACGCGGGCACAGCATTAGAAGCCATCGCAGTACAAGTGCAGTCGATAGCCTCTCAAGCCGACGCCATTGCAGCGACTTCAGAAGAACAAGCTCAAGTTTCACAAGAAATTGCAGCAAATGCCCATTCTATCAGTGAACTTAACCGAGAAAGCCGCAACACGAGCGCAAAAACCTCGCAAAGTGCCATTGAACTTCAACAACAAGCACGAAACTTGAAAGAGCAAGTCGACTTCTTCCACTAATACTTAATAAGAGCCGACCCAGTCGGCTCTTTTTGTTTCACTTGATACCACGCTTTTTGATAGAATTTGCCGCCCTACTTTCTGTTCGAGATCGTCATGAACTATCAATGCCCTCTATGCCACCAAGCTCTAGCGTTAAATGAAAAAACGTTTAAGTGCGAAAACAATCATCAGTTTGACTTAGCAAAAGAAGGCTACGTTAACTTGATGCCAGCGCACCACAAACGTTCTAAAGATCCTGGTGACAACAAAGAGATGATGCAAGCTCGTCGTCGATTCCTCGAAGGAGATTACTACAACCCAATGCGCCAAGAAGTGGCGCAGCTGTGTGCAACATACACTGAGGGGAGCACCCATCAATTATTAGATATTGGTTGTGGTGAAGGTTACTACACAGATCAAGTACAAAAGACGATAGAAACACAAGCGAACCATGCCACGATTTATGGCTTAGACATTTCCAAAGTTGCCATTCGTTACGCGGCGAAGCGTTACACGCACTGCAACTTTAGTGTGGCTTCTAGTCACCGACTTCCCTTCGCAAATGAATCCTTAGATGCCATTTTGCGCATTTATGCCCCGTGTAAAGCTGAGGAGCTGCAGCGCGTTGTAAAAAACGACGGCGTTGTTGTCACGGTTACTCCTGCTAGCCGCCACTTATACCAACTGCGTGAGCGCATTTATCAAGAAGTTCGTCTTCACAATGAAGAACCAGAACATATTGAAGGGTTTGAATTAGAGCACCAGCAGCATCTTAACTATGTTATGGACTTGAAAAACGGAGCCGCAATCGATTTATTGCAAATGACGCCATTCGCATGGAAAGCAACCGATGCTCTTCGTGAAGAGTTGAAATCCGCTACACTTTTCCAATGTGAGGCTGATTTTATGTTGCGTGTATATCGCAAAAAAACACTCAATTAATACGTCAAAAAAACAACAAACGCAAATAGTTATCATTTATATTGATTCATTGCTCAGCCTCCATTAATATCATCCGGACATTTTTGGAGGCTTTTCAATGCGCTTTTCTACTTTGAGCTTGCTCTTTGCAGGCTTACTTACTGGTTGCTCTTCATATACGCACACCAACTCTCACGCAACCTCAGCGGAAGTCACTAGTTTTTACGACTACCAACTATACACCCCTTCTGGCGAGCACATCGCTCTAAGCAAACTGCCAATTGAGCTGCAACAAGCAGATGTCATTCTTATTGGTGAATGGCACACACACGCCGGCATTCATCGCTTTCAAACCGATATGCTCAAACAACTTACGTCCTACGACCGCTCACTCGCGTTATCTATGGAACAATTTACCCGTGACAAACAACCTGTTGTTGACGCTTACCTACGTGGGGAGATCGGCGAACAGTACTTAATGAAACAAGCCAACGCTTGGCCCAATTATCAAAGCGACTATCGCCCTCTCGTGGAGTTTGCTAAGCAGAAAAATCTCCCGGTCATTGCAGCAAATGCACCAAAGAGCATTGTTCGATGCATTGGTCGACAAGGGCTAGATTACATTAACAAGCTCGATGATGATCAGCGGATGTTCATTGCACAAGCCATCAACACTGGTAGTAGTCCGTACAAAGAAAAGTTCATGGCATCCATGCATCACGGTAAGCCAGAGCAGACGGAAAAACAGTTTGCAGCTCAAGTTACTTGGGATGAAACTATGGCGGAATCTATCGTTAGCTACCTAGACGACAACCCAAGCGCTCAGGTTGTCCATGTTGCAGGCAAGTTTCACACCGAGCAAGGGTTGGGTACGGCAGCATCAATCTTAAGCCGCAACCCGAGCTTAAAAGTGGTTGTAATTAGCCCAACAGATAACGTGCTTTCCGATAATACTGACTATCAGTTAGAGGTTCTCGCACCACCAGTACGGTATGTACAAGATGCTCACCGCATGGCGGCATATCAACATCTAACTAAACGCAATAACGATCTTCAATGTAAGTAGCTGGTCTTCAATTTAAGTTACTACCTTGTCGTTGCGTTGCATCATCACACCGCTCCGAGTTCATCGAGTGACAAGGGTCTGCTTCCTGCTGGTCTATTTTTTGCTAATGATCACCAATAGAAACTAGAAGCGGCAAAAGCAGACCTGTTTTTATCCAAATAGCTTCAGAAATAAACTTTGCCGCCGATAAAAATATAACTGCTTTTTACCCGCACTCAGTGACCGAGTGTCGATGTTCCAAGGAGTATTCGATGAATCCAGTAGGAAGCACTTCTGTTAATAGCTATGCCAAACAATCTGTCGCCTCTAAACAAGCAAGTATTGCACAAGAAGAAACTAGTGCTTCGCCGCTGAAAGTCGAACACAATAAGGTGACGCTTTCGACCGAAGGCAAAGCGCTACTTGCCGCTCTGCAACAAATCGAGCACGACAGCAAGAAAATAGAAGCAGAAGATAAATCTGTTGGTGAAAAGGTCGAATCTTTCACGCATGGTGCGCTTGGCATGGATCACCCCGATAAAATCGAGAAAGAAGAGGATGGCTCATATTCTGCGGGTCAATACCTTTCTGCGGCACTTACCGTTGGTGGCATCATACTGGCATTAGTCTGATAACCAGTCTGATAATCGTCACGACAACAAATCCTACTTGAACCAAACACTTACTGCAGCCCATAATTTAATAGGCCAAAGAACGATATGATGCAAACGTAAGTGAATTCGACCGCTCTTGTGGCCCGATAATACATGCTCGTTTATTGCTCCCTAAACTAGGTTTCTTGTGAAGGCACTGAATGGATAACTTTAGTCCATGCTTTCAACTCCTAAGCGTAATCCAAGCCCACGTTTGTGGGCTTTCTTCTTTCCAAACTAACGAACGTTACAGAGCGACTCATTTTTTCTGCAAAACCAAACAAAAACGACAATTTGGTTAAACTTTTATTACCGACACAAAACCTTCATAAATCATTGCTTTAATGCCTGCGCTTTCAATAAACAAGGAAAATATAATGAAGCGCTTAGTATCTCCAATCGTTACGGCAGTGGCTGCATCTACCCTCTCTTTCAACGCACTCTCAGCTGAAATCAAAAACGTCATTTTGATGATCGGCGACGGCATGGGTCCTCAACAAGTTGGTTTACTCGAGACCTACGCAAAACACGCACCTAACTCGGTTTACAAAGGCGAAAGCACAGCGTTATACAAACTCGCTCAAGAAGGTGTGATTGGATCATCACTGACCAATCCAGAAGACGCAATTGTCGTCGACTCTGCGTGCTCAGCTACGATGCTAGCGACAGGAATCCCTACCGCTTCTGAAGTCATTGGCATTGATAGCCAAGGCAACCATGTCGAAACTATTTTGGAAAAAGCCAAAAGTAAAGGTAAAGCAACAGGGCTCGTCTCTGATACGCGTATGACCCACGCAACGCCAGCAGCATTTGCCGCTCATCAACCACATCGCTCCCTAGAAAACAGTATTGCGGCGGATATGCTCGAAACAGGCGCAGACGTGATGATGTCTGGGGGACTTCGTCATTGGATTCCAAAGTCGACAAACGACAAGGGAGAGACATACGAGCAACTTGAAAAGCTCACTGAAGGTAATGTCTACCTAAAGTCGAAACGTAAAGATGAGCGCAACTTGCTTACTGAGGCGCAAGACCAAGGTTACAACCTGGCTTTCAGCCGCGATATGCTCACACAAGCTAAAGGTGACAAATTACTTGGACTTTTTGCTTACTCGGGCATGAACGATGGTATTGCCTACAGTCAAAGCAAAAACGATCCAAAACGCACGCAGCCATCGCTGAAAGAAATGACCACCAAAGCAATCGACATTCTTTCAAAAGACAAAGACGGTTTTTTCTTGATGGTTGAAGGCGGCCAAATTGACTGGGCTGGCCACAGTAACGATGCAGGTACGATGCTGCATGAAATGCTTAAATTCGATGAAGCGGTAAACTCAGTTTATGAGTGGGCAAAAGGCCGTGATGACACCCTGATCATTGTTACTGCTGACCACGAAACCGGCTCTTTTGGCTTTAGCTACTCATCAGCAAACTTGCCTAAACCACAAAAACGCGACGGCGAAGCATTCAAAAATCAGGATTACGCGCCAAACTTCAACTTTGGTCAGTTCGAGATCCTCGATGGTTTATACAACCAAAAGAAAAGTTACTACGGCATGATCAGTGAGTTCCAAGCGCTTGATAAGAAAGAGCAAACTCCAGAGAAGTTTGCGGAAGTCGTGAACGCAAATAGCGATTTTTCGATTACGCCTGAGCAAGCAGAACGCGTATTAGCAAGTAAACCAAATCCATACCGACTCGCTGGACACAAATACTTAAGCGAAGAGAACGTACCGACAATCAATGACTTTGATGCTTTCTTTCCTTACAACGACCGTGGCAACTTGCTAGCGCGTGAGCATGCAACAAAGCAAAACACAGTATGGGGGACGGGTACTCATACGCATACTCCTGTCAACGTATTTGCTTGGGGACCTGCAGAAACTATCCTTCCGGTATCAAAAATCATGCACCACTCGCAACTAGGCGAGTACTTGAAGCAACAAATTAAATAATCAACTTGCACTTACTTCACAACTCGTGATGTTTCAACGCTCTCGCAAGGGAGCGTTTTTTTATGCATGAAAACAGTTGACGTTTTAAATCGTACACCACAATAATTATGGGTCTTTAATTATATGAATAAAGAAAATGTGCGAAATCTTTGCTAAGCAACCCCAAGACAACTATCAGTTCATCACCCGCTCTATCCGTATTGATGGTCACGCGACCAGTGTAAAACTTGAAGCGAGCTTTTGGACAATTCTTGAGGAAATCGCTAGTGCTCAAAACATGACGGTTCCTAAATTCATAAGCACTGTTTATCAAGAAGCACTCGAATACAATGGTGAAGTGAACAACTTTGCCTCCTTACTTCGATGCGCTTGCCTCACTTACGCCCGCCAACCTCAAGAGACCACTCGTCAAGCACTTGCGCAACTTAACAGTTAATAGCAACCAACCGACCAATAACCATCCTAGGCTGTGCATCCGTATTATAAACCCTTGAGCATCTTCTAATTTGTCGTACTAGAGTACTACCCAGACTCCTTTTGAAATCGCTAACCTATGCGGACTATCAAGGAGTACCTATGACAAAAATGATTCACACCATGATCCGAGTAAGTGATCTGGACCGCTCTCTACAATTTTACTGTGACGTACTTGAACTAGAAGTCGCTGATCAATACATCTTTGATGGCTTTTCTCTAACCTATCTAGCCAACCAAGAAACTGGCTTTGAATTGGAACTGACGCACAATCATGACCAAAGTGAGCCCTACACTCACGGCTCAGGCTACGGCCACCTTGCCGTCAGCGTGGAGGACATTGAACAAGCCCACAAACGCATTAAATCTCTCGGCATTGAAACTGGTGACATCAAAGCCTTTGACCATCAACAAAAGCATTTAGCAACGTTCTTTTTTGTAACCGACCCTGATGGTTACAAAATTGAGTTCCTGCAACGCCAAGGGCGTTACCTATAACAAAAAGAGTAAACATTATGATTCACTTGACGGCTACCTTTCATGCACAACCGGGAAAAGAACAAGAGTTAAAAGAGGTACTTACCCGAGCGCTTGAACCTACTCGCAATGAAGAAGGTTGCGTTCGTTATCAATTGTTCCAAGATAAAGACAATACATGCCACTTCGTTTTTCAGGAGCAATTTAAAAACCAACAAGCATTTGAGCTTCATGGTAAAACAGAACACTTTGCTCTTTTGATTAGCCAGATCGACAACTTGTTAGAATGCGAGCCGAAACTGGTGTTCTTTAACGAACTGTAACTATAGCGCTAACCGAAGATCAAAAAAGGCACTCTATCTAGAGTGCCTTCCACTAGTTGTGGACCTGTGATTAAGCGTCTTGCTTCTCCACCATATGCAAATGCACATCTTGTTGTGGGAAAGGAATCGAAATACCTTCTCGGTCGAAGCGTAGTTTCACTTCTTTAGTCACATCCCAGTATACATCCCAGTAATCATCCGTTTTTACCCAAGGACGCACAATAAAATCTACAGAAGACGTATTTAATGTATGAACTTTGATCATTGGCTCTGGAGTGCGAAGTACCGAAGGGTGAGAGGTAATGATATCAGACAATACTGACTCCGCTTTTAAGAGGTCATCCGCATAGCCAATGCCAAACACCATATCCACGCGGCGAATGCGTTCATGCGTGACGTTCTTAATCACATCTCCCCAGATTTTGCTGTTAGGCACAATAATAATTTGGTTATCAAACGTACGGATTGTGGTGTTCACCAAACTCATATGGCTTACCTTGCCATCCACACCGCCAGCATACACAAAATCACCAACATCAAATGGGCGATAAATAAGCAGCATCATACCCGCCGCGAAGTTGGATAACGTGTCTTGCAACGCGAAACCAATAATCACACCAGCAATACCGAAACCGGTTAGGATTGGCGCTAGGTTCAAACCAAGCTGAGATAAGCCCACCATGATACCGATCACCCACACGAATTTGCCGGACATCGAGATAAAGAAGTCCTGCATCAAGTGGGAAAGTTTTAAGTTTTTCGATGCAACTGCCTTACGGACCACTTTGCGCGTTAACTTAGCCAGTCCGCGAGCGATCAATAAAATCAGCGCAAAAACAAACAACTGGAAGATATGCTGCGGTGCATTCTCGGCAAACCAATCCAGTGCCGAGTTGGACCAGTGACTCAGTATTGACCACACAACTTTGGTATTCAGTAAATCATGGGTGATATTACCCGTCACTTCAAAAATTTGGCGTTTGTATTCAGACGTTTCTAAACCGACTTTATCACCAATTGAAATCAGGTTGCGTAAGCTTTCTGTCGCAATATTTAGCCTTTGTTTAGTAATGAGCTGACTAAGTTGCAACGACGCTTTTTCCGACTCTGGGCTAGACGAAAGTTGGGAACCAATGATCTCACTTTGCTGACTCAAGTACTCAATTGAAGCAGACAGTAAGCGCATACGTTTATCAATTTTATCTTTTAGTTCCGCTTCTGCGCGCTCGTTTTGGGCCCCTAGCTCCTTCAACCAAGCGAGATTTTGCCAGCTCGAATCGAAGCTAACATCAAGATAACGCTGTAGCTCTCGATAATCATTAACAAGAGCAAGCTTCTCTTCATCCTTAGCCTTATTTAAATCCTCGACGACTTTCTTTATTTTTTCCGATAGATAGTTCGTCGCGTCCTCAGAGTATTGTTCTTGTTTTTTAACTAGCAAGATCAGCTTGTCGCGAGAGATAGTTTCACGTTCAATCGCTGACGCTAACTGGCTTCTTAATTCTTCATTCTTTTGGAATAGTTGCAGTTGAAGGGCATCACGCTCGTCGCCACTCGCTTGCGAGAGGCTTTGGGATAAATCCACAATCTCTCGGTTCAAGTTGTCAATCGAGATTTCGGCAGCAGAAGGCTCTTGGATATCGTCAGTAGCAGTCGCATGAACAGCCATTGGGGAGAACATAATGACGGCAAGTGCGAATAATGTCACCCAAGATGTCAGGCGCAGTTTCTGGGGGAAATGAAACGTCATGTTTACCTCATAGGGAACAATCCTGATCAAAACAATCAGGAATAGAAGTGTAAAGCGTTGAAATCATACTCCTAAGTTTACAACACTAAATAATAAACTGAGCAGCATTTCGTTAGCGAGACGTCAAAGTTGGGAGCCCCAATAGCAAACAAGCCTTTCATTTAATCAATGAAAGGCTTGTTTTTATTCGACTAAGGACGGTTGGGATGATTTAAAATATGGTCTTCCCAATCCACCACATCAATCTCGTAAACAACTTTGTTACGGACACTTTCCCCTGCCGCATGCATTGCGGACTTAGAGCCGGTAATCAACGGATGCCATTCTGGTAAAGGCTGCTTTTCAGCCAACAGACGGTAAGCGCACGTGTGTGGCAGCCAAGTAAAATCGTCAATGTCTTCTCGGGTCAGCTTGGTGCACTCTTCACCCGAAGTGAAACGGTTTGGGTAATCCTTACACGAACACGTTTTACTGTTCAGCCAGCTACAAGCCACATTGGTATAGTAGATTTCATCGGTATCTTCATCCATAAGCTTATGCAAACAACATTTGCCACAACCATCACAGAGAGATTCCCATTCCTCTTCTGTCATCTGCTCTAACGATTTACTTTGCCAAAATGGAGTGCTCATACTTCAGGTCTCACCAAGGGAATTTAGGGGGCGATTTATACTCTTCTCAACGCAAAAGTTCAAGTTTTGAGAAGATCTTGCATCCTTCCCACATAACGGTGGAGATATTCAACTACTTTCGTTTTACTGTTCTATCCTTAAACAAGTTTCCATTACTCAATTGATCAAGAAGGCATTAAGGAGTTTTCATGGGTATTATTTCTTGGATTATTTTGGGCTTAATCGCCGGCGCACTTGCTAAATGGCTCATGCCAGGAAAAGATGGGGGCGGTTGGATTGCAACAATGTTACTTGGTATTGCAGGGGCATTTGTAGGTGGCTTCCTTGGCGGCATTCTCGGTTTCGGCGGAGCCACTGGCGTCAACATTGGTAGTATCATTACCGCAACACTAGGCGCATTTATTCTGTTGTTTGTTTATAACCGTTTCTTAAAATAATCACGATGATTTAAAAGCAAGAAACCAAAAAGGGAGCGTAATGTTAAGCGCGCCCTTTTATTTTTTTCTTTCTTCACTCTTCCAATCCACGTCAAAATGACCATAATTGCCCCCTTAATTTTTAAGAGGTTTACATTATGGATTGTCGATTAGGATGTGGAGCGTGCTGTATTGCGCCAAGTATCTCTTCACCAATACCTGGAATGCCCAAGGGCAAACCTGCAGGTGTTCGTTGTGTGCAACTCAACGACGACAATTTGTGCAAGCTATTTGGTAAGCCTGAACGCCCTAAAGTCTGTCACGATTTTAAACCGTGTCCGATTGTATGCGGCAACACCAATCAAGAAGCACTCGACAACATCACTGAATTAGAACAATTGACGTAATGCGACTCTAGACCACACGTTTAAAGTTAGTACCTCGGTTGTTTCTCTCCGAGGCAGTAATCAAAGCAAACTCAAGATTTAGCACTTTCCCCCTCTGCTTTTTATCTCACCCTTGAGAACTCTTGCCACATAGCGTTCCATTTGCGGTTTTCGCGCGTTCTCCCTCACAATTTATTGACAATTCTCGACTATGTTCAGCGGGTCATTTAATTAAAGATCAGGAAAGAACATGAATAAGTATTTGGCTGAGGCTTTTGGCACGTTCTGGCTAGTGTTAGGCGGCTGTGGTAGCGCGGTGTTGGCTGCGGGTTTCCCTGAAGTGGGTATTGGTCTGTTGGGCGTTTCTTTGGCATTCGGTTTAACCGTTCTGACGATGGCATTTGCTATCGGTCATATTTCAGGTTGTCACTTGAACCCTGCAGTGACAGTTGGCCTTTGGGCAGGCGGTCGTTTTGAAACAAAAGACGTTGCTCCCTACATCATCTCACAGGTTATCGGCGGGCTTATCGCAGGTGGCGTGCTTTACGTTATTGCATCTGGACAAGCAGGATTCGATGTTGTGGGTTCTGGCTTTGCCGCCAATGGTTATGGTGAACACTCTCCAGGCCAATACTCGATGATCGCTGCACTTGTGACTGAAGTTGTCATGACGATGATGTTCCTGATTGTCATTATGGGTGCAACAGACAAACGTGCGCCACAAGGCTTTGCACCTATCGCAATTGGCCTGTGTTTGACTCTCATTCACCTGATCAGCATTCCTGTCACCAATACGTCAGTAAACCCTGCTCGTAGCACGGCAGTCGCAGTATATGTGGGTGACTGGGCGGTTTCTCAGCTATGGCTGTTCTGGATTGCTCCTATTGTGGGTGGCGTGCTTGGTGCGGTTATCTACAAAAACCTTCTTGGTAAAGAATCGAACGATTAATCGTTCCTAACTCCCAAAATCAAAAAAGCCGCTGAATTCAGCGGCTTTTTATTAAATTCTGTGTCGACCTAATAGCGAATGTGACAACGTCGTGCCATCAACAAGCTCTAGCTCCCCACCGACAGGCACACCATGCGCGATGCGGCTGGCATCAACTTGGTGCTCTTTACATAGCTCTGCGATGTAGTGGGCAGTGGCTTCACCTTCAACTGTTGGGTTTGTCGCCAAAATCACTTCGGTAATATCACCGCGACGTAAGCGGTAATCAAGGACATCCAATCCAATATCACTTGGACCAATACCATCTAATGGCGACAAATGCCCCATAAGAACAAAATACCGACCAGAATATTGGCCTGTTGCTTCAACGGCTGCGATGTCTGCCGGGCTTTCTACCACACAAATTTGACCATTTTCTTGGCGTTTTGGGTTGGTACAAATGTGACAGACTTCTTCTTCGGTGAAGGTTCGACACTCAGTACAATGACCTATTTCTGTCATTGCCTGACTCAGCGCATCTGCAAGCTGCAAACCGCCTTTTCTATCGCGCTGTAACAAATGAAAGGCCATACGCTGCGCTGACTTGGGGCCAACCCCAGGTAGACAACGTAAGGCCTCCATCAATTGCTCCAGCATATGACTGGTACGCATTAAAAGTCCGCTTAATTAAATATCAGCAGATTAGAATGGCATTTTCATGCCTGGTGGTAGTTGCATACCGCCAGTTACAGAAGCCATTTTCTCTTTTTGAGTTTCTTCAACACGACGGGCTGCATCGTTGAACGCCGCAGCGATCAGATCTTCAAGCATTTCTTTGTCGTCTTCCATCAAACTTTCATCGATGTCAACACGACGTACGCTGTGACTACCAGTGATAGTAACTTTAACTAGGCCAGCACCAGACTCGCCAGTTACTTCCATATTCGCGATTTCTTCTTGAAGCTTTTGCATGCGATCTTGCATTTGCTGGGCTTGCTTCATTAGGTTGCCCATACCGCCTTTACCAAACATGTTTATCTCTCTGGTTTAATGAGGTGTTGCATCAATTAATGGGGTTATACCTTTGGGTTTTCAACCCCATTCCATTCGATTATTAGATAGGGCGCACACTATCTTTATCAAGCTCTGCAGCAAAACGACGTTCAATAAATTGAACATTTGGATCGTTTTCTAAACTGTTCAGCGCTTGCTGTAATTTCTCTTGGTAGAGCCTATCTCTCAGTTCAAGTGGTGTTTCTCCACTCTCCCCTATTTCGATGCTCATGTGGCACTCTTCACCTAACACGGTATTAAGTGCTTTGAGCAATTCGGCTTGAGCTCTATCAGTATTCAAATGAGCTTGGCTGCTTCTCAATAGTAACGAAACGGTTGTTCCTTCCTTACTATAATGAGAGTTTAGCGCAAGTTGCTCTACCAGCTTAGGGATCTCCATTAAGCTGATGAGCTTCGCCCATTCATTATGTTCTAATGACTCATCGATGAGCTTTTGTGCCATTTCAGGCGTTTTCTCATGCTCAAGTGCCTGCTTGAGCTGCGTAGGTGTCAGTTTTGTATTTACTTTTGTCTCAACAGGCTTGCTTGGACGCCAGCGATACGCTTCCTCAACTTGTGGCTCCGTCGACTTCGGAGCTGAGTTTGGCGACACCTGCGCGGAATTGCCATGCAATTGCGCTACTCGGTCGATAACCGATTCTGGTTGTGCAGATGCCGCTTTAGGCTTTTTTGAGCCACCATTTTGAGGAGTGTTCTGTTGTAGGCCTTGACGCTGAGAACGTAATTGGTGACGTAAACCGCTTAGACCACCGCGCGCCGGTGTTGAAACGCTCTCTTGCACTTGTTGAGGTGGCGTTTCATGCTGCGGTGCAGGGTTTTCGCTCATCGGCGGCGCCATATCATACTGTGGCGGAACCGTCTCATATCCACTCGCGTGATATTCAGGTTGTGAATTGGATGAAGGTTGAGGCGCCACTTGTGGTGAGCTTTGTGCTGGACTCGGCTGCTGAGCTCGAGGAGCTGCTACTGTCCGAGCTGGCGCAGCCTTTGGTTGACTGGTACTTTGAGCCGGAGATGACGCTGGCTCGCAGTTACTAGAAACAACATTTGCCCCACTGTTATTTGATGGGCGGAACGCCATCATACGCAGCACAATCATTTCCAGACCGACTCGCCCATTTGGCGAGAGAGTCAAATCTTCACGACCTTTCAATGCAATTTGGTAGTAAAGCTGAACGTCTTGCGGACTTAGTGCTTTACTCAACAACTCGATTTTTTCTGCATCTGGCTGCGCTCGGTCTAGCGACGCTGGCAGCGCTTGATACATCGCAATTCGATGAAGCTGTGTTGCGACTTGCTGCAACAAACCATCCCACTCAACACCATTTGCTGCTAATTGCTGGATTTTATCCATGGCTGGTTGAGGTTGCTTGCTGCTGATTGACTCTAGTAAGTGAATCGCTTGGTCGGTATCAATCGTCCCCAACATGTGGCTGACAATATCGGTTTGCACCGCACCGTTACCTAAAGCAATTGCTTGATCGGTCAAGCTGAGAGCATCACGCATACTGCCATCTGCAGCATGTGAGATCATACCCAACGCTTTTGGCTCTGCTGAAACTTGCTCTTGACCTAGGATGTAATCAAGTTGCTGGTGAATATCATCAACGCTGATTGGTTTCAGATGAAACTGAAGACAACGCGACAATATAGTGACAGGCAGCTTTTGTGGATCAGTTGTTGCGAGTAAGAACTTCACATACTCTGGCGGCTCTTCCAGGGTTTTCAACAACGCATTGAAAGAGTGACGCGATAGCATGTGCACCTCATCGATGAGGTACACTTTAAAACGTCCACGAGCAGGTTTGTATTGAACGTTGTCTAACAGTTCACGAGTGTCTTCAACTTTAGTACGTGATGCTGCGTCGATTTCAAGAAGATCGACAAAGCGACCTTCATCAATTTCACGACAAGTATCACAATTACCACAAGGTGTCGCGGTAATGCCGGTTTCGCAGTTCAAGCCTTTGGCAAACAGCCTACCGATACTCGTTTTACCCACACCACGAGTCCCGCTGAACAGATAAGCATGGTGTAAACGGTTTTGCGCCAGTGCGTTTTCCAACGCCGTCAGGACATGTTTTTGTCCGACAACTTGGTCAAACTGATTAGGACGCCATTTTCGCGCTAAAGCTAAATAACTCATTGAATGTATTAATGTCCTTCAAAATCGCAGATGCTGTACACGTTTAGACCTAGTGCTTCTAAACGTTTATCGCCACCGATTTCTGGTAGGTTGATAACGAACGCAGCGTGCTCAACTTCACCACCCAGTTGGCGAATCAGCTTAGTCGTCGCTTCAATAGTACCGCCCGTTGCCAATAAATCGTCGACAACCAGTACTTTGTCGCCTTCAACGATGGCATCTGTATGGATTTCTAGTGTATCAACGCCGTATTCAAGCTCATAAGATTGAGCAACAGTAGGGCGTGGTAGCTTGCCTGGTTTACGCACTGGTACAAAACCAACACCTAGCTCAAGCGCTAAAGGCGCGCCAAATAGAAAGCCACGGGCTTCCGTACCCACAACCTTGGTAAAGCCCATATCTTTGTAACGTTCAACAAGTAAGTTGATCGTCGCTTGGTATGCTTTCGCGTCTTCAAGAAGGCTCGTCACATCACGAAATAGAATGCCTGGCTTTGGGTAGTCTTGGATGCTTTTGATGCTAGATTTGATCAGTGAAATTGTTTCTGTAGTCATAATACCGATTTACTTAGATTGGCTCATCGCCCTCTCTAATCGCAGTATCACGAGGGCAACGAACAATAGGTTTTCACCACTATGTGCTTATTTTCGTAAAAGTCACAGGCGCTGAAAATACAAACGCCCACTCGAAGAGCGGGCACACTATTCTCTACAATCTTAGTGATTTTCTTCTCGGTCAGCAACCAACTCAATCACAGGCAGACGCATAAACCAGCTGAGTAAAACGATTAGCATCACTAAAAGACCAATTTTTACCCAAACGAGGGGGACAACAACGATTGAAACCATGAAACTAAGCGCAATAAAAATCGCACCACGCTTTTTTACTTTTGAAGTAACAGCCCGATGCTTATGCCAATTGTCGAGAATTGGTCCAAACGTTTTGTGGTTATGTAACCATTGATGAAATACGGGGCTACCACGCATAAAACATGCGCTAGCAAGCAAAATAAAAGGTGTTGTGGGTAACAGTGGAAGGGCTATGCCGGCTATGCCGAGCACAATACAGAGTCCACCAACAGTATTGAAAAAGTAACGCTTAATACGAATGGTGAACTCCGGTACAAAATAGCTAGATTAAAAGCCTGCGTAACCATTCATTACACGAAGCCAGGTTAGCGTTGCAGGAAGTGTTGGGATCAAAAGAACTGCAATAAAACCTAAAAAGTAAAAAATATTATAAGGCTCTTTAAAATCTTTGTCTGCCATGATGTGTCTTCTCACTAGTTGACTTTGCTTCTCCCAAGGCACAGCGTTAAATTATCGTTGCACAAATGGGTCATTATTGTTTTAAGCGCTGACTATACATTAAACAGCCAAATCTAAACACCAGTAAAAAGTAAGGTTATTGAACTAAACGTATGTTGTTTTGGTGGTTCTAAAAAGATAATAAGCAGCGTCAGGACGCTGCTTATTGGTTTGCAAGTCATAATTATACTAGTCGGGATTTCCGGGTAATACTTAAACTAAAACTTGAAGAACCTAAACACCCAATAGATAACTGTCCTGCAACACTAAGCGGTAAATCGCGGGTGATGAAGTTTTTCATACTTCCTCCCCCTAAACGGTTACCTGCTGCGATGTGTTGATTCGTATTTCCGTCAGACCAATGGCTATCTAAACCCGCAGGCAATATAGAGACCGAGGATGAAGCGAGGTCGGCGACACCAAACACAGCATTGACTGCACCCGCACACTCCGAACACTCAATTCCTTTTTCAATGATCCCTACCATGTCCTTGAGATCAGCACTGAAACTTTTCAAGTTACGGAGATAATCGTCAAACAATGCCCTAACGAGCAATGTCGTCGCAACTCCATCATTAGCTTGGGAAGCAGAATCAACGAGATAAAACGCAAATTGACCATTCATTAACCAACGATAATCGAAAACCAAGGGCATCACATCCGTCGATTGCAATAAACGGTACGAGCAGCGCCAATCTCCCTGAGCAGCATCCTTCTCTGGCAATAGAGCTTGCAGTAAATCTCTTGCCGCACTCGGATTCTGTTGCAAATATTCCAGATGCCAATACAGCTCTTGTTCATCCGGGATTTCACCACCATCATCAACCCTGAACCACTGACTTGAAAAGTCACGTTGTTCTGAGAAGTGGCTATCGGTATCTTCTAGCGTATTCTCTATCGCCTGAGATAGGTGCTCATAATTACCTATCGGTTTAGGAAGAAAATCTTTAATACCAAATCGCAACGCTTTCGCGACATCGGACATTTCATCCGTGCCTGATACCACGATAAGCGGCATATATGGATATTCGAGACTAACTTCTTCGACGAACTCGATACCATCTAAGACCGGCATCGATAAATCACATAAGATAAGATCGGGTTGGCATTCCCTGAGTTGTTGAAGCGCTTCTAGGCCGTTTTCTGCTTCTACTACTTTAAAACCCTGACTTTCTAAATAGGCATTGGTTACTTTACGAAATATTGGATCATCGTCCACCAACATTATTAGTTTTTGATTAATCACTTCCTGTGCCGAGACCATTGCCGTTTGACTGTGAGTCTTAAACATACCTTTATCCCTCACAAAGCTCAGTCAAAAAAACAGATTTATTATTAAGTCATTATTTTTGTTGTGTTTACTTCCAGCAAAACGTGTCACAGCAAGACCTGAGGCCGCTTCGCCTTGTTATAAAACTTAGCTCGGAAACTGCATTAATACAAATATTACGGCGTATAACAGTATTTACTCAAACAGGGTTGCTGTGTTCAAATGATGCAACATGTTGACTTAAAGCAAGCTTTGATCACAAAGTTAATTATAAATTAACCGTAATCGGTAATTTAATGTGTCTGGAAATATGAAATTAGATGACTTAAACCTGTTTCGACTGGTTGTCGAAAATGGGAGCTACACCGCAACTTCGCGAAAAACCATGATCCCGGTTGCGACCATCACCCGACGCATTCAAGCGCTAGAAGACTCTGTCAATCTTCGACTATTGAACCGTCATGCTCGCAAACTCTCGCTCACTGAAGCAGGGGAACGTTTTTACCATGAGTGCTCTCCTTTACTACAAAGGCTAACAACCGCAGCAGAGGAAATCACTGACGACTGCCGAGGAGCATCCGGCAAGATTAAGATATCCGCGCCTTACAACTTAACTAAACGAATGATGATGCCGATGTTCAACAGCTTTATGAAGCAGTACCCGGACATCAACATTGAGCTAACGACAGAGAATAATGCGGACAAGCTTGACCCTACTGAATGGGATGTAATTTTTCGAGTGGGACCGCAACGCGACTCTAGCCTCATCGCGCGTAAGATTGGCGAAGTGAAGGATATTCTCGTTGCAAGCCCTGACTATCTAACCTCGAATCCTGCGCCACACCATGCAGAAGAGCTATCTAACCATTCATTGCTAAAAGGGTACCCACTTATTAAGTGGACCTTGATTAATAGCAAAGGCGAGTCTGTGGTGAATGTTGATCGTGGTCGTTTTCAAGCAAACGCGCTCAATGTGGTGCGCAGCGCTTGTTCCGAAGGTTTAGGCATCACACTAATGCCAGATGTCATGATCAAAGAGTACATCGAGAGCGGCGATTTGGTACGCGTACTGCCAGATTGGAGTGCAAACCCGCGCGACATTTATATGCTTTACAACCACAAAGACCACCTGCCAGAGAAAGTTCGCCTCTTTATTGACTTTGTGATCGCTTATAACATTCACTAACTAGATAGCGAAAACAAAAAACCAGAGCCGAAGCTCTGGTTTTTTTACGACTTAAGAAAGCGGATCCTATGCGCCTTCGTTATGAAGCTCTAGGTTTGCTAAATCCTGTTGGATTTCAAGTTGTGTTTTCGCATCATCATTACGAAGACCATCTAAGAAATCTAGGTATTGTTGGTCGATATCACCCGTTACGTATTCGCCGTTAAACACGGAAGTATCGAACTGAGTAATGTCTTGGTTTCCAAGACCTACCGCCTCTACCAAATCTTCTAGACGTTGATAAATAAGCGCATCGGCACCAATCTGCTTACAAATTGTATCGTTGTCACGGCCATGGGCAATAAGCTCTGTAGCACTTGGCATATCAATGCCGTATACGTTCGGGAAACGAACTTCAGGAGCCGCTGAGACCATGTACACTTTCTTGGCACCAGAATCACGAGCCATCTCAATAATCTGCTCTGACGTTGTACCACGAACAATAGAATCATCCACCAGCAACACGTTCTTACCTTTGAATTCCGAACGAATAGCATTCAACTTGCGACGTACTGATTTCTTACGTTGTTGCTGGCCAGGCATGATAAAGGTACGTCCAACATAACGGTTTTTCACGAAACCCTGGCGATAAGGGATATCGATCGCTTGAGCGATTTGCAGTGCAATGTCGCAAGACGTTTCAGGGATAGGAATGACAACATCGATATCAAGGTTTGCGTAATCTTCACGAATACGTTCGCCCAGCTTTTTACCCATTTCAACGCGAGCGCTGTATACCGAAATTTTATCGATGAACGAATCCGGACGAGCAAAGTACACGAACTCGAAAATACAAGGGTTAAGCTTAGGATTATCTGCACACTGCTTCGTGTAAAGCTCACCGTCAAACGTTGCGTAAATCGCTTCACCAGGTGCAACATCACGGACGAAATCAAAACCGACCGCATCCAATGCCACCGATTCAGACGCAACCATGTACTCTGCTCTGCCGTTAACTTCACGCTTACCTAAACACAGCGGGCGAATACCGTGTGGGTCACGAAATGCAATCATACCATGACCAATGATCATGGCGGTCACAGCATAAGCACCGCGAATTGTGCGATGAACATTGGTGACTGCGCGGAATACGTCTTCGGTCGTGACATTTCCTTTTACTGAGTCAATTTCGTGCGCCAGTACATTTAGTAACACTTCGGAGTCTGAAGTGGTATTGATATGACGGCGATCTTTTTCAAACAGCTTCTGACGAACTTCGTTAGCGTTGGTCAAGTTACCGTTGTGGGCAAGTGTAATACCGAAAGGAGAGTTTACGTAGAAAGGTTGAGCTTCTGAAGCGCTTGAACTGCCTGCTGTAGGGTAACGAACATGACCAATTCCGACCTCGCCTTGCAGGCGTTGCATGTGTCTTGCTTCAAATACATCCTTGACTAAACCGTTCGCCTTACGCAGACGAAAACGATTGCTTTCTATGGTACAAATACCAGCGGCATCTTGGCCACGATGCTGTAACACCGTTAACGCGTCATAAATAGACTGGTTTACAGGCGTTGTGCCCACGATTCCAACAATACCACACATGTCCTAATCCTCGATTTGCGACAGTAGCTGGCACTACTAGATAGCGCCAGACAGAAAACTTGATGTTGCTTGTAAATGCTCGAAGAATGGGGCGATGATACGGCTGAACTCAGGGATCAACTGTGAATCTTTCCACCAATCCGAGCTTGGGAATGCAGTAAACGCATCCATAAAAAACAGCACCGCAGAAACAATTAAGACTCCGCGTAGACCACCAAATACAATCCCGAGAATTCGGTCCGTACCTGATAGCCCTGTTTTTTGTACCAGTTGACCAATGACGTAATTCACCACTGCACCAACTACCAAGGTTGCGACAAATAACGCCGCAATCGCCGCTCCGTTACGAAACATATCATCTTCGATGTTGGTGAAGTACACCGCCAATTTGGCATAGTAATTACTGGAGATAAAAAACGCTCCAAACCAAATCACCAAAGACAAAGCTTCTTTAGCAAAACCGCGAACTAAACTGATCAGAGCTGAAAATCCGATCACACCTAAAATGATAAAATCTATCCAATTCATCTTTTCTTCATCTTAAGTTGGCGCGCATTTTAACAGAAAAAATGCTGACGCAAACGTTTTCTTATGGATTTAATGGCTTAAATTTAAGCAATTGACCTTTTGAACCTGTAATTTTTTGTAATTCTTGAACTTGTCGTTCAAGTTTACTTTTTGACACATCAGGGCCAACAATCACTCTCGTAAACTCGTTTTCTTTCTTTGTGTGAGCTTGATAACCACGCTTTTGCAAATCCGCGACAAGCGCGACAGCATTTTCGTGATTCTTAAGTGCCATCAACTGAATGATCCAAGCTGAATCTTCATATTGATTTTTCTCTTGAACAGGACGAGTGACGACCTCAACTTGCTCTGGTTGTTTGATGACCTCAGGTTTAGATGTTGGCGCTGGCTCGGGCTCAGAAACGGCTACTTGAGCATCCTCACGTTCTTGCACTACAGCTTCAACCGGAGAATCCGGTAACGTAATGTCGTCTTCCACTGGCTCTAATATTTC
Organism: Vibrio sp. Vb2960; assembly: GCF_033337665.1. NCBI lineage: Bacteria > Pseudomonadati > Pseudomonadota > Gammaproteobacteria > Vibrionales > Vibrionaceae > Vibrio > Vibrio sp. Vb2960. Next base: position 32,469 of record NZ_JAWORD010000009.1, on the reverse strand, counting down.
GAAGTTTTCCACATCACTATCAAGTTCTGGTTTGATAGGAATACTGGCAAATTCTTCTTTGTAGTGCAGTTTCTTACCATCTAGCACATCGGGAAGAACAATGACTCCGACTGCGACTAGAATGATGGTGCCGACTAAACGACTTTGGAATTTACTTGCCATCAAAATACCTTTACTTATTTATTATTTGATTGCCAATGTTCCAATACCTCTCCGACGGTATGGAATGAGCCAACCACCAGAATAACGTCTCCTGTCTTTGCGTGGCTTCTCGCACTCTCGAAGGCGTCAACAGGGTTTTCAAAATGAACTTGCCCATCAGGTAAGTATTGGCACAATTCATCAGCGGTCGCCGCTCTCGGTCCAGTAAGCGACGCTGGATACCATTGTGTTGCAACTGGAGTTAGAGCTTCAATGGTTGCTTTAATGTCCTTGTCATGCAGCATTGCAACCACAATATGGATATTCTTACCCAGATATTGTTGCTTCACTCTTTCTACCAAATACTCAGCAGAGTGCGGGTTATGAGCGACATCAAGGACTATTTCAGGTTCGTGATGCAGTACTTGCATACGCCCCGCCAAACGCGCATTATTCAAGCCATTGACAATATTTATGTCAGTGATTTGCAATTCCGAAGCCCCTAGTGCCATCAGTGCAGTGGCTGCATTTTGTAATGGTAGCGATGGGATTGGTAAATCCTCTAACTCAAATGCCCCACTGCTCCATTTCCAACCATTATCAGTTAGTTGGTAATCGTACTGAATACCTACTTGGAAGAACTCAGAACCAATATCGTCAGCATGAGCCGCCACGGTCGCTGGTGGCGTCGGTTGACCACAAATTGCTGGCTTCCCTGAACGGTAAATGCCCGCTTTTTCAAAACCAATAACATTGATGTCATCACCAAGCCAATCCACATGATCGATCGCTAAGCTCGTAATAACAGAAACATCATGGTCAACAACGTTAGTGGCGTCTAGACGGCCGCCAAGTCCTACTTCAAGTAAGACAACGTCAACTTTCTCTACTTGGAAAATACGTAGCGCAGCAAGCGTACCGAATTCAAAGAGGCTAAGGCTAACATCACCACGCTGCTTTTCTACATAATCGAATGCTTCACAGTGCTTGGCATCTACAACGTCAACGCCATTAATGCGTACACGCTCGTTGTAACGAATCAGGTGCGGAGAACTATAAACACCGACTGAATAGCCAGCATCAAGTAAAATGGCTTCCATTAACGCACACGTTGAGCCTTTGCCATTGGTTCCGGCAACGGTGATTACGGTTGGAGCTGGTTTGGTAAGATTGGCTTTGTTTGCTACCGCTTGGACACGGTCTAAGCCTAGATCAATTGCTGAGGAATGAATATTTGCTAAATAATCAAGCCACATCTCTAATGAAGATGTGGCTTGAGGAATTGGGTTTTGGGTCATCTAACTTTAACCATTAAATTCTTTGGTTTTTATGTTAGTTGATACTTTACCCTTTTTCGTCCGCTTCTGGTACAGAATATGGCTCTTCATTTGGAGATTCGTTAACCGAAACCACCAAAGGAGACTTGTGGTTAGTCATCTTAGCGATAAGACCACCCACACGCTGACGCATTTCACGACGGTCAACGATCATATCAATAGCACCGTGATCAAGTAGGAACTCACTACGCTGGAAACCTTCAGGAAGATCTTCACGTACAGTTTGCTCAATTACACGACGACCAGCAAAGCCAATGAGGGCCTTAGGTTCACCGATGTTGATATCACCTAACATAGCCAAACTTGCTGATACACCACCCATTGTAGGGTCAGTTAGAACAGAAATAAACGGCAGACCTTTTTCTGATAAACGCTCAAGCGCAGCACTGGTTTTTGCCATTTGCATAAGAGACATTAAAGCCTCTTGCATACGAGCACCACCACTTGCTGAGAAACAAACAAGCGCACAGTTATTTTCAATGGCTGCATCCACTGCTTTCACAAAGCGAGCACCAACGACTGAACCCATTGAACCACCCATAAAGGAGAATTCAAACGCACACGCCACAAGCGGCAGACCAAGCAATTCACCCTGCATCACAACTAGCGCATCTTTCTCACCGCTATTTTTTTGTGCAGCAGAGATACGCTCTTTGTATCGCTTAGAATCTTTAAATTTCAGTTTATCCTGTGGCTCAAGTTCAGAACCTAATTCAACTCGATTACCTTCATCTAAAAATGTTTCCAAACGACGACGCGCTTTCATACGCATGTGATGGTTACACTTTGGACAAACTTCTAAGTTACGCTCTAGTTCAGCATGGTATAAAACCTGTTCACAAGAGGTACATTTAGTCCACACACCTTCTGGGATAGAAGCTTTGCGTGAACTTACTAGATTGCTTTTCTCTAAAATCTTTTCAAGCCAACTCATGGAAGACCTTTTCTCTCAACTCTTCCGCTTCATTGCGAAAGATATAAATTCGACATAATACCGACGGATTAAACCATATCTTGCAGCTACTGTAGATAAAAAACTGGTTGTACCTATTTTTGATATCGTAAATAGCGTATGTTTTCCGTTCACATTCAATGTAAACACTACCGATATTTTAAAATAAGTTTGTAAAATTAGTTCAAATTATCTGGTAAAAACAGTGGACCGATCGGCACTTCAGGTAACCCAAACTCTTCTGGGTAGTCTACATCTACCAGGTACAGACCTTCCGCTTTCGCTGTCGCACCCGCTAGTTTGCGATCTTTGGCGTCTAATAACCACTTGATCCATTCAGGACTCTCTTCGCCACGTCCAACTTTTATCAAGCTACCTGTGATATTACGAACCATATGATGCACGAACGCATTGGCTTTAATATCAATAACCACATAGTTTCCATGGCGCGTAACGTTCAGGTGCATCAAGTTTCGAAATGGGCTGCGAGACTGACAATGCGCCGCGCGAAACGACGTAAAATCATTTTCGCCGAGTAGGAACTGCCCTGCTTCATGCATTTTTTTCTCGTCGAGCTCACCATGATAGTGACTAACCCCCGAGTTTAAGATGCCTGGACGTAAAGCATGATTGAAAATAATGTAACGATAACGGCGCGCTGTCGCTGAGAATCTTGCATGGAAATCATCTGAAACTTCCTTAGCCCAACGAACCGCTATATCGCTCGGCATGTTCGCGTTTGCGCCCATGGTCCAAGCTACCATTTTTCGAGTAACGTTGGTATCAAAGTGCACAACTTGTCCCGTGCCATGCACGCCTGCGTCTGTCCGACCAGCACACTGAACTTCAACTGGGTGATTAGCGACGACGGACAATGCTTTCTCTAGCTCTTCTTGGACACTTTTCACTTCTCTTTGGCGCTGCCAACCAAAGTAGTTTGTACCGTTGTACTCGATACCTAATGCGATTCTCATCTTAACCTTCGAACTCTAAAATGGGGCGGGAAGTATATACTCAAGTCACCTCAAGTTGCCAGTTTCACCAAGGGTGACATAAAGGTAGCATCCTACTAACGGGACACAAAAAGGGTAGCAAACGCTACCCTTTTGTTTCGGTTTATCGGCCATTAATGGCATCAATCAGGCTTTTTGCTTCGCGGCGAATATCATCCTCACCGTAAACAATTGCCTCTTCTAGTAGTTTAATCGCCCCTTGAGAATCGTTCATCTCGAGATAGATTTTAGCCAAATCCAGTTTCCCAGCCGCTTCAGCATTGTTATCTACGTCAATATCGCCGATCTCGCCGATAACATCTGGAAACTCGTTCAATCCGACATCGAGCTTAAGGTCTTCTTCTTCGAACTCACCACCTTCTCTGTCGACCTGAGCCATCAATTCATCAATCGTCATAAATTGATTTTTCTTCGGGTCGAAGTCATCCAAGTCGCTTTGCTCTGCCCAGTTTTCTTGCGCGATCTCTGGCTGACTTAGTGCATCACTCGAATTCCAAACATCACGCTGGTCCTCAGGCACTTCTTCAGTAGAACTTACGTTATCAGCGGCGGGTTTAAAGCCATCCCAATCATCTCCAACATCAAGCATGGTTTCAAAATCCATACCTGCACTTGCGATGGTGTCACTGTCTAGTTTACCTTCAAATACTTCTGAGTTTGCGTCTTCCGCAAGAAGGTTAGCCATTGATGATTCATCATCCAAATTACTGAGCGGCTCACCCTCTGTCGCTGTTGGCTGCACTTCTGGGTCAGTATCAAAGCCGTTTTGCTGCGCAAATACTTCAAACAAAGCATCATGATCGTTATCGGCTTGAATAGCTGGTCTCGATGTCTCTGCTTCAACCTTAGGGCTCTCTGGCGCACCCTCGTTCATTGACGCGAGAACATCTTCCTCATTGAACTCTGGAAGATCTTGGTCGTCAAAACTTAACTCTTCATCCTCACCGGAGATTGGTTCTATATCTGCAGTCTCAGAGCTCGGTAATTCTGGCTCTTCTTCCATCGACGCCAAGGCATCTTCTTCGCTGAACTCTGGCAAATCGAGCTCATCAAAATTGAACTCTTCTTCGGACTCAGCTGGCAAGTCGGCTTCAACCTGTTCTGGCTCAACGGACTCGGACGTTTCTAACGCAGGTTCGCCAGCCATAGACGCCAGTGCATCTTCTTCACTGAACTCTGGCAAATCGAGCTCATCAAAATTGAACTCTTCTTCGGACTCAGTTGGCAAGTCGGCTTCAACTTGTTCTGGCTCAACGGACTCGGACGTTTCTAACGCAGGTTCGCCAGCCATAGACGCCAATGCGTCGTCTTCACTAAACTCAGGAAGATCTAGCGCATCAAAATTGAATTCATCTTCTGATTCAGTTGGCAAGTCGGCTTCAACTTGTTCTGGTTCAACGGACTCGGACGTTTCTAGCTCCGGCTCATCCGTCATAGACGCCAATGCGTCTTCTTCACTGAACTCAGGAAGATCCAGCTCGTCAAAATTGAATTCATCTTCTGATTCAGCTGGCAAGTCGGCTTCAACCTGTTCTGGATCAACGGACTCGGACGTTTCTAACTCCGGCTCATCCGACATAGACGCCAATGCGTCTTCTTCACTAAACTCAGGAAGATCCAGCTCATCAAAATTGAGCTCTTCTTCGGACTCGGTTGGTAAGTCAGCTTCGACTTGCTCTGGTTTAACGGACTCGGACGTTTCTAACTCCGGCTCATCCGCCATAGACGCCAATGCGTCTTCTTCACTAAACTCAGGAAGATCCAGCTCGTCAAAATTGAATTCATCTTCGGACTCAGCTGGTAAGCCTGCTTCAATTTGTTCTGGTTCAACGGACTCGGACATTTCTAACGCAGGTTCGCCAGCCATAGATGCTAGAGCATCTTCTTCGCTGAATTCTGGAAGATCTAGCTCATCAAAATTGAATTCTTCTTCTGAATCGTTGGTCGACTCAGTTTCCGGCTCCAATTCAGGCTCATCCAGTAGCCAATCTTCTTCTTGTGGAACACCGAATTCATTTTCTATTGTATTTGGTGTCGGCGTGAAGGCTGGAATGTCTTCCTCTTGCTCAACGTGAGGCTGTACCTCAGTATCGGACTCCACGGATGGTTCTTGTGTTGAATCAGTATCGGTAGCCTCTTGTTGTAGTGATGAAGCTTCCTCTATCTCCGTTTGTGTTTTTTCAACTTGCTGCGGTAAATCGTCTTCACTATCAAATAGAGCGTCAAGTTCAGCAGAAAAATCCGCTTTTTCTTGTTCTGTTGGCAGAAGTTCTTCACTGTCTGACTCAAATAGGTCGTCTAGCTCGCTCATTAAAGGATCATTCTCTGGTGAGAGGTCCTCTAAATCACCAAGAAATTCATCGCTACTAAATGGCTCTGAAGCAGCCTCTGGCTCGGTTAATGGTTGCTCTTCTGCAGCTTGTTGCGTGTCTGGTTGGCTTTCACTTAATAAAGCGTCGATGTCCAACCCAGACTCAATGTCCTGATCTTCATGAGTTTGTTCTGACTCAACTACGGAAGATGGCTTTTCGTCGGCGTCTGGCTCACCAAAACCAAGTGATTTCAGTAACTCTTCCTCTTCCGATTTATTCTGCTCTGGGCTCTCGTCCTCTCGAATCAGATCATCAAACGGATCTAAATCAGCTTCAGTCTCTTCATCAAGTTCAGAGGTAACATCATCAATGAGTTCATCCAGTAAGTCTGTGCTATCTGCGTCTAACTCTTCGATCGAGTCATCACCTTCAAAACCAGAGATTGCTTCTAGCTCGTTTAGTGGATCAAACTCGTCTGTGTCATCTTCATCAAAATCAATGAGTTCATCGAGTAGCTCTGTACTGTTTTCATCTAGAACAGGACCTTCATTGGCGTCAGCTTCTCGAACTTCCGATTCGCTAGCCGGTTGTTCATACTGGGCCAATAGCTTATCGATATCGTCGTCAGATGCCTCTCCTACACTAAAGTCATCATCCGACACAGGCTGTTTTAACTCAGGCTCATCAGTATCTAAATCGAAGTCATCGTTGCCAAGTTCAGCAAACAAGTCATCAAGCATATCCTGGTCGACAGTGTCACTTGGTAACTCTTCTGACGGCTCATCGGCTGCAAGTAACTCGGCAAATGCGTCGTCTGAAAGCGAGTCTGATTTCTCATTCGTATCATCCGAAAGATCGAAGCCAGACTCATCGTCATCGAGCACTTCTAGTTCTGGAGCAACCTCATCTAAGGCTCGCTCCATTTCTTCTAAACCAAGCGCTTTTTCTTCGCCGTTGACTTGGATACCATTGTTCGATGATTCAAACTCATCCAGACCAACATCTAGGTCGCCGTCATCGCCAATATCTGCAAATGGGTCATCGTCCCCTTCCAGATTGAAATCAAGTTCTTCATCGTCGAGGTTAGCAAAGACGTCTTCTTCTAAATCTGACTTCTCTTCTTGTAAAGACTGTGTGTTGATATCTTCATCTGCAAACAATTCATCATCAAGCGTGAGCTCTTCATCAAGCTCATCCGCCGCCGCTAAACCGATTGGCGCCGCAAGAGGATCAACGTTTTGCTGTTCCTGTGCAGCCGCATCTTCCTCTTTCGCTTTAGAGCGTCGACCAAGAAGCATAACAACTAGCAACGCAATCAAAGCACCAGGAATTAATGCCGCAAGACCAACAAGCCAACCATTCGACAAAATTTTGTCCATGGTGCTTGGTTGCATGCGTTGTTGTTCAGCAAGGCGCTGGCGTTCTTCAGCAAGCAGCTTCTCGACTTCTGAGCGAATGCGTTCTTCGTCATTCAGCTCGCTTTTCAAAGTTTCGACTTCGCTTTGCACTTCTGACAGCATCAATCGAAGACGATGGTTCTTCTCTTCTAATGAGTCTAATTCACTTTGTGAGCCTTGAAGTTTGTCCTTTAGCGCACTGACCTGCTTTTCACCCTGCGGAGAGGTAGTTACTGGTGGCGCAGGGATGACGGGTATTGTTTTCGGAGTTGGTTTTGGCTCCGTTGCTGCCACTGTCTCTGGCTTAGCCGCAGGCTTGGGTTCTACTTTAATTTGTGGCTTTGGTTGCTCGGTGACTCGTTGTGCTGGCGTCGCTCTATTTGTCGGCTTCGGCTGTTTTAACTTAGCTTCATGCGCCTTCATAATCGCAACAGCTTGCGCTGTGGTCGCGCTTTGCACTTGCTCTAGAGAAGGTACTCGTAGCCGACTCCCTGGGATCAATTCATGAATGTTTTGGTTCTCAAACGCTTGAGGGTTAATTCGGTAAATGGCAAGAAGCGTTTGTTGAACGGTAACACCGCGTGAAGGTCGTAATTCTGAAGCGATCGACCATAGTGTTTGATTTTCACCAGTCGGACCAAAGAAACGTGACGGTTGAGTATTCGCAGGAGGAGCAGGTAATGCTCGCTCAATATCTTCAGCATAGCTCGGAGATGATTGCACTTCACCAGACGGTCCAACAAGACGAATTCCTTCGGCTTGAACCACTGATGATGTCTGAGTCGCGCTCATCAACACAAGGGCTGCTAACAAACGCTTATAATTTTGACGCATAGAAGGCTCAGTTTTGTGCTAGATACAATTTGAAATGGTGATCGGTTAAATATATCGGATATCGCATGCAAAACTATAGCGTTGAGAATAAAAAATGTGTTGCTCTCGCCATATTCGTACTAATCTCACACTATTTTGTTTCGTTCGTACAAAAAAGCCTCGCACTGTGCGAGGCTTTGAAATGAACTGTAAGCGACTTAGTAGTAATCGCGGATCAGAACTTCTGCGATTTGCACCGCGTTAGTTGCCGCGCCTTTACGCACGTTATCAGCAACAACCCACAGGTTTACGCCGCTATGATGGCTGATATCGTTACGGATACGGCCAACCATTACATGGTCTTTACCGCCCGCATCGCGAACTTGTGTAGGGAAGTCTTCACCGTGGAACACTTCGATACCGTCAGTTTGTTCAAGCAAGTTAACGACTTCTTGTGCATCGATAGGTGAACGAGTCTCAATGTGAAGTGCTTCTGCGTGACCGTAGAATACAGGAACACGTACACACGTTGGATTGACTGTGATTGATGGATCGTTAAAGATCTTCTGTGTTTCCCACACCATTTTCATTTCTTCTTTGGTGTAGCCGTTTTCCATCATTTGATCGATTTGTGGAATACAGTTAAACGCGATCTGTTGAGAGAATTGCTTCTTGTCTGCAGGCAGACCGTTTAGCAGCTTCGCCGTTTGACCTGCTAGCTCATCGATACCCGCTTTGCCTGCACCAGACACCGATTGGTAAGTTGATACGTTAATACGCTCAATACCCACCGCATCGTGAATTGGTTTTAGTGCCACCAGCATTTGGATGGTTGAACAGTTCGGGTTCGCAATGATGTTACGGTTACGAAACTCTGCAATCGCTTCTGGGTTTACTTCAGGCACAACAAGAGGAATGTCGTACTCGTAACGGAAGTGTGATGTATTGTCGATAACAATCACGCCTTCATCAGCGGCAATTGGAGCCCACTTGGCTGATAGCTCACCACCAGCAGAAAACAGTGCGATATGCGCTTGAGACCAATCGAACTCTTCTACGTTTTGAACGCGTACCGTTTTACCATTGAAGCGATAAGTCTTGCCTTCGCTGCGCTCACTCGCGAGTAGGAAGATTTCGCCTACTGGGAATTTGCGCTCTTGAAGCACATCCAAAATTGTTTCACCGACCGCACCGGTCGCACCTAAAATGGCAACATTATATTGCTGGCTCATTGACTTACCTCAATCTGAAAACCTAGTTCTGCTAATGGAGCAAGGTTACATGTTTTGTTACCCACTAGCGTGACAGCGCTGTATTCACGGCGATCCCAGTAGTTTTTACGCATCAGGTCAAAAGCGCCTGGCTTACTGATTTCACGGCGGAAAAGAGCGTCATCTCTACGCACATCATAGATTAACTGCGTAATGTTATGCAGTGTTGCTTCGTCCCAAGCTCTGTCCAATACCATAGTAGGAACAGGCGCGGTTGGCAGTAAATCGCTGGCATGCGCACGTAATTCGTTATTTAAGAACTCACAGTAGCTGTTGAAAATCATCGTTGTACCGCGAGCTTTCCCTTCCAAGCCGTAGCCTGCAACGTGAGGGGTTGCGAATGCTAGCAGAGGCAGAAGCTCCATATCAACCTCTGGTTCAAATTCAAATACGTCGAGTGCCGCTGTAAAGCCATCGTTTTTCAAAAGACGTTGCTTCAAAGCAGCGTTGTCAACGATGGGACCTCGAGCCGCGTTAATCAAAATTTGATCGCTGCGGAGACCATTTAACACCTTCTCATCAATCAAATGATGCGTTGGGTATGGGCCATCTTTGGTGATTGGCGTATGTAGTGTAATGATGTCTGAGCTTTCAATCAGTTCTGTCAACGGAGTAAAGCTACGAGGATCACCAGCCTCTTGTTTGAATGGGTCATTGATCAGAACTTTAATACCCATGCCTTTCAAACATTTCTCTAGGTAGCTACCTACTTGGCCTGCACCAATAATACCTACCGTCTTGTCAAATACCGAGAAACCTTGTTGCTGAGCGAGCACCATCATCACGCTGAACGCGTATTCCGCCACACCCACTTTGTTACACCCTGGCGCCGCAGTGAAGAAAATGCCTTTCTCTTTTAAGAGTGCTTGGTCAACATGATCCATGCCTGCCGTGGCCGTACCAACAAACTTCAGCTTGTTTGCTTTGCTGATCAGGTCAGCATTCACTTTGGTGACTGAGCGAATCATTAGGGCATCAACATCCACTAAATCATCGGCGGTCAGTGTACGACCTGGTTTTAGAATTACGTTACCGAGTTGGCTGAATAGTTCTTCAGCATACGGCATATTTTCATCAACAATAATTTTCATAGCGCCAGCGTTCTAACATCCATTTGTAAGAGTTCGTTTATTCGCAAGATGCGAAACTAAAGCGATTGTGCCCTTTTCCCGAAAAATCTCAAGATATAACACCAATAAACCTCAAGGAGGTAACTCCTATAGAATCGATTGACGGGAAGCCTAGAGAAAAGCAGAAACAGAGAAAAGAAAAAGCCCGGCTAAATAGCCGGGCAAAGTTCCAGAACAAAAGGATCCTATCCCGCTCTCCATGGGATAGAGTCTGCGTCTGTTCGATCAGTGTGACTGATCAAGCTCTGGAAACTGGATTGTTGGCGTTTACAGTACTCTCGCAAGGCGCCAACAAATTCAGTTAACCTTGGTACTTTTTAATAACCAAAGTTGCGTTTGTGCCGCCAAAGCCAAAGCTGTTTGACATTACGGTCGTTAACTCTGCATCACGTGCTTCTGTCACGATGTCCAGACCTTGTGCTGCTTCGTCCAAGTTTGAAATATTGATGCTTGGAGCAATGAAGTTTTTGTCTAGCATAAGTGTTGAGTAAATTGCTTCGTGCACGCCCGCTGCGCCGAGTGCGTGGCCAGTCATTGCTTTTGTTGCAGAGATTGCAGGGCTGTTCTCACCAAACAATTGTTGGATAGCACCAAGCTCTTTCACGTCACCAACTGGTGTCGATGTACCGTGCGTGTTGATGTAATCCACACCATCAACGTTTTGCATCGCCATCTTCATACAACGAATTGCGCCTTCACCTGATGGCGCTACCATGTCGTAGCCATCTGATGTCGCACCGTAACCTACGATTTCACCGTAGATTTTCGCACCACGTGCCAGTGCGTGCTCTAGTTCTTCAATAACCAGCATGCCGCCGCCGCCCGAGATAACAAAACCGTCACGGTCTGCATCGTATGTACGAGATGCTTTGTCTGGCGTGTCATTGTATTTGGTTGACAGTGCGCCCATCGCATCAAACATCATAGTTTGAGACCAATCTAGCTCTTCGCCGCCACCAGCAAAAACAATATCTTGTTTGCCTAGTTGAATAAGCTCCATAGCATGGCCGATACAGTGTGCAGATGTTGCACATGCAGAGCTCATTGAGTAGTTCACGCCACGAATCTTAAATGGCGTAGCAAGACAAGCAGAAACAGTAGAAGACATTGTACGAGGAACCATGTAAGGACCAACTCGCTTTACGCCTTTGGCGCGCATCGTGTCTGTCGCTACCGTTTGATTGTATGCAGAAGCACCGCCAGAACCTGCAACGATACCGGTACGATCGTTTGAAACCTGCTCTTCTGTAAGACCAGCGTCTGCGATTGCCTGCTCCATTGATAGGTATGCATAAGCAGCCGCATCACCCATAAAGCGCATCTGCTTACGGTCGATGTGTTCCGCCGGGTTGATTTTTAGATCACCCCATACTTGCGAACGAAGACCGTGTTCTTTGAACTGCTCAGATGCAGTGATGCCAGATTTGCCCGCTTTAAGAGACGCTAGAACTTCTTCGACGTTGTTACCGATACTTGAAACAATACCCATACCGGTGATTACGACTCGTTTCATTATGACATTCCTATAATTCAAAAATCCGCTAGATGATAACTAAGATAGTCAACAAAAGTGGTCAGCTTTCCCATAAATTCGTACAATCGCCCCATTCTTACCGCGCCAAATCACAAATTTGCACCATTATGACTTCAATAAAAAACGCAGAACTTGGTTGGAACGAAGCTGGTACTCCGGTTTCAGACCAATTTGATGATGTTTACTTCTCTAACGTAAACGGTCTTGAAGAGACACGCTACGTTTTCTTAAAACAAAATCATCTCCCAGAAAGATGGCAGGAATTTGACCAAAGACGTTTTGTCATTGGTGAAACAGGATTTGGCACGGGATTAAACTTCTTAGCAGTATGCCAGTGGTTTAGTGAGTTTCGTCGTCAGCATCCGGACGCAACATTGAAAGAGCTGCATTTTATTAGCTTTGAAAAATACCCATTAAGCAAAGCCGATTTAAAGAAGGCGCATGAAGCTTGGCCTGAGCTAGCTGAATACGCGGAAAAGTTACAAAAGCACTACCCTGCCGCTGTGCCGGAGTGTCATCGCATTGTTTTAGAAGACGGCGCAATCACACTCGACCTTTGGTTTGGTGACATTAAAGACTGCATGCCGCAAGTCCCATACAACGAACAAGGTTTGATTGATGCTTGGTTCTTAGATGGATTCGCGCCAAGCAAAAACCCAGAAATGTGGAACCAAGGCCTGTTCAACAACATGGCAAAGCTAGCCAAGCAAGATTGTACAGTTGCCACGTTTACCGCAGCAGGCTTTGTACGTCGTGGTTTGAACGAAGCTGGCTTTACAATGAAAAAGGTGAAAGGTTTCGGCACTAAGCGAGAAATGATCGCCGGCTCTATGGAGCAACGTGAAAAGCAATCGAACCATCTCCCTTGGTTCAATCGCTCAGCATCTAGCAATCTTGATTCGATTGCCATCATTGGTGGTGGTATAGCTAGCGCGGCGTTAGCGAAAACGTTAGTTCGTCGTGGCCAAAACGTCACCCTTTACTGTAAAGACAAACAACCAGCCAAAGGAGCTTCAGGCAATCGACAAGGAGCCGTTTATCCACTGCTTAATGGCCCGCACACGGGCGTTTCGCGTGTGTTTGCTCCTGCATTTTTGTTCGCACGTCAGTTTGTTGAACAAGCAGCACAAGAGATCGATTTTGATCATGACTGGTGTGGCGTAACTCAGTTGATGTGGGATGACAAATCCACAGACAAACTGGAGAAAATGCTTGCGGGTAACTTCACTCCAGAGCTCATTCAAAAGCTGTCCGCCGAGGAAACTGCGAACACTATCGGGTTACCTATTGATATGGCGTCTGTGCACTACCCAATGGGAGGGTGGCTGTGCCCTGCCGAGTTAACTCGCGGGTTAATTAAACAATTGGAGAAGACGTCGTTACTCTCAACGAAGTTTGAACATCTTGTTGAGGCATTAGATTGGGATGAAAAGCGTCAGCTCTGGCTACTAACGGCGAGTGGTCAAACATTTGAGCACTCAACGGTTGTAATTGCGAACGGCCATGAGTTCCAGACATTGAGTCAAACCGCTTCCCTACCAATGGGACAAGTGAAAGGACAAGTCAGTCATGCGCCAGCAACCGAAACGCTGAGTCAGCTGAAAACGGTGTTGTGTTACGACGGTTACATGACACCTGTTAACCCAAGTAATCAACACTTGTGTATCGGTGCAAGCTACGACCGCAGTCACCTTGACTACGAATTTGATGAAAACGCCCAAAAAGATAATGCGGAAAAGCTAGTGAAATGTGTACCGAATCAAACATGGGCAAAAGAGGTAGATATCACTGGTAATCAATCTCGCCAAGGTATTCGTTGTGTTAGCCGAGATCACTTACCATTTGTCGGAAATGTGGGTGACTTTGAGACGATCAAAACGCAATACGCCAACTTACAAAATCAAAAAGAAGAAGAGGTAGAAACCATTCATCAGTACCCTAACCTATTCTGCTTCTTAGGTTTAGGATCTCGTGGACTGAGCTCTGCACCATTATTAGCTGAAGTGTTGGCCTCCCAGATCTGTGGGGACCCGCTGCCATTACCTGTTGATGTATTGACCGAACTTCACCCAAGTCGAATGTGGGTTCGTAAACTAAGAAAAGGCAAAGCCATTACCGAGCTGTAAGAGTATTCTCTCGTTTTAATTCCCGACACAGATACGTGTCGGGAATCGCTAACTCACTAAGTTGCTCGTACTGAGATTACTTCAGCAGTGCAACTGCCTGTTTCACTTGCTCTGCCACTTCTGGGTTTACAACCTTACCCGATTCCACGTCAAAATTTTCGTAGAAGCTCGGCACAGATAACGATGCCTTTACATCCGCGCCAAAAAATTGAGCAGAACCTGTCGCCGCCGCAAGAACACTTTGTGCACCACCGGGACCTGGGGAAGTTGCTAAATAAACGACAGGTTTGTTTTGAAATACATTACGCTCAATGCGCGTCGCCCAATCGAACAAGTTTTTATAGGCCGCTGGGTACGAACCGTTATGCTCTGCGAAGGAAACAACGAGAGCGTCAGCCTCCGCCAAGTCACGTAAAAACGCGACAGCCCCTTCAGCTTGACCAATTTCTTTCTCTTTGTCCTCGCTAAACATTGGCGCTTGATAATCGTTTAAGTCTAGAACATTCACTTGAGCGCCTTCGACTTGGTTTGCTGCGTATGTAGCAAGTAGTTTGTTGATTGAGGTAGAGCTGGTAGATGCACCAAATGCGACAATTTTCATGGTTGTAATCCTTTGTTCACGTTTTATGCTGATCAGAATAAAAGTTGAACAGTTTCGCTACAACCACAAAAATTTTATGGAGAGGTTCGAATTTTTCGAAGTAGTAAATGACTAGGATTAAATAAAGGGAGAACGCTGCTTAGGGACTAAGCCTGAGCCTGGAGCTCTTGCCACAAATCACTGACAATCACGCGATCGGCCGGGCTTAACTCGGTACGCGCATTTTCTAAGCTGCTCTCAATGCGTGACTTCAGCTCAGTAATATCGCTAATCCCTTCTTCTTCACAAGACGCCGCGGATAAAGAGATGTGACCACGTAAATAACCACCAGCAAACAATTCATCGTCAGATGCTGTTTCAATTCGAGCATCAATCAGTTCCAGTAGTTTTTCTTCAAATTCAATAATCATGGTGTATCTCTGAGGTTATTAGTGGTTATTTAACGCAAAAGTCCGACGCTTCCAGTGGCTTAGTTTGATAAAATGCGCGCAGGGCATCAGAAAGCATTTTCACTCGCAAAGGCAAGCCAACGTCCAAAATACCTAGCACTTCTTTATGCACTTTTTTCATAAAGCCGAGCCTATCTGGTTCAAAATCGCCGTGTAGATTGTCACAACTCACCGTAAAAGGGAAGCCAGCGCTTTGTGCCAGAATCCATTCATAAGCTTGAGGTCGCACTTCAACTTTCTCAAACTCCGCTTGAACTTCTGCTGTTCGCCCATCGGGTTCATACCAATAGCCAAAATCTTCCAGCAAACGACGCTCTGGACCAGCCACACACCAATGCGAGATCTCGTGTAAAGCAGAGGCGTAAAAACCCCGAGCAAAAATAATCCGATGATGAGGGTGTTCATCATCAGCAGGAAGATAAATAGGCTCATCACCACCTAACTCTAATTTCGTATTAAATTGTTCTAAAAAGGTGTCATTAAAAATGGTGATTAAGTCTTGGTATTCGTGGGTCATCGTCGAGTTTGTACTTCAGTTTGACATGCGCTGCATATTGTCGCTGTTTTTAGCTATGAGGTAAAGGCACCCCCACATTTTTGGTTATTAGTTGAATTTATCTGAAGGTCGCTTTCTCCATACAATTTCTCATTCGTCAGCGTACTTATTTACCACTACACTCTCGCCTTATTTTGATGCCGTTCAAACCGCTATTTTTAAGCCGTTTGACTACAAGCATGTTGCTGGTTTTAATCACTTTTTAAGAGAGATAGAACCGTTTGTAAGTGTTGTTACTTCGCCTACGCTGATTCTCGTAGAACGTAGTGACTTTTTACGTTGAGTGTTTCCCTATGTTGCTAAGTGTGTTGTATATCATTGGTATCACGGCTGAAGCCATGACAGGTGCGTTAAGTGCTGGTAGAAGAAAGATGGACTGGTTTGGTGTTATGTTGGTGGCCAGCGCAACGGCCATTGGTGGTGGCACCGTACGTGACATTCTATTAGGCCACTACCCTCTTGGTTGGGTAAAAAACCCAGAGTTCCTTGCAATTACGTGTGTTGCAGGTGTGCTAACAACAGGTTTAGCGAAATGGGTGATTAAGCTGAAAGGTCTGTTCATTCGCCTCGATGCACTAGGTTTAATCGTGTTTAGTATCATCGGAACAAAAATTGCGATGGGCATGGGCTTGCACCCTGGTATTTGTATGGTTTCAGCGTTAGTAACTGGTGTATTCGGTGGGCTACTTCGTGACTTAATCTGTCGCCAAACACCATTGGTACTGCATGAAGAGCTTTACGCTTCTGTCGCTCTTATCGCATCAGGAATGTACTTAGCGCTATTAGAATTTAATGTTCCCGATGTCACTGCCACGATCATTACACTGGTTACTGGTTACATGCTGCGTATGGCTGCAGTGCGCTTTAAGTGGCGTCTGCCTTCTTTCCATTTGGAAACCGAAGGCTCGATTCATTAAGCAAAAACTACTTAAACAAAAAAGGTTGCCTGATAAAATTGTGCCACCCGCGATTCAGTGAGTGGCATAATTTTATATTCAGTCATCCTGAACAGCGACGAAGGAGCATGATTCAGGATCTATTATCCGAGCACTCTGTTGTCAGAGATGTTTCTTTCTCTTTTCATCGTGCTGAAATTAGATTCCTAGTCTCGCTATAGCTCGCTGGAATGACACAAAGCTCTTAAATCTTTGGAGTCTCGGTTTGTACGCCATGGTTTTGACCACGGTGGCGTAGTAAATGATCCATCACCACAATTGCCAGCATCGCTTCTGCGATAGGCACAGCACGAATACCCACACATGGGTCATGACGACCTTTGGTGATCAACTGAGTTGGTTCACCTTCTTTTGTGATGGTCTCACCCGGCACAGTGATACTTGATGTTGGCTTAAGCGCAATGTTAGCGACAATGTCTTGACCAGTCGAGATACCACCAAGAATGCCACCCGCATGATTACTACCAAAACCTTCAGGAGCAAGCGTATCACGGTGCTGACTGCCTTTTTGGTTTACCACCTCGAAACCGTCTCCGATTTCCACGCCTTTCACCGCGTTGATGCTCATTAGCGCGTGCGCGATGTCTGAATCCAGACGGTCAAATACAGGTTCACCAAGACCTACAGGCACGTTAGTTGCCACAACCTGAATTTTCGCGCCAATTGAGTCGCCTTCTTTTTTCAGGTCACGGATAAGTTGGTCAAACGCTTCTACTTTGTCAGCATCAGGGCAGAAGAATGCATTGTTCTCGATTTCGTTCCAATCTACCTTGTCGATAGATACATCACCCATTTGTGACAAGTAAGCACGAATCTCAACACCAAACTCATCTTTTAAGTATTTCTTCGCGATTGCACCAGCCGCCACACGCATTGCGGTTTCACGAGCTGAAGAACGGCCGCCACCGCGATAGTCGCGGATGCCATATTTTTGGTGGTAAGTGTAATCAGCATGACCCGGTCTGAACTTATCTTTGATGTCAGAGTAGTCTTTTGAGCGTTGATCGGTGTTTTCAATTAGCAAACCGATCGATGTGCCCGTGGTTTTGCCTTCAAAAACGCCAGAAAGAATTTTAACTTCATCCGGTTCACGACGTTGTGTAGTGTAACGTGATGTGCCTGGACGACGGCGGTCGAGATCGATTTGTAGATCTGCTTCTGTAATTTCCAACCCCGGAGGACATCCGTCTACGATACATCCCAGTGCGATACCGTGACTTTCCCCGAATGTCGTCACTCGGAAATGTTGTCCGATACTGTTTCCTGCCATTACTTCCTCAAGTTTTTATCGCCACGCTCTCTCAAAACAGAGCATAGCTGCTTTCCAATTCTTCGTGGATTCATAGTGGCTTTATTACGTTTTGATGTAAAGAGTTAATATCGGCGAGGTATACATAAAAAAACACCGAGCATAAAGCTCGGTGTTTTGATGTTTAGTGCAAGATTCTATTAGTCTTTGTACAGTTTAAACTCTTCTGCACACTCAACCAGCTGGTCACGCGTTAGCATAAATACGCCATGACCGCCGTTCTCGAACTCAATCCAAGTAAATGGAATCTCTGGGTACTGTTCCATCATATGAATCATTGAGTTGCCGACTTCACAAATAAGAATGCCGTTATCTGTTAGATAATCTGGCGCGTTAGCAAGAATACGACGCACTAGTTTTAGACCATCCGTACCCGCAGCTAGCCCAAGCTCAGGCTCATGCGTGAACTCATCTGGCAGGCTGTTCATGTCTTCTTCATCCACATATGGTGGGTTAGACACGATTAGATTGTATTTCTCTTTTGGAAGATCACGGAACAAATCAGAGCGAATTGGGAACACTTGCTGCTCCATGCCATGATCTTGTACGTTTTGCTCAGCCACTTGTAGAGCATCTGTAGAGATGTCGATCGCATCCACTTCTGCTTCAGGGAAAGCGTGCGCACAAGCAATCGCGATACAACCAGAACCCGTACATAGGTCCATGATGCGCGTAGGCTCTTCCACCAACCAAGGTTGGAATTCCGCTTGAATCAATTCGCCGATAGGAGAGCGTGGCACAAGTACACGCTCATCAACGAAGAACTCAAGACCGCAGAACCATGCTTTGTTGGTTAGGTATGCTGTTGGCGTACGCTCGTTGATGCGTTTTACTACGCGCTCAACAATACGCAGACGCTCGCTTGTCGTTAGGCGAGAGTTCAATACGTGCGGAGGCACATCAATCGGCAAGTATAAGGTTGGCAGGATAAGCTGAACTGCTTCATCCCACGCATTATCAGTACCATGACCGTAAAACAGGTTCGCTGCATTAAAGCGGCTTACCGTCCAACGAATCATATCTTGAAGGGTATGCAGCTCCGATACCGCTTCTTCTACAAAAATCTTATCCAAAATTGCCTCCGAAAAGCGCTACAATACTGCCAATAAAGTTTATTAATGAAATTGTTTACCTAATGAGCAAAAAAGACACCGAGAACGATGACGATTTCGCCTTGTTTCAGGAAGCAGTACAGGGCGTAAAAAAGTTGCGACAGGATACCATAATCCAGCAACCAAAAAAAAATACTAAGCAAAAAGAAATCAAGCGCTCCAACCGTGAAGCGAGTGACTCTGAATTTTACTTTTCAGACGAGTTTGTCCCTCTATTAAACGATGAAGGTCCAACTCGTTATGCACGTGACGACGTCTCCACTTATGAAGTCAAACGTCTACGTCGTGGCGTGTATGTACCGGACGTGTTCCTCGATATGCACGGCATGACACAGCAAGAAGCAAAACGCGAGCTTGGTGCGATGATAGCCTATTGCATCAAAAACGAGATTCATTGTGCGTGTGTGCAACATGGTATTGGGAAACACATCCTGAAACAGAAAGCCCCACTTTGGTTAGCACAGCATCCTGACGTTATGGCTTTTCACCAAGCGCCTCTAGAATTTGGTGGTGATGGTGCGTTGTTAGTGTTGCTTTCAATTCCTGAAAAGTAATAGGCTTACCGTAGACACGATGAAACGAAAAGGCAGGGATATCCTGCCTTTCTTATTCGGTCTCTAATTTGCAAACGCTTATTTTGGTTTAGACACTTATGGCGTAATATGCCATAGCACTTCACCATTTTGTGTTTGTAAATCATATTCAATGCACACTAGCCCTGATGTAGGAAACATCGGTGGTGTCATGTCTTTTACAAACTCTGAAGTCAGATAACCGACCAAAGGCAAATGCGATACGAACAAAAGCGAGTCCAATTGTTCGACTTCGATTAACGCACTTGCGAAATCGAAGACATGCTCGGACTGGCCATAAGGTGTAATATCTTCACAAGTTTCAATGCTTTTTGCAGAGAAATACGTACTGATCTCTTGCCAAGTTTGTTGAGCTCTAATGTACGGACTCACCAACACTTTATCGAATTGCGCAAAACCCTGTTCTTTACAGGCTCTCGCAACCGCTTCTGATTCGACTCTGCCTCTTGGGGTCAATTGTCGTGCTGCGTCTGAATCTGCAAAATGCTCGGCTTCACCGTGACGCATGATGAATATTTTCATGTTATTTCCTAGGGATAGCTAACGCTACCAAAAGGTTGACTGCTATCTTTATTAGATAGACGGGGCTAACTTTAACAATGACGAAACAAAAATACTGATATAATTATCTGTTCATTATACCAATTCGCTTGTTAAAGATAGCGACTTTCTTAACAATCTATTAAAAGAATGTACTCAGTTCATCACACTATTTAACTGTGCAATGAGTTCAGAGCATTCACTCAAACAGTTCTTCCCCATACGCAAACGCGATGGGCCTGTGCAGAAGTCTACGAATAACAAAAATACGGCAAGCAGTATTTGTCGAAACGCAAACTTTGCGCCCCCCGCGAGGGGAGCCTAAATTACTGTAATGCGAAATCTGGAGACGCATCGTGCATCTAAGTCCTAACGATTCAAATCAATACCGCTACATTACCTTGAGCAATGAACTGCGTGTACTGCTGATTCATTCCGATACAGCTCAACAGTCGGCAGCTGCTCTGGCAGTGAACGTTGGACACTTCGACGACCCAAACGATCGCCAAGGTCTGGCACACTATTTAGAACACATGCTTTTTTTGGGTACGGAAAAATACCCTAAAGTGGGCGAGTTTCAAAGCTATATTAGCCAACACGGTGGAACAAACAACGCTTGGACTGGTACAGAGCACACTTGTTTCTTTTTCAATATTGCTCCAAATGCCTTTGAAAGTGCCTTAGATCGATTTAGCCAATTTTTTACCGCACCTTTGTTTAACGAAGAAGCATTAGACAAAGAACGCCAGGCTGTCGACTCCGAATACAAGCTCAAACTCAATGATGATTCTCGTCGCCTGTATCAAGTTAACAAAGAAGTCATCAATCCAGAGCACCCGTTTTCAAAATTCTCTGTCGGAAACTTAGATACTCTTGGCGACCGAGATGGTAAATCCATCCGCGACGAAATTGTGGAGTTTCACCACTCTCAGTATTCCGCCGATTTGATGACACTGACTCTATTTGGGCCACAGCCGCTCGATGAACAGCAAGCTTGGGTAGAAGCCATGTTTGCAGACATCCCAAATCACCATCTTCGTGGAAAATCGATTGATGTACCGATAGGCACTGAGGAAAGCACGGGCATTTTGGTTCAAGTCGAGCCGCTCAAAGAGTTCCGTAAACTGATTCTCACATTCCCCATGCCGGGAATGGATGCGCATTATAGCGTGAAGCCACTCTCCTACTTTGCTCACCTTTTGGGTTATGAAGGAGAAGGCAGTTTGATGCTTCAACTCAAAGAAAAAGGCTGGATTACTTCTCTCTCAGCGGGCGGCGGCGCGAGTGGCAGTAACTACCGAGACTTTACCGTAAGCTGCACCCTGACGCCAAACGGCTTAGATCATGTTGATGATATCGTTCAAGCAGTTTTTCAATACCTCTCGATGATCAAACAAGACGGGTTAGATGAATGGCGCTATCTCGAAAAACAAGCGGTATTAGAATCGGCTTTTCGCTTCCAAGAGCCATCGCGCCCAATGGATCTCGTCAGCCATCTGGTGATCAACATGCAGCACTATCAACCGGAAGACACGGTTTATGGTGACTACAAAATGGCGGGCTACGATGAGGAGTTACAGCGTTCATTGCTGCGATACTTAACCATCGATAATGTACGCGTCACTTTGATTGCTAAAGGCCTGGAATACAACCGTACTGCCGAATGGTACTTTACCCCGTACTCCGTCACACCTTTTAGTGAAGACCAACGTCGTTTCTATCAGCAAATCGACCCAAGCTGGCAATTCGTCTTACCGGAAAAGAACCCTTATATTTGCTACGACCTCGACCCCATGCCACTCGAAAATGGTGATTCGCTGCCAGAGTTGATTGAGGATCTCGAAGGGTTTCGGCTGTGGCATTTGCAAGATGACGAATTTCGCGTGCCTAAAGGTGTCGTTTATGTCGCTATCGACAGCTCTCATGCCGTTGCATCACCAAAGAACATCGTCAAAACGCGCTTATGTGTAGAGATGTTCCTCGATTCGCTAGCAAAAGAAACCTATCAAGCAGAAATCGCAGGGATGGGTTACAACATGTACGCTCACCAAGGTGGCGTGACCTTAACCCTCTCAGGGTTCAGTCAAAAGCTGCCTCAGTTGCTAGAAATGATTCTGCACCGTTTTGCTTCTCGAGATTTCAGCCCTGCTCGCTTTGAAACCATCAAACAACAACTGTTACGAAACTGGAGAAATGCTTCACAAGATCGCCCTATTTCGCAGCTGTTTAACGCACTTACTGGGTTACTTCAACCCAATAACCCGCCTTTCGCAACCTTAGTCGAAGCGCTAGAAGAAATCGAAGTCGATGAACTCTCGGTATTCGTAGAATCCATTCTTGCAGAACTGCACGTTGAAATGTTTGTTTACGGAGACTGGCAACGCCAGCAAGCCCATGACATGGCAACGACCTTAAAGGATGCTCTAAGAGTTAACGAGCAACGTTATGAAGAGGCACTTCGTCCTCTCATTATGCTAGGTAAAAATGGCAGTTTTCAACGTGAGGTGCATTGTAATCAGCAAGATTCCGCGGTCGTTATTTACCACCAGTGCGAGGATATTGAGCCTCGTAGTATCGCGCTATACTCATTGGCCAATCACCTTATGTCGGCAACGTTTTTCCACGAAATCCGTACCAAGCAGCAATTAGGTTACATGGTAGGCACTGGCAATATGCCGCTAAATCGTCACCCTGGTATTGTACTGTATGTGCAGTCACCTAATGCAGCACCTGCCGAGCTGGTTACCTCAATCGATGAGTTTTTAAATGCCTTTTATATGGTGCTGTTAGAGTTAAACGATTACCAATGGCACAGCAGTAAGCGCGGCTTGTGGAACCAAATAGCAACGCCGGACACCACACTTCGAGGACGGGCTCAACGTCTTTGGGTTGCGATAGGAAATAAGGACACTGAGTTTAACCAACGTGACAAGGTACTGGCGGAGTTGAAGAAGCTGACGCGCGCAGACATGATTCGCTTCGTTGTGAACGAATTGAAACCTCGTACTGCAAATCGTTTGATCATGCACTCTCAAGGTCAAGCGCATTCGGAGGCTCCGCGCATCCATCTAGGACAAGAAATAGGATCGATTGAAGAGTTCCAACTTCGGCCAAAAGATTGCGGCTTGGGGTGATCTAGTTGCGCAGAAATAAAATTGTCGATTACTAGAATGAACCTACAAACCCATGAGATTGTCGGTCTCATAGATTGAATCGGCACCATAATTGGCAGAAAATTGAAATTGCGCCATTGCGGCTTATGCTCTAATTACCGCACTAAAAATAACTTAATGAGGTAATCATGAAAAAAGCACTTTTACTTGTGGCTCTTATACTGCCATTGGCATCTGCTCACGCTGAAATCTCAGTCAAAGGCGATGGTTTCGAACTAAGTGACGACTGTGTGCGCCTTAGCGGAGACAATGTATCCATCAAATCAGATGATTGCTCTTCAAAACAGTGGAATGATAAAGACAAAAAAGGTAATAGCAGCGTTCATGGGGACGACAACCCTGGTAAAGGCCACAATAAAGATAAGAAAGACAAGAAGAAGTAACCATTTCTTCTTTATGAAAAAGGCTTGCCACTGGCAAGCCTTTTTCTCTACCGAAGCAACGTTTAATAGAACGTTGTCCCTTCACCAGCTCGAGTGAGCAAACCATCACATGGCGCGTAACGATCGCCATATTTCGATGCAAACTCATTCATTTTCTCTACGAGCTCCTTAATACCAAATTGGTCCATGTAACGGAACGGGCCACCCAAGAACGGTGGGAAACCAATACCAAATATCGCGCCAATATCACCGTCACGTGGCGAGCGAATGATGCCATCATCCAAACAACGTACCGCTTCATTCAGCATTGGCAGCACACAGCGCAACGCAATATCGTTATCGCTTAGCTTAGATTCAGGGTCGAGCTTAAGCAGTTTGTAAACCGATTTGTCGACATCTTTCTTCTTGCCCTTGTAAGTGTAAAACCCCTTACCACTCTTGCGTCCTTTACGTCCATCATTTAACAAGATATCAAACACATCCGGCCCTTTGAATCGGTCACCTAACTCATTAACCAGGATCGGCATAATTTTCGCGCCAATGTCGACACCAACTTCATCCAACAAGGTAATCGGGCCAACAGGGAAACCAAAATCAAGCAACGCCGTATCAATCTTTTCGATCGGTTCGTTAGCCAACAAAATATGCGCCGCTTCGTTCATGTATGGAGCAAGAATGCGGTTCACGTAAAAGCCCGCTTTGTCTTTCACTACGATCGGGGTTTTACCTTGCTTCTTAGCAAGTGCAACAACTGTTGAAACGGTTTCATCTGACGTCGTTTCATGCGGAATCACTTCCACCAACGGCATTTTTTCTACCGGGCTGAAGTAATGCAAACCCACTACGTTTTCTGGACGCTCCGCTTTTTCTGCAATTTTGTGGATAGGCAACGAAGAAGTATTGGTCGCAAAGATAGTTTCTGTCTTAGCGTTTGCTTCAATGTCCGCCACCATTTTTTGCTTAAGATCTAAGTCTTCAAAAACGGCTTCAATTACGACATCAATATGATTAAAACTGGAAAAATCGACACCACCAGACAGTTGCAGCATTTTCGCTTGCAGATCAGCCTTGGATAGAATGCGACGTTTGCGCTGTTTCTCAAATAACTTGTAGTTGTAGTTGAGCGCATTTAAAACGCCATCGTTGCTAACGTCTTTGATGCGAACAGGTACTTTTGCTTTTGCAACAGACACATGGCTGATTCCGGCGCCCATCAGACCACCACCAAGCACACCAACTTTATGAACTGGTGCTGGTTTCGCATCCGTGCCATTTTCTTTCTTCATTTCTGTTGTGGCAAAGAAGATCGAACGGAGCGCTTTTGACTCTGAGCTCATCACAAGCTCACCGAAGCGCTTCGCTTCAAGTTCTTGACCTTTAGCGAAGCCTTTCTCTAAGCCATGTTGAATAACTTCTAGAATTGCAACCGTTGCTGGATAGTTACCGCGAGTTTTTTGATTCGTTTTCTTCGCAGCTTGCTCAAATACAAACTTGCGCCCTAGCCCGCTACCAGACATCACCTTTTCTTTCGTCGATAGCTTTTTCGTGCCCTTGTTTTTACCTTTGTCGATAAACTGTTTTGCTACGTCGAGCAAAATGGTGTCAGGCACACAGGCGTCCACAACGCCCAATTTTTTAGCTTTCTTCGCACGAAGTTGTTTACCCGTCAGGATCAAGTCCAACGACGGTAACAGGCCAATCAAACGTGGCAGACGCTGAGTACCACCAGAACCTGGCAATAAACCAAGTTGTACTTCTGGCAGACCTAAACGCGTTTTGTCAGAATCCGTACAAACACGATAATCACATGCAAGAGCCAGTTCTAAACCACCGCCCAAACATGGGCCATGAATAGCCGCAACGACAGGATAAGGTAAGTCCGATAGCTGCTGGAACAACTCCTGACCTTGCCTTGCTAAGGCTTCCGCTTCACTTGCTGTGGTGCATGCTTCTAGCATTCGAACATCAGCACCCGCAACAAAATTGTCCGGTTTTAGGGAGTGGATGATCATCCCTTTAATACCACTGGAGTCTTTTAGCTGAGCAAAAATTTCTTTCATTTCGTCAGCAAAAGCCGCCTGCAGCGTATTCATTTTTTCATTAGGAACATCGATGGCTAACCAAGCAATATTTTGCTCATCAACCTTTAGACTAAATGCTTTTTGCTCGCTCATTACTCAACCTCCAGAATCATTGCCGCACCAAGACCACCAGCAGCACATGCAGTATTCAATGCAATACCACCGCCACGGCGTTTTAGCTCTCGTAGGGTTTGCGTCATCATACGCGCACCAGTCGCAGCAAATGGGTGACCATAAGCAATTGATCCGCCAAGCACGTTGAACTTATCCATATCAATTTCACCAATCGCTTTTGAGCGACCAAGGTTTTCTTGAGCAAACTTATCGGAAGCAAACATCTTCACATTCGCCAATGCTTGAGCAGCAAAGGCCTCGTGCATGTCGATCAACGTCAGGTCTGACAGTTCCAAGCCTGTATTTTCAAGCACTTTCGCTGTGGCATAAGTTGGCCCCATCAGCATGTCCTTTTCCACGCCGATAGCAGAGAATGCATAACCTCGGATGTAACCAAGGATCTCCATTCCGAGCTCTTTCGCTTTACCTTCTCGCATCAACATCACTGCCGCACCACCATCAGTCAATGGCGTACTGTTCGCTGCCGTAACACTGCCATACTGACGATCAAACGCAGGTCGCAATTTCGCGTATCCCTCAACCGTTGAGTCATGACGGATATTGTTGTCTTCCGAAATCCATTTTTTGTATGGTTCAGGGAAAGCCGTCATCACTTCATCTTGGATTTTTCCTTCTTTCCAAGCCTGAGAAGCCAGCGTATGAGAACGATGTGCAAGCGCATCCTGTTCTGCGCGAGAAATACCATGTGTTTTAGCCATTTGCTCTGCAGTTTGTCCCATGGATAAACCCGTAGAGTACTCTGCTACTGCTGGTGGCACTGGCATCAGGTCTTTAAAGCTCAAGTTTTTGAGGATACTAAGCTTCTGACCCATTGTTTTTGTCTTACTAAGAGCAAGCAGATTAGCGGCCAGTTTCTTTGATACGCCAATAGGCAGGACGGAAGAAGAGTCTGCACCGCCAGCAATACCAATATCGATGGTTCCCGCCATGATGCTTTCTGCGACATTAACCGCCGCTTGAAAACTCGTCGCACACGCTCGAGTCACACTGTATGCATCAGTATGGATGTTCATACCAGTGCCTAACACGATTTCTCGTGCGATGTTTGGCGCTTCAGGCATTTGTACTACTTGTCCAAATACCACTTGTTCGATTAGCTTCGGATCAATATCTGTTCGAGCAAGCATTTCGCTTACTACCATTTTCCCTAAATCGACCGCTGGCACTTGGCTAAATTCCGTGCTTTGACGAGCAAAGGGAGTTCGAAGCCCCGCGACAATAGCGACACGCTCACCATTGCGTGTTTTTACTTCCTGCTTGCCCATTGTTTCTCCTTAAATACAAGAGGTCTGACCTGATGCATTGTAATGAATTTGTTAAATTTATCAAACGTGCGTTTAAATAAACGTGAAGCAAGTAGTTCAATTACTCTACTTCTTTGATTCTTATGCGATTACTAATGGTTAACTATAGAGAGTTAAAACGGTAAGAGGTATACGGAAAGTAAAATCGAAGCAAAAAAAAACCACACATAACTGTGTGGTCGGAATATCTATAAAACAATTAACTTACGCCAATTGAAAAGTAATCAGTTTCCTGATTAGGAGAAAGTAAAGTCAGCCTTCAAAAGGAAGTGTCATCTTGCTCAACATGTTAGTCGCAATGACTAACGAGATGACAAGGTGTACTATAACCCCTTCACTGCTTGATATTTTGAAATAGATCAATTTTATAGTGATTTTACGAGTTTTAAGCTCACCTAGAGCGATTATTGATTCAAAATAATTCAAGAATCCACCATCAGAAGTCCCTTTTAATGCTCCATCGAGTGAACTTATCCAAGCCATTGATTACTAATGATGATATTGTTAACAATATATATCAATTCGTGTTCGATGATATCTGACATTTGCGTATACACTTTTAGGTAACCACATGGCTTATTGTGTCAAAGGGGTTGCATGACAAATCCTGCAACCAAAACCGCTAAGCGATGAAGCAAGTAAAGTCATGCTCAGAACAAATAAGAAACTCACAGAGCGAGGATGGAGGCTCCTGTGGCCATATTAAAAATGTTTGGAAAGAAAAATTCCAACAGTCCGGTCAACTCTGATATGGACAAGCAAAGAAAATACGAAGCGCTCGTCCGAGGGTATCATCGTGACTTGTACCGCTACGCATATTGGTTGTGCAAAGATAAAGCGGTCGCGGAAGATCTAGTTCAGGAAACCTGTCTTAGAGCTTGGAAGTCACTCGATAGCCTCCAAGACGAAAAAGCTGCCAAGTCTTGGCTCATCACAATATTGAGACGAGAAAATGCGCGCCGCTTCGAACGTAAACAATTTGATTTAGTTGATATCGATGATTACGGCAATGATGCTAAAGTCAGCGATGACTCACATCATCAGCAAGAATGGCTGCAGGCACAGATCATGAAGCTCGATGTTGAATATCGTGAGCCTTTATTTCTCCAAGTTGTCGGTGGTTTCAGTGGAGAAGAAATTGGCGACATTCTTGATTTAAATAAAAACACAGTGATGACTCGACTATTTCGCGCTCGTAATCAACTTAAAGAGATGTTGGATTCTCAAGATACCAAGAGAGGACAAAAGAATGGATGATTTAGAATTTCGTCGTCGTATTTTGTCGGATCCAAAACAAAAGGATGAAGAGATTCTGCAAGCTTTAGCTGGTAGCGACGCCAACAATAAGTTTGTTGATGACGTTTTGGATCTCGATGTAAAAATTAAACAAGCCATGAATGTGGATGTACCCGAAGATCTCGCAGATAAGATTTTATTTAGCCAGACGTCGAGTGCACTTGATGAAGAGAAGGTCGTAAGACCAAACTTTGTCCGCAAAGCAATGGCACTTGCCGCTTCTATTGCGTTCACCGCAGGGTTATTAGTTGGCCAAGTAAACTGGGGAAATGTTTTGGTGTCTCCAGCACAAGCCAGTTTAGCGGATACCGCGATGAAACACGTTATTCATGAAGAACCGTTTGTTCGTCATCTTGATGAGGATGTACCGAGCTCGCAAATTAATGCGAAAATGTCGCCATTTCATTACCAGTTTAGTGAAAACTTTCCATATCACGTTTACTACCTAAACCACTGCGGTTTTGGCGAATCCAATGCGGTGCATATGGTGTTCCAAGGTCCAAAAGGTAAAGTAACGTTATTTATTACTGGTATTCCAAGCGAACAAAGTACCGACTTTAGTAAGGATGGCATGACCGGAATCGTTCAGCCCGTCGGGAGTTCAAGCCTGATTTTAGTCGGGGAAGAAGGTGAAAATATTGATGCGCTCGCTACGACTCTTGCATCAATGATTAAGCCGATGTAACAACTTCGACGATTTCCAGCCTTCAAAAGGTTAAATGCCGCTAAATGATCTTATTTAGCGGCATTTTTGTATAAATAGAACACAAAACATTCACCCCCCTATCGCATTTAGAGCTTAAACTCTAAATTATGCATTTTAAGTGCAATTTCCCGTCTTTTAGACATCATTTCTGCAATTTTTATTCAATTTTATCCAATGGTCGGATTTGTCCAAGCAACTATTGATACTACTATCTTCGCCACTGAGCAAAAGCTCAATTTATCGTCCAAAGAGACGAATCTAATAAGGAAAAACAAATGACTCAGAACACGCGTCTGTTTAAAAAGACTCTCCTAGCAGTAACGGTAGCTTTTGCCTCAGGTCAATCGATGGCAGCGGGTTTCCAAATCAACGCTCAATCAGCAACTGGCATCGGCCGTGCATTTGCTGGTGATGCGGTAATCGCAGATAATGCAGCAGTAATGGCTCGTAACCCAGCAGCAATGGCTCTGTTTGATAAAATGGAACTGTCGCTAGGTTTCGAAAGCATTACTTCAATGATTGAAGTGAAAGATGCGAAATATAACGTTAATACTCCTTTGGGCTCCAGTACTGTAAATGTTGCTGACACTGATGATGTGGGTGATACGTCAATAGCTCCAAACATTCACCTAATCGTTCCAGTAAATGACAAGTTTGCATGGGGCGTAAACGCATACTCTAATTTCGGCACTAAAACTGAATTTTCAGATAACTACACCGCAACCGAGTACGGTGGTCTTACGGATGTAAAAAGCTTCAACTTTGGATTGGCGGGTTCTTACCGTTTAAACGAACAATGGAGCTTTGGTGCTGGTTTAGATTTAATCTACGGCCAAGGCACAATGAAGCGTACAACTAGCTCTTCAGTCCCAGGGGTTGGCGGTCAAAAAATTCTGGACGTAGATAAAGCTGATGGTTGGGCTGTTGGTTTTAACGTTGGTACTGTGTACGAACTAGATGAAAACAACCGTTTTGGTCTAGCGTATCGTTACAGCCCTGAATTTACGGCGAAAGACGACAAAGGTCAGGAAATCACGCTACCTCTACCAGATATGGCCGAGTTTTCCGGTTTCCACAAAATCCAAGACACTAAATTTGCTGTACACTACAGCATCCAATACATCGGCTGGAAAGATTTCGACCAAATTGATTTTGAGAACCTAAATCAGGGTTTACTTAAAGGTGGTTACTCGAAAGACTATCAATGGCAAGATGGCTGGCACTACGCAATTGGTGGTACTTACTACCTAAACAACAACTGGACACTTCGTGCTGGTTACATGTACGACACAAGCGCTCAAGATAAAGTAACGTCTATCTCGGTACCAGACTCAGATCGCCAGTGGTTCTCCACAGGTTTCTCTTACCATATTGATAATAGCTCAAACATCGATTTTGGCTTCACGTACTTGTTAGGTGAAGATGTAAAAGTTAATGAGAATACTCAATTAGCTCCTGGTCTTTCTACCGGTGTAACAGCAACAACTCATGCTGATGCAATTCTATTCGGCTTACAATACAGCCGTAGCTTCTAAACGCTTCGCTGTTAGTTAGTAGAAAAATACTTTATATAAAAGGCTGGATTTCCAGCCTTTTTTCATATCTGCGATTTATTGCCCACTCAATTTGAGTGAACACGTGTATCTAAATCTCACAATTAGGACGCACAGCTGTTCGCTGAATTCCGTTTACAAGCCTTTCACAGTTAGATTATTAAACCACATAAATAATATTTGAAAGGATAATATTCCAAATGACCACTTACGCTGGATTTTCATTTCTAAAGTAAAAACTCTACCTTTAAACTTTCGTCCCACGTTATAAACAAATCAGCGAACATTCGAATGAAAACCAACAAGACTCTTCTATCAACAGCAGTGGCATTAAGCCTACTTGGCACAACGGGCATGGCTAACGCAGCAGGTTTCCAACTTGCTGAATATTCTGCAACAGGCCTAGGTCGAGCATATGCTGGTGAAGCTGCAATGGCTGACAACGCAAGTGCACAATGGCGTAACCCAGCAATGCTAACTTATTTGGAAGGCACTCAAGTGTCCGTTGGTGCAATCTATGTGAACCCAAATATTGATATTGAAGGTGATGTAAACTTCCACGGTAGCACTTCTTCTGCATCTTCAGATGACTTCGCACATGATGCAATCATTCCAAACTTCTACCTATCACACCAATATAATGAGAAATTCGCGATTGGTTTGGCATTTGGCACCAACTACGGCATGGAAACCGATTTAGGTAAAGGCTTTGGTGCATCGCACTTTGGTAACGAAGCAAGCGTAACGACAATGGAAGCGAACTTAAACGCAGCTTACAAAGTCAATGAATCGATCAGCGTTGGTGGTGGTATCCGTTACATCATCGGCGAAGGCAGCTTTGGCGCAGCAGCTCCTAAGAATAACGTTGTAGGGTTAAATCCTGAAACTAATCAACCAATCAGTGTTCCTCAAGGTACCGCTCTAAAATACATGGAAGGTGACGATACCGCTTGGGGCTGGCAAGTTGGTACAGCATGGCAGATCAATGAAAATAACCGTATCGGCTTCGCGTACAAATCTGAAGTTGAACTGAAGCTTGAAGGCCATGCTGAAGGTCTTGGTTTTGGCTTCGGTACTTCTGAACGCGACAACGGCTACATGTATCTAAACCTGCCTGCAACGGCTGAGTTGGCAAGCTTCCACCAAGTAACAGACCAACTTGCGTTACACGCAAGCGTTAACTGGACGGATTGGAGCTCTTTCGAGAAATTGGAAGCACGTCTAAATACTGCTGGCACGCATATGGTTAAAGTAGAAAACTGGGAAGATAATTATCGCTTTGCTGTTGGTGCTACTTACCAGCTTGATCCTAAGCTAGCGCTACGCACTGGTATTGCATACGATACTTCAGCGGTAAGCGACAAAAACCGTACGATCACTATTCCAGAAACTGACCGCACTTGGCTAAGTATTGGCGCAACGTACGATTGGACGAAAGACTTCAGCCTAGACGCTGGCTTCACCTATATTTTTGCGAAAGACGCACCAATCGTTGAGTCTCGTGGTTACAAGTCAGACGACACTGCAGAACAAGTCGGCGGCCAATTCGTAGGCGAAACTACGGGTAATGTTTGGCTAATCGGTGTTCAAGCAAACTACCGTTTCTAACCAAGCTGCAATGACCCGTCCTGATATGGGTTGACACTTTTTAACTAAAACGCTCGATGTACTTCATCGGGCGTTTTGTATTTTAAAG
>NZ_JAWORD010000008.1:0-194718 GCF_033337665.1 Vibrio sp. Vb2960 | reverse complement strand
GAATTGGTAGACGCACCAGATTTAGGTTCTGGCGCCGCAAGGTGTGAGAGTTCAAGTCTCTCCTTCCGCACCATTATCGGAAAACCCAGCATGACTTTGCTGGGTTTTTTCTTTTTTTTGGTTCTGGACTCGGGAAATCATTAGATTTGCCGAATTAAAAAAGCGAGCTCATGGCTCGCTTTTTTTCTATCTGTGATTTGAGTAGCTTACTACATACCTAACGCGTATTTCAGTACTTGAGCCTTAATTGGCCCTGAGTTTTCAGCAAGCTTCAATGCAGAATTACGTACGAACTTCAATGGCCCTAGATCGTTGCTAAAACCTTTATAGAAAAAGTCCATGCCCGTCTGCATGAGTAAGTTGTCAGGTCGACGTGCGCGTTCGTATTTCGCGAGTAAGGTATCTTCCAGCTTTTCTTGTTGTTCTGTTACCGAAAGGAGAACGTCTACATCTTTGAAGCCTAAGTTTACCCCTTGCCCTGCAAGCGGGTTGATCGTATGGGCAGAGTCACCCACTAATACGCAATTTTTGCTTGAGTAGCTTTGCGCATGACGACGAGTGAGTGGGAATGAGCCAAACTGTAAAACTTCAATATCGCCTAATTCTGCAGGGAAATGACGTAAGATTTCTTCCCTTAGTTGAGGTTTACCCATCGCACACAGTTGTTTAATACGTTTAGGCGAGTCATACCAAACCAAAGAACCTTGGCCTACTATTTGACCATCGTCGTTACTCAAAGAGCACAGAGGTAAAAATGAACGTGGGCCTGAAGGTGTAAATTGTTGCCAAGTAATATCTTGCTGAGGCAATTCTGTTTTCACGTTAATCAACATGCAGTGTTGTCGGTAATCCCACGCAGTTACACCAATTCCAGCCAATTGACGAACTTTAGAGTTTGCACCATCAGCACCAATCACCCAGTTAGCTTCAAACTGCGCCCCACTTTCTAGTGTCACAAGATTTACATCTGCAAACTCAATGGCTTTTAATCGCTCAGGACACATCACGGTTAGATTTTCATACTTAGAGAAGACTTGCCAAAGACCTAATTGGATTAGGCGATTTTCAACGATGTAACCTAGCTGATCCAATGACAATTCATCAGAGTGAAAACGAGTACGGCACTCTGGGTGCTCCCAAGTTTCTAACCGCCGATAAGGACAAACTCGCATGCTCTTGATCTCTGACCATGCTCCGAGTGAATCAAGTAACTCCACCGACTGGTGCGAGATTGCAGATACACGAATATCCATCGCCTGAGCGGCATCAAAAACTTTAGGTTTTGTACCTTCAACCAAGACAACGCTTCTGCCCTGCTTGGCAAATCCAACAGCGACGGCTGCCCCGACCATACCGCCACCGATCACGGCGATGTCATACTTGTTCATTTTTCACTCTTCATCGTGCTGATTAATTGGCGTTTTTTATTGTACTTTCCATGGCTATTTTTACAAAATTGTTTAACAAAAAACCTTGTTCTGCATAGGGCGAAAAACTAGATTTCATCAGGCTTTGCAGAGAATTAGCTAGATCACTAGTCAGGTGCTTTTTAAAGCAGTACAATACGCCGCTTACCGCCGTGATGGCGGCTATAATTTGAGCAATAGCTCTCCGATTTAAGTACAACTGAACGAGCGAAAGTGAGATGAGTAAGAAACTGCTAATTAAAACCTGGGGCTGCCAGATGAACGAATACGATTCATCAAAAATGGCCGACCTGCTTAATGCTGCAAACGGCTACGAGCTGACGGAAGAGCCAGAGGAAGCAGACGTACTTCTACTTAACACCTGTTCGATCCGTGAAAAAGCGCAAGAGAAAGTTTTCCACCAGTTAGGCCGCTGGAAAACACTAAAAGATAAAAAACCTGGCGTAGTTATCGGTGTAGGTGGTTGTGTAGCAACGCAAGAAGGTGACCATATTCGTGAGCGTGCACCATACGTTGACGTTATTTTTGGCCCACAAACTTTGCACCGCCTACCTGAGATGATCAAACAATCTCAGTCCGATGATGCACCAGTTATGGACATTTCGTTCCCAGAGATCGAAAAGTTCGACCGCCTACCTGAACCTCGCGCTGAAGGTGCGACAGCATTCGTTTCTATTATGGAAGGCTGCTCTAAGTACTGTACTTACTGTGTCGTACCGTACACTCGTGGTGAAGAAGTAAGCCGTCCAATGGATGACGTACTGTTCGAAATCGCCCAACTTGCTGAACAAGGCGTACGTGAAGTAAACCTTCTGGGTCAAAACGTAAACGCGTACCGTGGTCCTATGCACGATGGTGAGATCTGTTCATTTGCAGAACTGCTTCGTTTGGTTGCGTCTATCGATGGTATCGACCGTATTCGTTTCACGACGAGCCACCCGTTAGAATTCACAGACGACATCATCGCAGTATACGAAGATACGCCAGAACTTGTGAGCTTCCTGCACTTACCTGTGCAAAGTGGTAGTGACCGTATCCTAACGATGATGAAACGCCCTCACACCGCTATCGAATACAAATCGATCATCCGTAAACTGCGTAAAGCTCGTCCTGATATTCAAATCAGTTCAGACTTTATTGTTGGTTTCCCTGGTGAGACAGACAAAGACTTCCAAGACACCATGAAGCTAATCAAAGATGTAGACTTTGACATGAGCTTCAGCTTTATTTTCTCTCCACGTCCAGGTACGCCAGCAGCGGATTACCCTTGTGATGTGTCAGAACAAGTGAAGAAAGAGCGCCTTTACGAACTACAGCAAACTATCAATGCTCAAGCGATGCGTTACTCTCGCTTAATGCTTGGCACAGAACAACGTGTTCTAGTTGAAGGTCCTTCGAAGAAAAACCTAATGGAACTACGCGCTCGTACAGAAAACAACCGTGTAGTAAACTTTGAAGGTAGTGCAGACCTAATTGGTCAGTTCGTTGATGTGAAGATCGTAGACGTATTTGCAAACTCACTGCGTGGTGAGCTAGTACGTACTGAAAAAGACATGGATCTTCGTAGTGTGATTTCCCCAACGCAGATGATGGCGAAAACACGTCGCGAAGATGAGCTGGGTGTAGCTACTTTTACGCCGTAAGCTCGTATAAATAGCCATAGAGAGCCTGGTCGTTATCAGGCTCTCACTAAGTGGCAAAAAATGAGAGGCAACATTGAGCAATAAAATCGTAACTCTAGAAATTAACCTAGAACCTTCAGACAACCGCCGACTAGCTAGCCTGTGCGGTCCATTCGATGACAACATCAAGCATTTAGAACGTCGTCTAGGCGTTGAAATTAACCACCGTAGTGACCACTTTACGATTGTCGGTAAACCTCATACCGCATCAGCTGCGCTGGATATCCTGAAAACTCTATATGTTGATACCGCACCTGTACGAGGTGAGATCCCAGATATTGAGCCTGAGCAAATCCATCTAGCGATCAAAGAGTCTGGTGTTCTTGAGCAGAATACTGAGTCTAATATCGAGCATGGTAAAGAAGTCTTCGTCAAAACCAAGAAAGGTGTGATCAAACCACGTACGCCAAACCAAGCGCAGTACTTGGTTAACATGGTCACGCATGATATTTCTTTTGGTATTGGCCCGGCTGGTACAGGTAAAACCTACCTTGCTGTAGCAGCAGCTGTTGACGCACTAGAGCGCCAAGAGATCCGTCGTATTCTACTTACTCGTCCAGCGGTTGAAGCTGGTGAGAAATTGGGCTTCCTACCTGGTGATTTAAGCCAGAAAGTCGACCCATACCTACGTCCGCTATACGACGCCCTATTTGAAATGCTGGGCTTTGAGCGCGTAGAGAAGCTGATTGAACGTAACGTGATTGAGGTCGCCCCTCTTGCTTACATGCGTGGTCGTACTCTAAACGACGCCTTCATCATTCTTGATGAGAGTCAAAACACCACTGTTGAGCAGATGAAGATGTTCCTAACACGTATTGGTTTTAACTCTCGCGCGGTTATCACTGGTGATGTCACGCAGATTGACTTACCTCGTGGTGCGAAATCGGGTCTTCGTCATGCTATTGAAGTACTAAGCGAAGTTGACGACATCAGCTTTAACTTCTTCTTGGCCGACGACGTTGTACGTCACCCTGTGGTTGCTCGTATCGTTAACGCGTACGAGAAGTGGGAAGCACAAGACCAGAAAGAGCGTAAAGAGTTCGAGAAACGCCGTCGTGAAGAACGCGATGCGAAGTTACTAGAAGCAGCAAAAGCCGAACTGAATGCACAAGTTGCTTCAACTAAGGAATAACCATGGCGATTGAACTTGATCTGCAACTGGCAGTCGAAAATGAAGAAGGTTTGCCTTCGCAGCAAGATTTCCAATTGTGGCTAGATAAGACCATTCCTCTCTTCCAACCACAAGCCGAAGTCACCATTCGTATTGTTGATGAACAAGAAAGTCATACGCTCAACCATGAGTATCGCGGCAAAGATAAACCAACTAATGTGTTGTCATTTCCATTTGAAGCACCTCCTGGTATGGAAATAGATTTACTTGGTGATTTGATTATTTGCCGCCAAGTTGTTGAAAAAGAGGCGGTTGAACAGAGCAAGCCTCTGCTAGCACATTGGGCGCATATGGTTGTACATGGCAGCTTGCATCTGCTAGGTTATGATCATATAGAGGATGACGAAGCCGAAGAGATGGAGTCCCTCGAAACCGAAATCATGCAAGGTATGGGTTATGAAGATCCTTACATTGCTGAAAAAGAGTAGCTATTGGCCACTCGACAGGGAAAGGCGAACCACCTAAATGACTCTCGTGTTCGCCTCTCTATGTGTGCTATCACACTTCTGATAGCGTTACTTAATTGAGAAACAATGAACGAAGATAATTCTCCCTCTTCTAACGAAGATAAGAAAGAAAAGGCAGAAGGTCCGAGTAGAAAGTCCTTCTTTGAA
The DNA here is from genome assembly GCF_033337665.1 of Vibrio sp. Vb2960. Classification (NCBI taxonomy): domain Bacteria; kingdom Pseudomonadati; phylum Pseudomonadota; class Gammaproteobacteria; order Vibrionales; family Vibrionaceae; genus Vibrio; species Vibrio sp. Vb2960. The sequence goes on along the minus strand of NZ_JAWORD010000008.1, from coordinate 189,824 downwards.
CGTCTAGGTCAACTATTTCAGGGCGAACCAAAAGATCGCCAAGAGCTTGTGGATGTTATCCGCGACTCTGAAGTTAACGACCTGATTGACCATGACACTCGCGATATGCTCGAAGGTGTTATGGAAATCTCCGAAATGCGTGTGCGTGACATTATGATCCCGCGTTCGCAAATGGTTACAGTTGAGCGTACTCACGACCTTGATACCTTGGTTGCTTTGATTACCGATGCTCAACACTCTCGCTACCCTGTGATCAGCGAAGATAAAGACCATGTGGAAGGCATACTTCTAGCGAAGGACTTACTTAAATACTTAGGCTCAGGCAGTAATCCATTTGATATCGAAGAAGTCATTCGACCAGCGGTTGTGGTACCGGAAAGTAAACGCGTTGATCGACTGCTGAAAGAATTCCGTGAAGAACGTTATCATATGGCCATTGTTGTCGATGAATTCGGTGGTGTTTCTGGTCTTGTGACCATTGAAGATATCCTTGAGGAAATCGTCGGGGATATTGAAGATGAATTCGATGAAAGTGAAGAGACGGACATTCGTAAGCTGAGCAAGCATACGTTTGCTGTCAGAGCGCTGACAACCATCGAAGAGTTTAATGAGACATTCGGAACCAACTTCAGCGATGAGGAAGTTGATACCGTTGGTGGTATGGTCATGACTGCCTTTGGTCACTTACCTTCTCGTGGTGAACTGGTTGAAATTGAAGGCTACAACTTCAAAGTCACCGCTGCCGATAACCGTCGTGTCATTCAACTCCAAGTGACGATCCCAGACGAAGAAACCCTGGTTGAAGCCACTCAAGAGTAACGCGATACCCATTGGGAATCTCAGAAAATTACAATGATGAATGAACTCTTTCATCGCCTTAAGCGGCCCTTAGTGGCCGCTTTTGTTGGCGCCTCTACTACACTCGCTTTCGCTCCTTACCAGCTGTGGCCTATTGCCATTCTTAGCCCAGCAATTCTACTGATTCTTCTTGCTAACCAAACTCCGAAACGCGCACTATGGATTGGTTATGCTTGGGGGTTAGGTCAATTTGCAACTGGCGTTAGCTGGGTTTACGTCAGTATCTCCGGTTTTGGCGGTATGCCGCTCATTGCCAATTTATTTTTAATGGGCTTGCTTGTTGCCTACTTGGCTGTTTATTCAGGCTTATTTGCTTGGCTCAACAACAAGCTGTTTCCTCAATTTACGCTCACAAAAGCACTTCTCGCTGCACCTGCTTTATGGCTGATCAGTGATTGGTTACGTGGTTGGGTGATGACTGGCTTCCCTTGGTTATGGCTAGGCTATAGCCAGATAGATGCTCCACTCGCAAGCTTTGCACCAGTTGGCGGCGTAGAACTGCTTACTCTATTTATCCTTATCAGCGCAGGGGCGTTAGCCTATGCATGGATTCATAAGCAGTGGCTGATGGTGATTATCCCTGCGGTGCTACTCAGTACTGGCTTTGGGATTCGCAACTACGATTGGGTAACACCCCGACCAGAAGACACGACTAAGCTCGCGCTGATTCAAGGTAACGTAGACCAAAACCTAAAGTGGCTACCAAGTCAACGCTGGCCAACCATCATGAAGTACGCTGACTTAACTCGTGAAAACTGGGATGCTGACATTATCGTTTGGCCAGAAGCAGCAATTCCCGCTTTTGAAATTGAAGTGCCTTCATTTTTGAGCAATATCGACAGCGCTGCAAAAATGAATAACAGCGCAATCATCACCGGTGTCGTCAACCAAGCTGAAGATCGACAGTTCTACAACAGTATTCTGTCCCTCGGCATCACACCATACGGTGACTACAGCTTCGATTTAAGCGAACGTTACCATAAGCATCACCTACTACCGTTTGGTGAGTTTGTACCATTTGAAGATATTTTGCGCCCATTAGCGCCATTCTTTAACCTACCGATGTCGTCGTTTAGCCGTGGGGCTTTTGTGCAGCCAAACATCGTTGCGAATGGCATGCACATGGCACCAGCGCTTTGCTATGAGATCATCTTTAATGAGCAAGTGCGTCAAAATGTGACTGACGAAACAGACTTCATTCTAACGCTTTCAAATGATGCATGGTTTGGTCACTCTATCGGTCCTCTTCAGCATATGGAGATCGCCCGTATGCGTGCCTTAGAGTTAGGTAAACCGCTCATCCGCTCGACTAACAACGGATTAACAGCGGTAACCGATCACAAAGGTAAAATCGTTGAGCAAGTACCGCAGTTTGAAACTGCAGTACTGCGCGCAGAGCTCACCCCAACCAATGGACAAACGCCATATCGAATCGTTGGTACTTGGCCATTGTATATTTGGGTTGGGTTAAGTTTAGCGCTGGCGCTCGGCTTAAGAAGAAAACAGAGCTGATAACAGCTTGAAAGTAGAAAAGACAAAAAAGAGGCGACTAAGCCTCTTTTTTATTCATAGCATTATACTGTCGTTACGCGCCATTTATGGCTTTAATGACTGACGAGTAAAGCCTTTGTGACCACATTTAATACACGGAATGATTACAGTTGGGTGGTTATACGTTGTCTTGTGACCACATTCATCACAGACTAAAGTGCCTAAGCCTATCACCTCTCCTGCTTCATATAGCCCTTGATGCTCTAAGTCATCGAACAACTCAACCCACTCAACTTTAGTTCGGTCAGTAATCTCTAACAGCCCTTGCCATATCGAGTCCGCAATCGTTAAGTAAAACGGGCCGCTTTTGCTATCCTCGTAACTCTCTGAAAACTCTTTTAAGTCTGCTTTAAGGTACGCTTTGATTAAAGCCAATTCATCTTTGGTCAAGTCATTAGCAGCATCCACCACTTTGCCCGACGTCTCAATCGCTTTGTTAACTTCTTCCGGACTGTGCTTCAAGGTTTCAATCACATCCTCGAGCATTTCCTCATAACCTGTTTTACGTTTAGGCATAACTGACCTCCATCTTTCTCCTACCTGCGTCACTTAAGGGCGCATGGGTACAGATTGGCTATTGTTGTGATCCCTAGCTTTAGGTATTCTATGACGATCTATTTAAGTCTGTTCTAACCGAACTCACAAATTCCAAGATAACGGATACCATCGATGCAAGAACAATACAACCCACAAGATATTGAACAAAAAGTTCAAAAGCACTGGGATGACAACAAAACCTTTGTTGTAAGTGAAGACCCAAATAAAGAAAAATTCTACTGTCTGTCCATGTTCCCATACCCAAGTGGTCGACTGCACATGGGTCACGTGCGCAACTACACTATCGGTGATGTAGTATCTCGTTTCCAACGCCTACAAGGCAAAAACGTGATGCAACCAATCGGTTGGGACGCATTCGGTCTACCTGCAGAAAACGCAGCAGTAAAAAACAAAACTGCGCCAGCACCTTGGACTTACGAAAACATCGAATACATGAAGAACCAACTTAAGCTTCTAGGCTTTGGTTACGATTGGAACCGTGAATTCGCAACATGTACACCGGAGTACTACCGCTGGGAACAAGAGTTCTTCACTAAACTTTACGAGAAAGGTTTAGTTTACAAAAAGACTTCTTCTGTTAACTGGTGTCCTAACGACCAAACTGTTCTTGCAAACGAGCAGGTTGAAGACGGTTGTTGCTGGCGTTGTGATACGCCTGTAGAGCAAAAAGAAATCCCTCAATGGTTCATCAAAATCACTGAATACGCTCAAGAGCTACTAGACGACCTAGATAAGCTTGAAGGTTGGCCTGAAATGGTAAAAACCATGCAGCGCAACTGGATTGGTCGTTCTGAAGGTGTTGAACTGAAGTTTGAAGTTAAGGGGCAACAAGACCTAGAAGTTTACACAACACGTCCAGATACGCTAATGGGTGTGACTTACGTGGGTATCGCAGCTGGTCACCCTCTTGCAGCTCTTGCAGCAGAGAACAATCCAGAGCTTGCAGCGTTTATCGACGAATGTAAGAACAACAAGGTTGCAGAAGCTGAGCTAGCGACAATGGAGAAGAAAGGTATGGCGACTGGCCTTACTGCTATTCATCCATTGAACGGCCGCGAAGTACCAGTATACGTAGCAAACTTCGTACTGATGGACTACGGTACAGGCGCGGTAATGGCTGTACCTGCGCACGACCAACGTGACTACGAGTTCGCAACGAAGTACGGTCTAGACATCGTGCCAGTTATCAAGCCTGCTGATGGCAGCGAGCTAGACATCTCTGAAGCGGCATACACAGAGAAAGGTGTACTGTTCGATTCCGGTGAATTCGATGGCCTAGAATTCCAAGCGGCGTTCGATGCAATTGCAGCGAAGCTAGAAGCAGAGGGCAAAGGCACTAAGACTGTAAACTTCCGTCTACGCGACTGGGGTGTATCTCGTCAACGTTATTGGGGTGCGCCAATCCCAATGGTAACCACTGAAGACGGTGAAGTTCACCCAGTACCTGCTGACCAACTACCAGTGATTCTTCCAGAAGACGTAGTAATGGACGGCGTAACGAGCCCAATCAAAGCAGACAAAGAGTGGGCGAAGACAACCTTTAACGGCGAACCTGCTCTACGTGAGACAGATACGTTCGATACGTTCATGGAATCTTCTTGGTACTACGCGCGTTACTGTTCACCACAAGCGGACGACATCCTAGACCCAGAAAAAGCAAACTACTGGCTACCAGTAGACCAGTACATCGGTGGTATCGAGCACGCTTGTATGCACCTACTGTACTCACGCTTCTTCCACAAACTACTGCGCGATGCGGGTTACGTAACTTCTGACGAACCGTTCAAGCAACTACTGTGTCAAGGCATGGTACTGGCTGATGCGTTCTACTTCGAGAACGAGAAAGGCGGCAAAGAGTGGGTAGCTCCAACAGACGTAGCCGTTGAACGTGATGGTAAAGGCCGCATAACTTCTGCTAAAGACACTGAAGGTCGTGATGTAACGCACTCAGGCATGATCAAGATGTCTAAGTCTAAGAACAACGGTATCGACCCTCAAGAAATGGTAGACAAGTACGGCGCTGACACAGTACGTCTATTCATGATGTTCGCGTCTCCAGCGGACATGACACTTGAATGGCAAGAGTCTGGCGTAGAAGGTGCGAACCGCTTCCTAAAACGTGTTTGGAAACTAGTGAAAGAGCACACAGCGAAAGGCGCAGCAGAAGCAGTAGATACCGCAGCGCTTTCTGGTGATCAAAAAGCACTTCGCCGTGATGTTCACAAGACTATCGCGAAAGTGACGGACGATATCGCTCGTCGTCAAACATTCAACACCGCGATCGCAGCGATCATGGAGCTGATGAACAAACTAGCGAAAGCGCCTCAAGAATCTGCGCAAGATCGTGCAATCCTTGACGAAGCACTGAAAGCTATTGTTGTCATGCTTTACCCTATCACTCCGCATATCTCATACGAGCTATGGGCAGCACTAGGTGAAACAGACATTGATAACGCGGCATGGCCGACGTTTGACGAAAAAGCGCTAGTTGAAGACGAAAAAACTATCGTTGTTCAAGTTAACGGTAAGCTACGTGCGAAGCTAACAGTCCCAGCGGATATCTCTAAAGACGATATCGAACAGCTTGGTCTAAACGACGAAAACGTGGTTAAGTTCACCGATGGCCTGACTATTCGTAAAGTCATTTACGTTCCAGGTAAACTGCTGAACATCGTTGCAAACTAATCACAGCTTGCAATTTGTCTCTGTTTAGCGAACTTATTTGTTAACCAAGAGTCATTAAACAGGGTAGTTCGCTACCCTGTTTATTTACCTCAAACCATTCACATGAGTGGTTTAAGGTAAATAACCCCTTCAATTTAGGATGAATACAATCAATGCGCTTTTTCTCTTTGATTAAACTACCAGTGGTATTGGTATTAGCGGGGCTTCTTTCTGCCTGTGGTTTTCACCTTCGCGGCGAGTATTCCGTACCGGAAGAGCTGCACACTATGTCTTTCTCCAGCTACGATGAATACAGTGAATTAACTCGCTATGTTCGCTCTCAACTCGAACTGAACAAAGTTGAACTTGTTCAACCATCATCGACGGTACCCAACCTTCATTTGACGGAAGCGACTATCGATGAGCGTACACTGTCTCTGTATCAAAATAGCCGTGCAGCAGAAAAAGAGCTGACATACGTAGTAAAATACCGTGTGACGATTCCTGGCTATGGTTCTAAAAACTTTACGACAACAGTAAACCGCAACTACCTAGACAACCCGTTGACGGCACTTGCAAAATCTGTTGAACGTGACGTAATTGAAGACGAGATGCGCTTGCAAGCTGCAAAACAGATGATGCGCCAGTTGGGCCGTATTCGTGCCGAATATGAAGCAGGACAAATCTCTGAGCCAGCGAACACAAACTCTTAATCACTATGAGAATTTATGCCGATAAATTAACGGATCATTTAACTAAACATGTTAAACAAGTTTACTTAATCTTTGGTAATGAGCCGTTACTGATTCAAGAGAGCCGCCAAGCAATCCAAAAGGCAGCGTTTCAGCAAGGTTTTGAGGAAAAACACCGTTTTGCGGTAGACGCAAGCATCGACTGGAATCAAGTTTACGATTGCTTCCAAGCGATGAGCCTGTTCTCAAACCGTCAATTGATCGAGCTTGAAATTCCAGAGAGTGGCGTGACAACCGCCGTCAGCAAAGAGCTGCAAACACTGTGTGATATGCTTCATGATGACATCATGCTCGTCATTGTTGGTAGCAAACTGACCAAAGCCCAAGAAAATGCGAAATGGTTCAAAGCATTAAGCTCAAAAGGCGACTGGGTAAGCTGTTTGTCGCCAGACCTTCAACGCCTACCGATGTTCATTCAGACACGTTGCCGCACGTTGGGACTAAAACCCGATCAGCAATCACTGCAAATGTTGGCTCAATGGCATGAAGGTAACCTATTTGCATTGACACAAAGCTTAGAGAAATTGGCCCTGCTCTACCCGGATGGTGAGCTTACCATCATACGTTTAGAGGAAGCCCTAAGTCGCCATAACCACTTCACTACCTTTAACTGGATCGACGCCTTACTGGCAGGTAAAGCAAACCGTACACAACGTATTCTTCGCCAACTTGAGGCGGAAGGGGTTGAGACCGTGATCTTGATTCGAAGTGTACAAAAAGAGTTGAGCCAACTTTTAAATATGCATCAAGACTTAAGTCAAATGGGAATGAACCAGGTATTTGAGAAATATCGAGTTTGGCAAAACAAGCGTCCACTCTATAACGCAGCACTGACCCGCTTATCAGCGAGTCGTATTTGTGCATTGCTCTCCTTGTTGGCTCAAGCCGAGATAAAAGCCAAAACTCAGTATGACGAGTCTGTATGGCCAACTATTCATCAGTTGAGCTTAGAAACCTGCTCTCCTGATATTAAGCTGGCAATTTAAAAATCAAAGCGTGATATAGTGCGCGACCTGTTTTGCAAGCAAGAATGTAAAACACTGTAGAGATAAGAGACAAACCGAGGAAAACCGAGTGCTTCGCGAAGAACTGAAAGACTTTTTAGCTGATAAAGCCGACGACATGAAAGCGGAAGACATTATCGTCCTAAATGTGGAAGATAAATCAAGCGTGACAGATTACATGATCATCTGTACTGGTACATCCAAACGCCACGTTTCATCCATCGCTGACCATGTTGCAACAGAAGTGAAAAAAGCCGGTCTTGAGCCACTAGGAATGGAAGGTGAAAACGAAGGTGAATGGGTAGTCCTAGATATGGGCGACGCCATGCTTCACGTGATGCAAGAAGAGCACCGCGAACTCTACCAGCTAGAAAAACTCTGGGGTTAATCTTTTGAAAATTCAACTAATTGCTGTTGGCACAAAAATGCCAAAATGGGTTGAGGAAGGCTTTCAAGAATATCGTCGCCGTTTCCCGCATGATATGCCGTTGGAGTTGATTGAAATCTCTGCTGGCAAGCGTGGTAAGAATGCCGATATCGCTCGCATCCTGCAAAAAGAAGGAGAAGCGATGCTCGCGGCGGTACCAAAAGGCAACCGTATCGTCACGTTAGATATCCCAGGTAAAAAATGGGACACTCCTCAACTCGCTGAGCAGTTAGAAGCTTGGAAATTAGATGGCCGTGATGTATCAATATTAATCGGCGGTCCTGAAGGACTCGCTCCTGCATGCAAAGCTGCAGCAGACCAAAGCTGGTCATTGTCTGCCTTAACGCTACCCCACCCTCTAGTGCGTATCGTAATGGCAGAAAGCTTGTACCGAGCGTGGAGCATCACCGCTAACCACCCTTATCATCGCGAATAATCGTTGTTTAACTTTAGAGCCAAGCGTTAATGATTCGTAAACGCCGCAGTCAAATCCGAGATTATCAAGCCGAAGCGCGTCTGTTTGCCAGCCGCGCTATTGTTGCTTTTATCGGCATTGTTGTCTTGATGGGAGCTCTGGTTGCCAACATGTACAACATTCAGGTGAACCAGTTTCAAGACTATCAAACCCGCTCGAACGATAACCGCATCAAAGTGGTGCCTATCGCGCCTAACCGAGGTCTAATTTATGACCGAAATGGCGTTTTACTGGCAGAGAACCGTCCCGTCTTTAACTTAGAACTGACCCCAGAAAAAATTAAAGACATTGATGCAACCATCCAAGAATTACAAACTATTCTGGAAATTACACCAGACCAGATTGAACGTTTCCACCACGAGCGTAAACGGACTCGTCGATTTAAATCGGTCCCACTGCTTACCCAACTGAACGAAAAACAAGTAGCGGTATTCTCCGTCAATCAGTACCGCTTTCCGGGTGTGGAAATAAGTGCGACCTTAAAGCGCTACTACCCTTTCAGCGAAGTCTTAACCCACGTGATTGGTTACGTTTCTCGAATCAATGATCGCGACATGCAGCGCCTGATCCGAGAAGAAAAAGACGCAAACTATCAAGCCACTCGCGACATTGGTAAGCTGGGTATTGAAAAATACTACGAAGACCTCTTACACGGTACAGCCGGATATCAAGAAGTCGAGGTAAACAGCCGCGGCCGAGTAATTCGTACGTTAAAGTACGTTCCACCTGTACCCGGAAAAGACATCGTTTTAAACCTTGATATCAACTTGCAGTTGTACGTACACCAATTATTGGATGGCCGCAGAGGCAGTGCTGTAGTAATCGATCCTAGAGACAACGGCGTACTGGCTATGGTTTCGAGCCCTAGCTACGATCCTAACTCGTTCGTGCACGGAATCTCAGGTAAAGACTATCGCGCCCTTTTGAACGATAAAAACCGTCCTTTGGTCAACCGCACTACACTTGGCATTTACCCTCCTGCGTCTACCATCAAACCATTTATGGCGGTAGCCGCGCTGCAAGAAGGTGTCGTCACACCTAACACCACACGAAATGACCCTGGTTATTGGCGCATACCAAACTCCAACACACGCCCGTTTCGTGACTGGTTGCGTTGGGGACACGGGCGCGTCGATATCATTAAGTCGATCGAAGAGTCTGTTGATACCTTCTACTATCAAATCGCTTATGACATGGGTATTGACCGTATTTCGAATTGGATGATGATGTTCGGTTTTGGTGATTACACTGGCATTGATATCTACGAAGAAAGTAAGGCGAATATGCCGACTCGTGACTGGAAAATGTCTCGCCATAAAACCCCATGGTATAAAGGTGATACGATCCCTGTAGGTATCGGCCAAGGATATTGGACAGCAACACCAATGCAAATCGCCAAAGCAACCTCCGTATTAGTAAACGAGGGAGAAGTGATCGCACCTCACTTGCTCAAAGCGACGATAGAAAATGGTAACGACTTCGAAGAGCAGCAAACGACAGAATACGTGACTTACCCACCAATCAAGAATGTGCCTAAAAAGTACTGGGATATGGCGAAAGAGGGCATGCGTCGGGTAAACCATGGCACGCGCGGAACAGCTCGCCGCTCATTCTACAAAATGAATTATGAAACAGCGGGTAAATCAGGTACTGCACAGGTCTTCGGTCTGGGTGAAAACGAAGAGTACAACGCCGATGAGATCGCCGAGCACTTACGTGACCATGCGTTATTTACTGGCTTTGCACCATTTGATGATCCTAAAGTGGTCGTCACTGTAGTACTAGAAAATGCCGGTGGTGGTTCTAGTAACGGTGCCCCAGTAGTAAGGAAAATTTTTGACCGAGTCGTTCTTGGTCCAGAAGAAATTGAGCCTGAAAACAATGCGAAGAAAGAGGTAAAACAGTAATGAAGATGGATCCCTCTACAGGTAAAAATCGCGCCCTGTTTGAACGCTTCCATATCGACTTACCACTCCTACTTGGCATACTGGCCCTGATGGGGTTTGGCCTGGTGATCATGTACAGCGCCAGTGGCCAAAGTTTACTGATGATGGATCGCCAAGCCATGCGAATGGTGCTTTCACTCGTTGTGATGCTCGTCCTTGCACAGCTTTCTCCACGAACTTACGAAAGCTTGGCACCTTTGATGTTCGTTGGTGGCGTTATACTGCTTTTCGGCGTGCTGTTTTTCGGTGAAGCATCGAAAGGCGCGCAGCGTTGGCTTAACCTCGGTTTTGTGCGCTTTCAACCGTCAGAGCTATTGAAGCTCGCGGTGCCATTAATGGTGGCTCGCTATGTCGGTAGACAGCCCCTTCCACCAACGCTAAAAACACTCATTGTTGCACTGATTATGGTCTGCTTACCAACCATTCTCATTGCAAAGCAGCCTGACTTAGGTACCTCGATCCTGATCGCCGCTTCCGGTATTTTTGTTATCTTCCTCGCCGGCATTAGCTGGAAAATAATTGCTGGTGCTGCGATTGCATTAGGTGGTTTCATTCCAATTCTGTGGTTTTTCTTGATGCGAGAGTATCAAAAAGTGCGAGTTCGTACTCTATTTAACCCGGAATCTGATCCGCTAGGAGCGGGCTACCACATTATTCAGAGTAAAATTGCGATTGGCTCCGGCGGTATTTCCGGCAAAGGTTGGTTGCAAGGTACGCAGTCACAACTAGAATTTCTTCCTGAACGACACACTGACTTTATCTTTGCAGTAATTGCTGAAGAATGGGGTATGATTGGCTTCCTTTGCCTTTTAGCCATCTATCTATTTATTATTGGACGAGGTTTATATCTCGCCAGCCAAGCGCAAACCGCATTTGGACGAATGATGGCAGGCAGTATTGTACTCAGCTTCTTCGTGTATATTTTTGTAAATATTGGCATGGTAAGTGGCATCCTACCTGTAGTAGGTGTACCGTTGCCACTCATCAGTTATGGCGGCACATCAATGGTAACCTTGATGGCTGGTTTTGGTATTCTGATGTCGATTCATACGCACCGAAAAGCATTCTCTAAGGCGACCTAGACATGCAAAAACGCGCTTTATATTCCTTGGTTTTCTCTGCTCTTATTTTGGCAGGCTGTTCATCAACTAGCCAAAAAGAACAAGAAGGCCGTTACGAACTCGAATCCGATGTTGCACCGGATACACCGCTTTCAGTCGAACACATCGAGGATGCGCATCCTAAATATGAACCGTACAGCCTAGGTGGGAACAAAGATTACCACTTGCGTGGCAAAGACTACAAAATAGTTCGCAATGCGAAAGGCTTTAAAGAAAAAGGCCGCGCATCTTGGTATGGGAAAAAATTCCAAGGTCATTTGACTTCTAATGGCGAAATCTATGACATGTACTCAATGACGGCAGCGCATAAAACGCTACCGTTACCAAGTTACGTAAAAGTTACCAATACTGACAACGGCAAAACCACCATAGTACGAGTTAATGACCGAGGTCCTTTTCACGATGGCCGTATCATTGATTTAAGCTATGCCGCCGCGCACAAGTTAGATGTCATAAAAACAGGCACCGCGAACGTGGAAATTGAAGTGATCAGTATCAATCAGCCAACGGACAAAAAGTCATTAGAAGCACACCCTAGGTACGTTATTCAAGTGGCATCATCAAAAAATGAAGAACGCGCGCGAACTTTAGGTACCGAGCTTGGTCAAAAATTGGATACAGAAACTTTCCTAGAGAGTGCGAAAGAGTCTTATCGCTTGTTGTTAGGGCCATTTACTGACTATTCCCTGACGCAAGCCACATTAGATAAAGTAAAGTTGCTCGGCTATTCGTCTGCATTTATTAAAAAACACAACACTGCCAAATGACCTCGTGTCATGAATTTCTCTTTGATCCCCCTCTTACATAACTAGGGATTCTGATAAGATGTCTGCAGTTAACCCAAAAATTTGAATTACCATGAATAAAAATAAGTTTGTGAAATCTATTCTCGTTTCTTCGGTTGCCCTTTCTGCAACTTTCGCTCAATCTGCTCTTGCATCACCTATCGTTGTTCCAGATGCCCCTCAAATCGCGGCGAAGGGCTACGTGCTGATGGATTACCATTCAGGTAAAGTACTGGCAGAGAAAGAGATGAACACAAAATTGTCTCCAGCTAGTCTGACTAAGATGATGACCAGCTATGTAATCGGCCAAGAGCTAGCGCGTGGTAATATCTCAGAAGATGATGATGTCACCATCAGTAAAAATGCGTGGGCGAAAAACTTCCCTGATTCATCAAAGATGTTCATTGAAGTAGGCACAACAGTTAAAGTACGTGACCTGAACCGAGGTATCATCGTCCAGTCAGGTAACGATGCCTGTGTTGCGATGGCAGAACATATTGCAGGTTCAGAAGATGCATTTGTTGACCTAATGAACGCTTGGGCCAACACATTGGGTATGACTAACTCGCACTTTGCCAACGTTCATGGCTTAGATAACGCAGAATTGTACTCAACACCATACGACATGGCACTGCTAGGTAAAGCACTTATCCGTGACGTACCAAATGAGTACCGAGTGTACTCAGAGAAGAAATTTACTTACAACGGCATCACCCAATACAACCGTAACGGTCTACTTTGGGATAAGAGCATGAACGTTGACGGCATCAAAACGGGTCACACAAGTAATGCGGGTTACAGCCTAGTAAGTTCAGCAACTGAAGGTCAAATGCGCTTGGTTGCGGTCGTTATGGGTACTAAAGATGCCAATGCTCGTAAGTCAGAAAGCAAAAAGCTGCTAAGCTACGGCTTCCGTTTCTTCGAAACAGTGGCACCGCACAAAGCAGGTGAAACGTTCGTAGAAGAAAAAGTGTGGATGGGTAACAAAGACACCGTAGCACTGGGTCTTGACCAAGATACTTACGTAACACTACCGCGTGGTGAAGCGAAAAACCTAAAAGCCAGCTTCGTCCTTGAAAAAGAGCTAGAAGCCCCAATTAATAAAGGTGATGTAGTTGGTAAGCTATACTATCAGATCGATGGTGAAGATATTGCCGAATACCCACTAATGGCACTAGAAACCGTAGAGCAAGGTAGTCTATTTAGCCGCATGTGGGATTACATCGTATTGTTATTCAAGAGCTTCTTCTAAGAAGGAAGTTAGAGTAGCAAACTTATTCGCAAAGCCGCCTGAAAGGGCGGCTTTTTAAGTTTGAGATCCTCGTCTTGAGTTCCCCCTAATTTGACTGTACTATTTCGCACCGCAACGAATATCTACTGGAGTTATCGATATGCTAACCATCAACTCTGATGCAAAATTAAAAGACCTGCTTGAGTTCCCTTGTTCATTTACTTACAAGGTAATGGGTCATGCAAAACCTGAACTTCCAGAGCTTGTTCTTGAAGTTATTCAGCGCCATGCTCCAGGTGACTACAGCCCGACCGTTAAACCAAGTGCTAAGGGCAACTACCACTCTGTATCAATCAACATCACTGCAACCTCTATCGAGCAAGTTGAGACGCTATACAAAGAGTTAGGTGAAATTGACATCGTGCGCATGGTTCTATAATTTTTTGATAGATTAAATTTTTTTTGAAAGCAGCTTCGGCTGCTTTCTTTTTATTTATCAACCAGATAACAAAACTTTACATCGCTTTCAGTTAAAAATCTGTTACTCAGCGGTAGAGCATCAGGGTTATCCGGTTTATAATCCAAAAACTTTATATATTAGCAACAGGAATTCCCATGCAACACCAACTTGTTGTAAAACGACTTGGCCGCCAAGACTATGAGCCTGTATGGAAGGCGATGCATGAGTTCACCGACCAACGCACAGAAGAAACCCCTGATGAAGTCTGGTTGGTAGAACATAACCCAGTATTTACGCAAGGTCAGGCAGGTAAAGCTGAGCACCTTATTAACACTGGTGACATTCCTGTTGTACAAAGTGATCGCGGAGGCCAGGTTACGTATCATGGCCCTGGTCAGTTGGTCGCCTACTTCTTGATCAACCTACGCCGCAAAAAATTAGGTGTACGAGATCTCGTTACCACAATCGAGAACCTCGTGATCAACACGCTAAAAGCATACAATATTGACTCAGCCGCGCGACCTGACGCACCAGGTGTCTACGTTGCCGGTAAGAAAATATGCTCTCTCGGTTTACGCATTCGTAAAGGATGCTCGTTTCATGGTTTAGCCTTGAACGTAAATATGGATTTAACACCGTTTCTGCGTATTAACCCTTGTGGTTATGAAGGTATGGAAATGGTTCAGGTCAGCCAATTTGGCGGCCCAGACAATGTAGAAGCCGTAGAAAAACAATTAATAGAAGAACTCGTTACTTTGCTCGATTATGAGCAAGTAGAATTCAGCACAGAAGCACCTTCTCAAGGTAATAAAGCATGAGCAAACCAATCCAGATGGAAAAAGGCGTTAAATATCGTGACGCCGATAAAATGGCATTGATTCCCGTAAAGAACATGCCTACAGAGCAGAAAGAAGTGCTACGTAAGCCTGATTGGATGAAGATCAAGCTACCAGCCGACAGCCAACGAATTCAAGACATCAAAGCGGCGATGCGTAAGAATAAACTTCACTCCGTATGTGAAGAAGCATCTTGCCCGAACCTAGCGGAATGTTTTAACCACGGTACAGCAACCTTCATGATCTTAGGTGCTATTTGTACTCGTCGTTGTCCTTTCTGTGACGTTGCTCATGGCCGCCCATTACCACCGGAAGCAGAAGAGCCTCAAAAACTGGCGAAAACCATTGCCGATATGAAGCTGAAATACGTCGTAATCACTTCTGTTGACCGTGACGATCTGCGTGACGGCGGTGCACAACACTTTGCCGATTGTAACCGCGAGATCCGTGCGTTAAACCCGCATATTAAGATTGAAACACTGGTTCCTGACTTCCGTGGTCGCATGGATGTAGCGCTTGATCTAATGAAAGACAATCCGCCAGATGTCTTCAACCACAACTTAGAAACCGCGCCACGTCTTTACCGTAAAGCTCGCCCAGGTGCGAACTATAAATGGTCACTCGAGCTTCTTAAGAAGTTCAAAGAGCAGCATCCAGATGTACCGACCAAGTCTGGTTTGATGATGGGCCTTGGTGAAACCAAAGAAGAAATCATCGAAGTACTGAAAGATCTACGCGCACACGGCGTAACGATGCTGACTCTAGGTCAGTACTTAGCGCCAAGCCGTCACCACTTGCCAGTAGAGCGTTACGTTCCGCCATCAGAGTTTGACGAGCTAAAAGAAGTTGCACTAGAACTTGGCTTCACGCATGCAGCGTGTGGTCCATTTGTGCGCTCTTCTTACCATGCCGATATGCAAGCTCAAGGTATCGAGATTAAATAAGCTCTCGCTTGTTTTGAAAAGCTTGTTTTGAAAAGAAAGGTTGGCTCAGTGCCAACCTTTTTTGTATCTGGAAAATGATGATAAAAAGCCATTCTACCACTGTCATTCTGAACAGCGAGGAACGAGCGTGATTCAGAATCAGTTTTCAGAATACTGAGGATTTTTAGGGAAACTCTGAGTAAAAGAGTGTGCCTCAACAAGATTCCTGATCTCGCCTAGGCTCGTCGGAATGACGTGGTTTGGATATATTGAAAAGGGACAGTGTTGGTAGCCATCCCCTTATCACACTCTCTCGCTATATCTCATTCCAAACGCCAGACAAACAAAAAGGCCCTCAAATGAGGACCTTTCATCAATCAAATAATCAAACCGAATCGCAGAAATAGAACGAGTTCGCCTGAGTTATTTTCAAAAAATGTTAGGCGTAAACTGGTAGACGCTTACAAATTTCTAGCACTTTCTGTTTAGTCGCTTCGATAACTTCTTCGTTGCCGATGTTATCTAGAACGTCACACATCCAGTTTGCTAGCTCTTTTGCATCTTCTTCAGTGAAGCCACGGCGAGTGATCGCTGGCGTACCTACACGGATACCAGACGTTACGAATGGGCTGCGTGGGTCATTTGGTACTGAGTTCTTGTTTACAGTGATGTTTGCAGCACCTAGTGCCGCGTCTGCGTCTTTACCAGTGATATCTTTGTCGATTAGGTCAACAAGGAACAAGTGGTTTTCTGTACCGTTAGATACGATTTTGTAGCCACGCTCTTGGAACTGACCAACCATTGCTTTTGCGTTTTTCACTACGCGAGCTTGATAAGCTTTGAACTCTGGCTCCATCGCTTCTTTGAACGCTACTGCTTTACCAGCGATAACGTGCATTAGAGGGCCACCTTGACCACCAGGGAACACTGCTGAGTTCAATTTCTTGTACATATCTTCGCCAGCATTTGACAAGATAAGACCACCGCGAGGACCTGCTAGTGTTTTGTGCGTCGTTGTTGTTACCACGTGAGCATGCGGTACTGGTGTTGGGTATTCACCGGCGGCGATAAGACCAGCTACGTGCGCCATATCAACAAATAAGTAAGCACCTGCTTTGTCAGCGATTTCACGCATGCGTTTCCAATCAACGATTTGCGAGTAAGCAGAGAAACCACCGATGATCATCTTAGGTTTGTGTTCAAGTGCTAGCTGTTCCATCTCGTCGTAGTTGATTTGACCAGCTTCATCGATACCGTAAGGGATAACGTTGTAGTGCTTACCCGAAAAGTTTACTGGTGAACCGTGAGTTAGGTGACCACCGTGCGCTAGGCTCATGCCTAAAACTGTATCGCCAGGGTTAAGAAGCGCCATGTAAACTGCGCTGTTTGCTTGAGAACCTGAGTGAGGCTGTACGTTAGCGTACTCACAACCAAATAGTTGGCATGCACGCTCAATTGCTAGTGCTTCAGCTTTATCTACGTACTCACAACCGCCGTAGTAACGCTTACCTGGGTAGCCTTCAGCGTATTTGTTCGTTAGCTGAGAACCTTGCGCTTCCATTACACGTGGGCTTGTGTAGTTTTCAGAAGCGATAAGTTCAATGTGTTCTTCCTGGCGAAGAGTTTCTTCCTGGATAGCTGCGAACAGTTCCGCATCGTAATCTGCGATGTTCATATCACGCTTAAGCATCTGTATCTCCTGACTCAGATTAGTACTGAAAGTTGCAAAAAAACTGTTGAATGACCCGACGCAAACGTTTTCGTCACCCTAATGGCGCGCATTCTACATAATTTGATTTAGGTCATAAAGAGAAATTTACAATTTTTCTCATGCAGTTTTTTCATGATGACAAGCAATGTTTATCATGCCAGCATTGCAATCGCATAACGACAATCTATTGCCTGTCAAATTTGTGCTTTACACCCTGTAAAACAGCAATTACATAGGTTTACCGTAAATTTTACCCTCTAGCTACCGAAAAGATCATCTTTTTACTACTATGCACGCCTTATTTATCACTAATGACTGCAACATTGATGGAAAAACACTCATTAAAAGAAGACTGGATAGCGATTCTCACGGGTACCTTTTTAGTAGCTCAAGGCGTTTTCTTTCTCCAATCCGCGAACCTTCTAACGGGAGGCACGACTGGATTGGCTCTGCTTGTTAGCCAATTTACACCTTTTACCTTTGGTGTGCTGTACTTTTTAGCAAACAGTCCTTTTTACTTACTAGCATGGAAACGCTTCGGCCGTCATTTCGCCATTAATAGTGCCATTTCTGGCGCGTTGGTTTCTATCTTTGCCGATCATCTTTATTTGCTAATCTCGCTCGAATCGGTAAATGAAGTTTATTGCGCCGTCGCAGGTGGGCTTTTAATGGGGCTCGGTATGCTGATCCTATTCAGACATCGCTCCAGCTTAGGTGGCTTTAACGTGCTGTGTTTGTTTATCCAAGACAAATTTGGCATTTCAGTTGGCAAAAGCCAAATGGCAATCGATGCATGTATCCTGTTTGCTTCATTCTTCTTTGTCACACCAGAAGTGATTGGCCTTTCAATTTTGGGGGCGTTTGCACTCAATGTCGTGTTAGCGATGAACCACAAACCGCACCGCTATTCCGTGACCTACGGTTCATAAATTTTTGATAATGATTGAAGCGCGATTTATAAGATTTCGCGCTCCAATCGCTATATAATACTTCGCGATTTCCAAATAGATCGGTACGGTATGCGCGACTTTCTGCAACAAGCTAAACAGACTCACAGTTGTATTGCGATTGGAGAGCTGATCTATAACCCGAAGACACAGAGCCTTCATCAAGATGCTATCGCGATTGATCTTGAACCTCGCACCATTGAATTAGTAGAACTGCTGTTAACAAGCGTTGGCCACCCACTCTCTGCTGACACCATTATTGAAACCATTTGGCAGAGCAAGTTCATCTCTAAGAATGTGCTCACGAACCGCATTAGCACCTTACGTGCACTGCTACAGCAGTACTTACCCGAATACGATGCCGCTAAGCTTTTAGTCACTTACCCCCGCAAAGGCTACTTTCTTAACCCTGCCAATATTCGTTTAGTGCCACCAGCGAAAAACCATCGGCGCGTTATCTCAACCCAGGTGGCGAGTAATAAGAACTTCAAGCTGATTTTCGCTTACAGCTTATGTGCCATACTTGCGGTATGTAGCATGACGCTTGCAAGCTTGTTATGGCAACGCCAAGAAATCTCAACACAACAAACGCGTCATCAACTACTGATTCCCAAAGTCGAGCTACTACTCAACCGTGTCGATTCAATCGGCTCTCAGGCGCGAAAATACCGCATACTGGTCAAAGCCATCTTGCTGCAACAACAGGTCGAATATCCATACACCGACATCGCCAACCAAGATGCTCCCAGTTACTTTCTTGATCCTATCGGTCATACGCCATATTTCCCTGGCGCACGAAACATGCAGACCAGCGACTACGAGCTCAATATCGAGTTAAAAGACGGCACAAAACAGGGCATCTTGAAAGCGCAGATGAACCTTATTTATCCTGCGACGGGCAAGTTGGCGTTTCGCAATGAGTACACACTGCGTTTATCTGACTTACAATCGGATATTTTCCAAATGCATTCGGATGTCGCGCAATACTTCAATCTGCCTACACCTTCGGCAAGTACGTGGCAGCTTTCGGATATTCACAAAAAAATGTTATTCGAGAATGCCTTTTCTAGCCAACCTCTCCGACAATCTGATGAGTTTGCGGCTATCACAACGGCAAGACATCTCGCCTTATACGAGCACGAACATCAAAAGCTGGAAGCGTATTTAACTCAAGTACAATCGTCGTTTGATGTTTTGCCAGATGAGCTGAGCCTCTGGTTAGGTCTATTGCATTTCAAATTAGGTAACTTAGACAGGGCAAAAGCTCTGTTAACGACACCAGATGGCGACTCACGTATCCAAAACGCACTGATTTATACCTTTGTGTCTCACATTGCTTATAAGCAGAACAAACTTGAACAGTTCCGTCTCAACTACATGGAATCACTGGTGGCGCTGCTGCGCGTTTTACCTTCCGAAACCTTGTTTGAGCGTCTTTCTCAATCTGAATCCAAAGAGACTTGCCTCCAACCGTGGAAAACGTTGCATGTTAGTGTCACCGATCAAGAAATCATAAGCCGATGGAAAGCGCTCATTAACGAGTATTGCACTAACGTAGCCAACGAAATAACCCCAAATAAAACAAAGACCTAAATATAAAATTAAGCTTTCATTAACCCCTGTTATCTTTTGTTTTTTGCCCTTTTTCTCTCACTGAACTTAGCATGCTCGCATTCAAAAACGGCCCAACATGAAGCGGCCTTATCAATCAGGAATGTAAACCATGCTAAACAAAATGACGCTTATCGCAACAGCAACTCTGGCTCTTTACGGCTGTGGCGGAGGTTCGTCTTCTGGCAGTGCGAATCCAAACAAAGTGCCTCAAGAAAGTTTCGACGTCTCGATTCACAACTCAATCTTCGCTCCCACGCCAAGCACACAGCTAAACTACGCATTTAGCTTGGATGGCCAACCAGAAGGCGACATGAAACTGAGCTTCCAAGCGATGGGTCGCGAGCAAATATTGGCAGCATTGGCACAAATCCCAAACAGCGAGGCAATGGTCCAGTTGGTTAATGACTTGGTGAACTACGGCGCCGAACAGTTCTACTATTCAGACGAGCAGTACAACGACGACGAGAGCAATACGCTTTACTTTGCAGGATCAGATGGTGCACTCCATGAAATTACTGACGCTTATTTCATTGGTCATCAGTTTATTGCCATGCTTATGCACAGCGGTCCGATTTTCCGCCTAAACGGTGACGACGTAAAAGAGAAAAGCCCGAATATTGACATCGGTGAAGAAACTATGTCTCTGCAAACCACTCTTACAGGCTACGCAGTTCACAACCTTCTAGACCGTTTTGAAGAGCATGAGTGGGTACAAAACCTTCCTATGACAGCATCTTGCCAAGTGGTTTGGCAACAGCAAATCCGAGAAACTGGCGTGCGTAAATCGTTCTCGATCTCAGGCAAGAAAATTGAAGCGGCATACCTGATGGAAGAGAACATCTACAACCTAAACTGTGATGACATGGACTCAATGGAGTTCGCCACTTCGGCAGAACGTTGGTTTAATCCGAGCTTAGGTCTGATAGAACAAATTGAACTGCAGAAAGTACAACAAGTACAAATCAACGAAGAGAAAGTGCAGCTAACAGCGATTGAAACAAAATAAGCTAGAGATATCTCAATAAAAGAAGGCTTTGGGGAGCACACCAAAGCCTTCATCTCGAATATCAATCCTAGGGGTGATGACACCCGAGTTTATTCTTCTATCAACAAAATACGAGTTTCGTAAGGTCGTAACACTTGATGGTTTGACGCGACTGCGCTCGCTGAGTTTTGATAGTTAGATAGCAAGTTTTTCGCTTTACTCATATCAAAACGTTCTGGCAGAACGCATTCCACCTCTTCAGCGTAGTAGTTATTGATACACAGCAGCGTTTGCTTATCGTTCTGACGAGCGTAAGCGAAAATACGTTTGTGCTCTGGCAGTAAATCTTCATAACGGCCATCGGTGATGACTGGAACCTGTTTACGCAGTTCAATCAGACGCTTGTAAAAGTAGAACACCGAGTTTAAATCGGCAACCGCAGCTTCAGCATTGATTTCAGTGTAATTCTGCGCCACTTCAAGCCAAGGCGTGCCCTCAGTAAAGCCCGCGTGTTTTGCACTGTTCCATTGCATTGGTGTACGTGAGTTATCACGCGACTTCTGTGCCAAGATCGCCATCATATCGTCATGAGATACACCATCACGGTTGACCATGATGTCGTACATGTTAGTACTTTCAACATCACGATATTGGCTGATTTCGGTATAACCCGGGTTGGTCATGCCGATCTCTTCCCCCTGGTAAACATAAGGTGTGCCTTGCATCATGTGCACTGATGCCGCAAGCATCTTGGCAGATTCAACACGGTATTGCTCTTCGTTACCTAATCGGCTGACAACGCGTGGCTGGTCGTGGTTACACCAGAACAACGCCCCCCACCCTTTGCCATTTAAGCCCGTTTGCCAATGATTGAAGATCTGTTTTAACTGAATGAAATCAAACGGCGCTTTGGTCCATTTTTCACCATTTGGATAATCGACTTTCAGATGATGGAAGTTGAACACCATGGATAGCTCTTTGCCGTCTAGCGAAGAATATTGCTGGCAGTGCTCTAGCGTGGTGGAAGACATTTCACCCACCGTCACGCTGCCGTATTTTTGAAACACAGATTCGCTAATCTCTTGAAGGTATTCGTGCACACGTGGACCGTCGGTGTAGAAGCGGCGACCATCACCAATATCATCACTTGGAAAATCTTGCTGCTTGGAAATCAGGTTGATAACGTCGAGACGGAAACCATCGACTCCCTTCTCTGCCCAGAAGCTGATGACTTCTTTCACTTCTTCACGCACTACTGGTTTTTCCCAGTTTAAGTCCGCTTGCTCTTTAGCAAAAAGGTGCAAATAGTACTGGCCTGTTTTTTCATCCAGCGCCCAAGCGTTGCCACCAAACTTTGATTGCCAGTTGTTTGGTTCAGCACCATCTACCGGATCTTTCCAGATGTAGTAATCACGGTATGGGCTGTTTTTATCACCCAGTGCGGATTGGAACCACTTGTGTTCTGTCGACGTGTGGTTCACTACAATGTCCATGATGATACGAATACCCAACTGATGCGCTTCTGCTAGCAAAGTTTCAAAGTCTTGCATCGTGCCGAACTCAGGGTTGATAGAGTAATAATCGGAGATGTCATAACCGTTGTCGATCATTGGCGATTGGTAAACCGGCGTCAGCCAAATCGCATCCACACCAAGGTGCTTAAGATAATCCAGCTTAGAAATGATCCCTTTGATGTCGCCCGTGCCTTTACTGCCACTGTCACAAAAGCTTTTTGGGTAAATTTGATAGATGGTTGCGGTTTTCCACCAGCTCTCATCATGCTTGGTCATAGCCATTTCTAACACTCACTTACCAGTAATCGGAAACTTAAAATTTGAAAAGAAAAATAGGAGGAGGCAGCCAAGTCACTGCCTCAAATTGAATTACGCGTTTGCAGGCTCAAGCTCACCTTTGGCTTGTGCACGCTTATACAGAATTAACGTTAATGCAGCAGGTACCAGCATTGCGACTAACATAGCCAAAGCAAAAATGCCCCAGAACTGCGGTTGGATAGACAAGATGCCCGGCAAACCGCCCACACCGATACCGTTCGCCATTACGCCCGCACTACCACAAATAGCAGCAGCACACGCACTACCGATCATCGCGCTCAGCATTGGGAACTTGTATTTCAAGTTGATGCCGTACATCGCCGGTTCAGTCACGCCAAGGTAAGCAGAGATAGCCGCAGGCACTGAGATATCACGCTCGCCGTGTTTTTTACTGATGATAATGATGCCGACGACCGCAGACGCTTGAGCAATGTTTGAAAGTGCAATCAGAGGCCAAATTGGCGTACCGCCTAGCTCTTGCATCAGTTGAAGGTCTACCGCGTTGGTAGTGTGGTGAATACCAGTAATGACCAATGGCGCGTATAGGAAGCCGAAGATGGTTGAGCCAATCATTGCGAAGTCACCCGTCATGGCTGCTTTTGCTGCGAAAGCAACGCCGTCACCCAACATACGACCGAATGGACCAATGATAGAGTGCGCAAGAATCACAGACACAATGATTGAGACAAACGGCACGACCACTAGGTAAAGGTAAGACGGAATGATGCGTTTTAAGTTGGTTTCAATAAACGCCAGAGCCATACCAGCAAGCATTGCTGGAATCACTTGCGCCTGATAGCCCACTTTCTCGATGGCGAATAAGCCAAAGTCCCACACTTCAGGTACTTGCTTACCAATCAGGTAGGCGTTCATCAACTGCGGCGAAACCAATGTCACACCAAGCGTGATACCCAGAATCGGAGTACCGCCGAGCTTTTTCACTGTCGACCAACACACGCCAACTGGTAGGAAGAAGAAGATCGCCTCACCAATCAGCCATAAGAAAGAGTGTACCGTTGCCCAAAACTGGCTGATTTCCGTTAGCGTTTGACCATCAAACATCTTGATGTCGCCAATCACGTTACGGAAACCAAGGATCAGACCACCGGTGATGATCGCTGGTAGCAGTGGTACAAAGATTTCTGCAAG
This sequence comes from Vibrio sp. Vb2960, assembly GCF_033337665.1. Taxonomy (NCBI): domain Bacteria; kingdom Pseudomonadati; phylum Pseudomonadota; class Gammaproteobacteria; order Vibrionales; family Vibrionaceae; genus Vibrio; species Vibrio sp. Vb2960. The sequence goes on along the minus strand of NZ_JAWORD010000008.1, from coordinate 165,995 downwards.
GTGGGAAATACCACGCTCAACGATATTCATGTTTTGACGAGCAGCGTTCTTCGCTTCGTCTTTGCTGGCTTCACTTTTACCCGTCAGTCCGATCAGCACCTTGTAAACTTCATCCACTTCAGTACCGATAACCACTTGGAACTGGCCTGCGTTGGTAAAACAGCCCTTCACCATCGGTAATGTTTCTAACTGTTTCGTATCTGCTTTGTCCGTATCATTTAGAACAAAACGCAAGCGAGTTAAACAGTGACTTACACTGGCAATATTGTCCGGCCCCCCGACCAGCTCAATAAGACGCTCCACGTCTTTACGCGCAATCTTACTCATAACTTTGTCCACCCTGTATTGGATACATTCGATTCATCATTTTGTTTTTATAAATGGGAACATTCCCATTTCTTAATTTTAATATTGCCATTCGAAGACAAAAAACAAAATGGGAACAGTCCCATTAATTGAGAATGATCACAGTATAATTTTAGAGCAGATCGTTTTAGTGTGGATTAACAAACGATAGGCTGTTGAGTAAAGTGAACCACTTCCTCATCGCCATTTAATTGATTGATCAGCATGTTAGCGGACTTCTCACCTGCAAGGGTATAACCTGGGTCGACACTAAATACTTTAGGGAAAAGGAAAGAGAGCAATTCATTACCTCCAACACCTGTCACAACCACATCTTCACGGCCTAACTCTTGAAGACGCTTAATCACGCCCAACGCGATGGTGTCACTGGCGCACACGATGGCCTGAGTGTCAGATTGAAGGACTTTGTCTACCAACTGATAAGCACTTTCATGGCTCAACTTACCCGTTCGGAAACAAGGTGTAATTTGCTTGCGTTGACACCAAGCTTTATAAGCATTTAAACGAGCTAAGCCAGTGGTTTTGTCTTCAGGATCAACACCAATATAAGCAATGTGAGATAAAGATTGCTGCTCAAGATGAGACAAAGCCATGTCTATCACACCTTGGTTGTCGTAGTTGATCGAAGAAACCATTTGCGTGTCCATCGCGATCACAACGATACGATTACCCCACTCTGCCAATGCTCGCTCATCACATCCAGTAAAACCAAACACGATCACCCCATCGACGTTGCGACGTTTAAGCACATCCAAATGTTCATTGGTTTTATCGCGATCGAATTGGCTCTCCATGATCACCGCATCATAACCAGCGGAATACAAAGCATTGAGCATGGTACCAACGGCGCGATTTTCTGATGGTGAATCTAAACGGGAGATGATAACCCCAATGACTTTTTGGCTGCCACCACGCATCGACTGCGCCGACTTTGATGGGACGTAGCCTGATTCACGAATGATTTGCTCTACCTTCTCACGCGTTTGCGGTTTTACCTTGGGATCATTGGTAAGCACACGGCTGACCGTCGATTTGCCCACGCCAGCCAATTTTGCGATATCAAGAATGGTGAGTTTTTTGCTCATAAGTGTTCAGACTAAAAGAAGGAATCAAACAAAAGGGAAGCAGTGGCTTCCCTTAACTCAGTCAGTAATGAAGATTACTTGTTTAAGTACGCAGGCACATCTGCAATGCTATCTAATACTACCGTTGCAATGGCTTCGCCCTGTTCTGTTACTGGCTTACCAGTGCGAACCAAAATCTTAGTGCCAACGCCTGCCGCTTCTGCTGCCATCATGTCTTCAGCTTTATCGCCGATCATCACAGATTTCTCCATATCGATCTTCAAGAAGTCACGCGCAGAAATGAACATGCCTGGTTTTGGCTTACGGCACTCACAATCTTGCTTGTACTCGCCAATGCCATGTTCTGGATGATGTGGGCAGTAATAGATACCATCGAACTCAACACCATTATCAGCAAAGTTCCAATCCATCCATTGAGTCAGAGACAAGAAACGGTCTTCACTGAATTTACCGCGTGCGATGCCCGATTGATTCGTCACTAACACTAGAAGGTAGCCTTTATCTTTTAGCGCTTTCGTCGCTTCAAATACACCATCAATGTACTCAAAATCATGTTCGTCATGAACGTAGCCGTGGTCAACGTTTATCACGCCATCACGATCGATAAAAACAGCAGGTTTTGCCAAAACGTATTTCTCTATTAACTCGGTTTAATCAGATTATTACATACCTTATAAACTTCAACACTATCTAATTCATTCTAGGCCTCGACAAAACGGTTGATTTGTTGGGCAAGAATCGGTAAATCTGAGGGTGCCCTGCCGTCTACCTCCTGCTTTCTATCTATACATCTCCGTTTCGAAACAGAACATCCATACATTTAGACGTCTAGACGTAAAAATATCTATTGACTTCATTCTGCTTAACCCATAGCATCAACTGAAAATTGAGATAAAGCTCAACATTAAGTTCTGTCAAAGGCCGTTTTTGACAGCGAAGTTCCCCGTATCTTTGGGCAGGTTGAAACATGATAGAAATAAAAAACGTCAATAAAGTGTTCTACCAAGGCAGTAAGGAAATCCTTGCCCTGAAAGACATTAACCTACACATCGACAAAGGCACCATCTTTGGTGTTATCGGTTCATCTGGTGCTGGTAAAAGTACGCTAATCCGCTGCGTAAACATGTTAGAAGCGCCGACCTCTGGTTCCATCATCGTTGATGGTGTAGATCTAACCAAACTCAGCAAAAAGCAACTAGTCGAAACACGCCGTAACATTGGCATGATCTTCCAGCACTTTAACCTGCTTTCGTCTCGTACTGTGTTTGATAATGTGGCATTGCCCCTAGAACTGGCAGGTAAAGACAAATCGCAAATCACAACAAAAGTAACTGAGTTGCTAAAGCTTGTAGGCTTAGCCGACAAACACGAGAGCTACCCATCTAACTTAAGTGGCGGCCAAAAACAGCGTGTGGCAATTGCTCGTGCATTGGCATCCGATCCTAGCGTGCTGCTTTGTGATGAGGCCACTAGCGCACTAGATCCAGCAACAACTCAATCTATCCTTGAGTTATTGAAAGAGATCAACCGCAAACTCAACATCACGATTTTACTTATCACTCACGAAATGGAAGTCGTAAAAAGCATCTGTCACGAAGTAGCAATCATCGGTGGTGGTGAGCTGGTGGAAAAAGGCACCGTTGGCGATATTTTTGCGCACCCTAAGACAGAGCTAGCGCACCAATTCATTCGCTCAACGCTGGATCTTTCCATTCCTGAAGATTACCAAGCTCGTCTGCAAGCAGAGCGTGTTGATGGCAGCTACCCGTTGGTTCGCCTAGAGTTTACTGGCGCAACCGTCGATGCACCGTTAATGTCGCAAATTTCTCGTAAATACAATATTGATGTGAGTATTTTGAGTTCCGACCTTGATTACGCTGGTGGCGTGAAATTCGGCATGATGGTCGCAGAGCTATTTGGTAACGAAGAAGATGACAACGCAGCTCTTGAATACCTGCGTAAGCACAACGTAAAAGTAGAGGTACTTGGTTATGTCCTTTAATACGATTTCTGAATGGCTGAGTTTAAACAGCAAACTACTTTTAGGTGCAACGTGGGAAACGCTTTACATGGTTGCGGTTGCCGGATTAGTCGGCTTTGCTGTGGGTATTCCATTAGGCGTAATCCTCCATATTACTAAGAAAGGCGGCCTACTTGAAAACACCAAACTAAATAGCGGCTTAGGCGCTATCGTTAATATTGGTCGTTCTGTGCCATTCCTCGTACTGATGGTTGCGATTATTCCAGTGACAAAAATGCTAGTTGGAACCTTTATCGGCACAACCGCAGCAATCGTCCCACTGACTATTGGCGCCATTCCTTTTGTCGCTCGTCTTATTGAAGGTGCTTTATTAGAAGTACCGACAGGCTTGGTGGAAGCAGCGCAGTCAATGGGGGCGACACCAACACAGATCATCACAAAAGTTCTACTACCTGAAGCAATGCCGACTATTGTTAACTCAGTAACGATTACCTTGGTCACTCTCGTTAGCTACTCAGCTATGGCGGGTACGGTAGGCGGCGGCGGCCTAGGCGACGTAGCCATTCGTTACGGTTTCCACCGCTACGATGTAACTATCATGGCCGTGACTGTCGTGATGTTGATTGTTCTAGTACAGATTATTCAGTCTATCGGCGACGCAGTGGTGCGCCGTGTAGACCACAGATAAGCATCAAAAATACAAATTATAAGGAGATAAAGATGAAATTTAGCCTTAAAGGTCTTTTGACTGTAGCAACGGCCGCCTCTGCTCTTGCTCTAGCGGGTTGCGGCGACAAAGAAGTAGACGTAAACAAAGTAAAAGTTGGCGTTATTGCTGGTGCTGAAGCACAAGTAGCCGAAGTTGCCGCTAAAGTAGCAAAAGAGAAATACAACCTAGACGTTGAGCTAGTAACATTTACCGATTACGTAACACCAAACGCCGCTCTGGATGATGGTTCAGTAGACGCGAATGCGTTCCAGCACAAACCATACCTAGACCAACAAGTGAAAGACCGCGGCTACAAACTGGCTATCGCGGGTAACTCATTCGTTTATCCTATTGCTGGTTACTCAAAGCAAGTAAAATCAATTGATGAAATTCAAGATGGCTCACGCATCGCAGTACCAAACGACCCAACTAACCTAGGTCGCTCACTACTGCTTCTTGAGCAGCAAGGTTTAATTACGCTACGTGATGGCGTTGGTCTACTCGCTACAGTACGTGACATCGTAGGCAACCCTAAAAATATCGAAATCATTGAACTAGAAGCCCCACAGCTTCCACGTTCATTGGATGACGTAACGCTATCTATCATCAACACCACTTACGCAAGCTCTATCGACCTATCGCCAGAGCGTGACGGCGTGTTCGTTGAAGATAAAGACTCACCATACGTAAACCTAATTGTCGCTCGCGAAGAAAATGTTAATGCGCAAAACGTACAAAACTTCGTAAAAGCTTACCAAACGGAAGAAGTTTACGAAGCGGCAAAAGAGCTGTTCAAAGGCGGTGTTGTGAAAGGTTGGTAATCCCACTTTTCAAAACATGACTGAAAACAACGTTCTAAACATAAACGTTCTAAACACAAAAGGGCTGATGTGAAAACATCAGCCCTTTCTATTTGTCTATCTACCCATTTAAGTAGCTTCAATTCGCTACTTAAGATGGTCCCAAGAGATATTCGACACGATTCGGCAGTCATCACACTTAAAATGAAATATGTCATGTAGTGGCTCATCGAGTAGCCACTCGCCATCGCATTTTGGACACTTGCGCGCTTTCTCGCTCTCCAGCGACTGACCACCGACACGATACTGGTAATAGTACGTAGGGATCTTCGTGATGTATTCGATACGGCCACGTAAGTCCCAACCTCGGCGAAACAGCACACTATCCACATCGCAAATTTCGTGCAGCGCCGCATGTTCCGCTCGGCAGCCCCCTGCCATTTGGATTTCATCACACGCTTGCCACTCAGTCTGCCACTTAATGACGGCTTTATGGTCTCCATTAAGTGTTGGCTCATTACGATACAAAGGAATTGGCAACAGGGTTTCACCACTTCGCAAAGGCGAACACGTATGAACATAAGTCGTGTACAACACTTGCCAGCTAGGTGTCTCTTCTTCGGCTGCTTGTTCTGAATTCAAATCACGCCCCAGCATACGCATTTTCGGTGCAAGCAAAGACGCATCCGACAAACGGTTCATGCACACTTTGACGAAATCTGAGTGATAACGTGGATGCAAGCTGTCTTGTTCTGGGCAAACAACACGAACGAAAAATTCACCTTCTCCCATCACTATCGGAAATTCACGACCTAATACTTGGCCGTTGTAACGTAGAGCATCCATCAAGCCATTAATGGCTTTGTCTACCGCGCTGACGGTGGTGTTATCAAAACACTCAAACTGCAACTCAACAACATACATACTTAGACGGCAGCCTCTAACTTATTCAAGAACTCAACCAATGAATCTGCCAATACATCACGTTTAGAGGTGCCCAAACGCTCTAGAATCACATTGCCAGTGAGGTTACAAATAGAAATCACATCCATTTCCTCACCTGTCGCTGCGATAAATACTGTTGGTTTAAGTTTCAAGCGGCGCTGCGTCACCAAATGACCAAGAATATTTTCTTGTAGACGCACGAAATCATCATCGCTCCAGACTTGCAGCAGCGTCAACGAATTACCTTGCCAAGTTGCCTCCATATCGGCGCAGTATTGAGAACCATAAAAGGCTTTAACATCATCTTGCAGTGACAACTCAATCGCATTTTCCACATTGGTGAAATCGGCCATTTCATCACGTGCGACCGCTTTCCAAAGCACCTTTCCATCACGCTTCTCTTCGACACAAGGAGAAACAAGCTCTGCAAGCTCTTCACTGCTTGGCAACTCATTGTGCTTAGCTTGCCAAGCTTGTTGGTAGCGCAGGCTGAACTCTTGTAGCGCCTGAGTAACGTTTTGGGTCATGAAGGTCTCCTCATTCCTTATTTATCAGATAGCCGTGTTTGCCGGATGGCAATTGACCAGCGGATTCAGTAAAATTCTCGCCATTCTAATCGAAAACGACCACAAAGTATGAGCAAATATTCTGACGCTAAAGAGCTTGCTGGCCTAACACTAGGTAAAAAGACCGAGTATGCGAACCAGTATGACCCAAGCTTGCTGCAACCAGTCCCTCGCAGCCTGAACCGAGATGACCTCCAGTTAGGCGATACTCTGCCTTTCATGGGGCACGACATTTGGACGCTGTACGAACTGTCTTGGTTAAATAGTAAAGGTTTACCACAAGTGGCCGTTGGCGAAGTATACATTCCAGCCACCAGCGCAAACTTGATTGAATCGAAGTCTTTCAAACTGTACTTAAACAGCTATAACCAAACCCGCTTTGCAAGCTGGGAAGAAGTGACTGAGCGTTTAACACAAGACCTTTCTGAATGCGCAGGTGAAAAGGTGCTGGTTGAGGTGAATCCAGTGACCCACTATACCAATCAACCTATCGTGACAATGGACGGTGAATGTATAGATGACCAAGACATTGACATCACCAGTTACGATTTTGATGCCGATTTGCTTGAAGGTGCGGCAGGTGAAATACAAGTTGAAGAGGTGCTACATAGCCACCTATTGAAATCAAACTGTTTGATCACTAACCAACCCGACTGGGGCAGTGTAGAAATTCGCTACCAAGGCGCAAAAATAGATCGTGAGAAGCTGTTACGTTACTTAGTGTCTTTCCGCGAGCACAATGAGTTCCACGAACAGTGTGTAGAGCGTATTTTTACGGATCTAATGAAATACTGCCAACCAAGTAAACTGACCGTATTTGCCCGCTATACGCGCCGTGGAGGCTTGGATATCAACCCTTACCGCTCAACGGAACAAGATAAGCCAGCTCACAATCACCGTATGGCTCGTCAGTAAACGCATAGGCAACAGAAATAAGTTCGGCAATCTAAAGGGTTGCCGGACGTTTTTATTGTCCAAGCATGTTACTATATCAAATGGCTTCAACCCGCATTTAAACGGCTAATTGAGGCTTTTCGCCGTTATCGCCATATCTAAAAACAGTTCGAGGGAACGAAAGGATGTTTTGGGACAGTTCGCGTCTATTCAAGTTGATTGGCTTTCTTTGCTTGCTGTTTGTACAGCCACTTCATGCTACCATTTTATCGTCCGCGTTACTCAACGAAGCACAACAATTGGCGGAAATAGAGCCATCACAAGCAAAACAAGCGGCAACCAACTATTTGTCACAGCGTGAACTAACAGAACGCAAAGAAAGTGACAGCCCTTCGGCCATGTCTCGCGACGAAACAGATCGTAGCGTTCGCACACCAAGCAGCACCATCGAAGCGCACAAGATTATCGCTCAGGCAGATTACGCCATGGGTAATGTTCGTTCGGCTATCGAGCACCTAAATAAAGCGGAACGCTTAGCGCAAGAATATCAATTGCCGTACATGGACTTAGATCTCCAGCTGATGCGCAACCAAATGATTTGGATGTACGACGAAAACTACTCAAAAGCGGAAGACACGCTTAACCAAATTGAACAACAGCTCGATGAAGCCGATGCCGTATTACAACGCACCGACAGCGTTCGCTACCGACTAGTGATGCAAAGAGCACTCCTCGCTTCACATAGTGGCGATATCATTAAAGCGGAAAACTTGTACTCTGAAGCAAAGACCATGCTTGACGATAGCCGCTCTGAGTTAGCCTTGATCGACTACTACACTGCCGTCGGCGAGTTTTACCTCAATAGCAAGAAGTACAATTTGGCTTTGTCAGAACTGCTATACGGTTATTGGCAATCTATTGAAAGTAACAGTGGTGCAAGATTAGCAAAAGTGAATCGCCTTTTGGCTAGGCTCTTCCAGGAGCGACGAGTGTACGACAAAGCGATCGAATACTTATCTCAAGCCGCAGATTTTTATGACTCTTACCCTAGCTCTCCGATCCTAGCGGACGTCCTAGAGCAAATGGGCGACATCTACTTTTATCAGGGTAAGTTTAACCTTGCATTAGTGCATTACTTCAACGTGCTTGACCATGAAAGTACCAGTAAGAACATCAATAGAATCATTAAAATTCGCTTAAGCTTGGCGGCTACCTACCTACAACTCTATAACTACGCGCTAGCAGAGCAGTACTTAGACCGCTCTAAAGAGCTTTTAGAATACACCAATATTCCTAAGCTTGAAGCAAAGGCTGCCCTGCTTCAGTCAGGTCTGGCTTATCATCAAAATGACAGTAAAGACGTCATTACTAATGCAAAGCTGGCGTTAGCGCTTGCTGAAAAGTCACCTGAAAATAACAACTTCATTAAGCAGCAGTCATACCGTTTACTTGGGTTGGGTTACGAGCAGGCAGGCGAATACAAACTTTCTCTGCAAGCTTATAAAAAATACACCAACCTCGTTCGTCTAGAACAAAAGCAGCTTAACCAAATCAGTGAGGATGCGTTCCGTCAGCAAAAAGAATTTGCCGAACAAACCATCCATTACATCGGTCAATCAGAACGCTTAGAGCAAGTGGAAAGAGAGCATCGTAAATTCCAGAAAATCTCATTTGCATTGTTTATTACTGTCTTGGTCATGTTTTTGTTCATTATGCGCCGTGGTGTCATTATGCAGCGCCAAGCAAGTGAAATCGAAAAACTGCGTAACGACCTCTTCACCCACTCTCGCTCTCGTTTACGTAACTTGCGTATGCTGAATGTTAAGCTTTCTCGCTCATTGAAAAAGTCGAGCGAAACTTTCGAGCAATGGCAAATGGGTGAATTGATCCACGAACCACTTAATGATCGCCTACGCTTTGTTATGATCGATTTGCCATTCTTACGAAGCATGTACGTCCATAACGGCTATAAGGCAGGTCTAGAACTAGAACGTGCATTTGGCGACTTCCTTGCGGAAAAAATAGAAAAACCGTCGCGTCTTTACCATTTCTCAGATGCGAACTTACTCTACATAGAGCCGAACGCTGACCGTGATGCTTCTGCCGAAGTCATGTTCGAAAAATTCCAGACTTGGGTGGATGAGTTCGCACAGCAGCACAACGTCAATCGTATTATTCGTATGGGCATCAGCGATTATCCGTTCTTACCCCGAGCCTACACTGCAATTAACGATGAGGAATTACTCGATCTGTTGTTGCTTGCGACTCACATAGCACGAGAAGTCAGCTTGAAGGATAAGCAAAGCCACTGGGTGTTCTTAAAAGCCATCGATAATGCGCCAGCTGCTAGCTTTGCAACAGGTAACATAAGAACTGCCTGTCAACATGCCATTAGCCAAGGCCTGATCAAGATCCATTCGTCCTACAAGAATGAGGACGACATCAAGAAAATATTAAAAAATGGATAATTAAACGCCTGTTGAACGTAATAACTAATGACGCTATAAAGTTTTTTGTTATTATCAGATAATTGTCAGTAGTACATGGACTTAACCGTAGTCACTTCATGGGAATCTTGGAATCCGATATTCAGTCGCAGCTGCATCAGCTGAGTTGTCAACTTGACCAACTCAGACTGACTCATCGTGATACTTCACTCAAATTCAAACGTGAACAACAAGTTCTTAAACGCGTTGTGGCATCATTGTCTTCAGCTTGCCAGGGTTCGAATACTCAGGTATCCAACTACCTATTTGAAATCCAACAAGAGCTGCAACATCAAAAAGATATCAGCACTCTTATCCCGCGTTTAGCGGTATTAGAGAGGATGCTCAAACAGCAGTCGAAGACGATGGATAAACAAAACGGTTACCTTGACGAACAAATCAAGCACAGTGGTGAAACACTGCAACGTGTCACGGGCTTACCTGCGCAGTTAAAACGTGAACTACGGAACCTGATGAGTTTCTCTGAAGTTCACGCCAGCAATAAAGCTGATCAAGCCACTAAGCTACTGAGTATTTACGAACGCGCTCTGAAAATCATCACGTCTAATTCACGTCTACATCTTAGTGAATTTGAAAACAATCCCGACAGATCTCAGCTTGAGTGCTTAGCCAGCGACCTCCAACATACTATTACAGAGCTGGATTTCGAGGGAGAATCAGGCGATAGATTGCTGGATATTCGCGCTAAGTTGCTCCTTGGCGTGAGTGCCGAGTCTCTCATTGAGCTTACGCTCTCAACGCTGAAATTGGTTGTCGAAGCAACAAAGTTCGAGCGCGAGGCGTCTAGCCAATTCCTTGATCAGCTGAACACTTCTCTCGCAAGTAACCTAAAAACCGTTCATCAGAACGTCGACCAGCATCATACCTACTTTGAACACCGCCAAGAGCTCAACACAGAAATGAACAGCTTGGTTGAATTAAGCCAAAAGTCACTTAATCAAGCTCAAGATATCGCGGTTGTGAAAAAAGAAATCACGCCTCTTCTCGAAAAAATGGCGTCGCTGACAGAGCGACTGAAAATGACGGAAGAGCGAGAGCAAGCGCTGCAAGAGCGGTTAAGTTACAGTAAGAACCAACTCGAAGCGGTATTTGAAACTACGCAAGATTATCGTCGACGCTTAGATGACCAAGCTCAGCGTATGTTGCTCGACCCGCTGACTAAAGTTTATAACCGCACTGCATTTAACGATCGACTAGAGCTAGAGTATCGCCGTTGGATTCGCTCTCAGCAAAACCTTCGTGTTGTGCTATTTGATGTAGACAACTTCAAAGCGGTGAATGATAGCTATGGTTATACGGCTGGCGATAAAGCGCTGAAGATCATCGCTCGTACTATTAACAAGCGCGTATCAGAAACGGAAACAGTAGCTCGCTTTGGTGGCGAGGAGTTTATTCTACTCGTCCCGGAACAATCTGAAGAATACACACTGGATCTGATTAAGCATATCCAGCGTGATATTAGCCAATTACCCTTTAAGTTCCGTGAGCAAAATATCATGATTACCTTAGCTGCTGTATCGACGTCTTTCAAAGAGTCCGATACGCCAGAGTATGTGCTCGATCGTCTTGGCAAGATGCTTGCGGACGCTAAAAAACGTGGAACAAACCAGCTTAACTGGAGCTAAGATTCGTACAAAAAGCGAGCAAACAAACCAAATTTGGTGCAATCTACGCTTTATAACCACCCATTTTCAACGAGTTATCACATTTCTTCCCTTTTAGTCTGCTAAGCTGTAAAAACCCAAGTCACTTCAAGATGATGTATTTATAAAAGGCAAATGTATCATCTTGAGGTTGCTTGGGAGTTGATAACCATAAAACCAAATCGGCCAACTACCTTTCATCAAACCATACGTATAACACCAAAAAGGTAAGTTGGTACTTTCCCTCAAATTAATGCAACACAAGGAGGCGTTATGATTACCCATATAAGCCCCGCTGGTAGCATGGACTTGCTATCTCAACTAGAAGTAGAGCGCTTAAAGAACACAGCCTCGAGTGAACTTTATCAGCTGTACCGTAATTGCACATTAGCGGTGTTGAACTCCGGTAGCCATACCGATAACTCGAAAGAACTGCTCGATAAATACCAATCGTTTGATGTCAACGTCGTGCGTCGTGAGCGTGGTATTAAGCTTGAGTTGACTAATCCGCCAGAGCACGCTTTTGTTGACGGCGAAATAATTAAAGGTATCCAAGAGCATCTGTTCTCCGTATTGCGTGACATCGTTTACGTAAACATGCATTTGGCAGACGCCCAACGGCTCAACCTTACTAACCCAATTCACATTACGAACCTCGTGTTCGGCATTCTTCGTAATGCAAGAGCATTAACTCCAGGTATCGCACCGAATCTTGTCGTATGTTGGGGTGGTCACTCTATCAATGGAGTGGAGTATCAGTACACACGTGAAGTGGGTAACGAACTTGGCCTGCGTGAACTTAACATCTGTACAGGTTGCGGCCCTGGCGCAATGGAAGGGCCGATGAAAGGTGCAGCAATTGGGCACGCAAAGCAACGTTATACTCAGCAGCGTTATCTTGGTTTAACCGAACCCTCGATTATTGCTGCCGAGCCACCAAACCCAATAGTAAATGAACTGGTCATCATGCCCGACATCGAAAAGCGCTTGGAAGCCTTCGTCCGTATGGCTCATGGTATCGTTATTTTCCCAGGTGGCCCGGGCACAGCGGAAGAGCTACTGTACATTCTTGGCATCATGATGCACCCGGATAACGCCGATCAGCCTATGCCTATCGTATTAACAGGACCAAAAGAGAGTGAAGAGTACTTCCGCTCTATTGATGAGTTCATTCGCGACACACTTGGTGAGGAAGGGCAAAAGCACTACGAGATCATCATTGACGACCCGGCAGAAGTCGCTCGTATTATGAAACGCTCCATGGACTCGGTACGCCTTCACCGAAAAGAGAAAGGCGATGCGTACAGCTTTAACTGGTCATTGAAAATTGAGCCAAACTTCCAACTGCCATTCGAGCCTACTCATGAGTCGATGGAACAATTGGATTTAAGCCTAGATCAAGAACCGCAAGTTTTAGCGGCCAACTTGCGTCAAGCCTTCTCTGGCATAGTGGCAGGTAACGTAAAGGCTGAAGGCATTCGAGAAATAGAACGTAGAGGGCCTTTCACCATTCATGGCGACGCAGTCCTCATGAAAAAACTCGATAAGTTGCTAAAAGACTTTGTCGAACAGCACCGAATGAAATTACCTGGCGGTTCAGACTACGAACCGTGTTATCGAATCGCTCACCCGGAAATTGGTGGTCGATAGTCAGGCTAGCATTCGTTACACTAGGGGCATTACGCCCCTTTTTTATTGCTAAGTCATTATGTCTATTCATCTTGTTATCATTGATGCCCTAAACCTGATCCGCCGAGTGCACTCAGCACAACCAGATCCAACCGACATAGCAAGAACCATAACCACAACGCAAAGAACCCTCACTCGCATTCTGTCAGAGGCCAACCCGACACACATCATCGCAGTTTTTGATCACCACGAACAAGACAGAGGTTGGCGCGCTGAAATTCTCCCTGACTATAAGCAAAACCGAAAACCAATGCCTCTGCCACTACTGCAAGGGTTAGATGCGATTCAACAAGCGTGGTGGGAGCAAGGTATTGATTCATTGCTGTCTGAAGGCGATGAAGCAGATGATTTGGTTGCTACACTCGCAACGAAAGTGGCCAGCCATGGTGAAAAAGTCACCATCGTTTCGACTGACAAAGGTTACTGCCAGCTACTTTCCCCTACCCTACAAATCCGTGATTATTTCCAACATCGTTGGTTAGATGAACCATTTATCGAAAAAGAGTTCGGCGTAAAACCAAGTCAACTAGCGGATTACTGGGGATTAACAGGGATAAGCTCTAGCCAGGTTCCGGGCGTACCTGGAATTGGCCCGAAAGCAGCGAAAGAGATTCTCACTCAGTTTGAGAGTATTGAAGCTGCCTACGCTAGTGAAGATCTCGTACCAAAATACCGTAAAAAATTGGATGAGCACATTGAGTCTGCTCGTTTATGTAAACGCGTCGCCGCTTTAAAGTGCGATATAGAACTAGGCTTTAACTTGCAAGATATTCGCTTTTTAGGGCCAAACAAAGCGGAGTAGTGTCCGATGGTAGTTTCACACCATGAAATCCGGCAGATATTAAAAAAGCGCCATTTAAAGGCGCTTTTTCTATTCTAATCACTATTCCCAAAAGACTCGGGGAATAAAGTTAGTAAGGTGAAATATTCGACAGACATTGGATATGAATCGTGATCTCTTCACGATCATGATACAAATGTTTAGCTTGTAGCTTGAACTTTACCTTATTATCAATGAGGAACTGCTTCAGATTTTCAAGGTCTTGCAGCACTTCGTCATAACGCCCTTTCATTGGCAGCTTAAGGTTAAAGATAGCCTCTTTTGCCCAACCTTTTAACAGCCACTGTCCCATCAGGTGAGCAACACGAGCTGGCTTTTCCACCATGTCACAAACAATCCATGTTACGTTCTTACGGTCTGGTTCGAACTTAAAACCATCCACCATATGGTGCTTGATCTGGCCCGTTTCCATCAAACTGTCTGCCATCATGCCGTTATCAACGCAGTGAACGAACATTGAGCGCTTCACTAATTGGTACGTCCAACCGCCTGGACATGCACCTAAATCCACACCCCACATACCTGGTGCCAAACGCTCATCCCACTCTTCACGTGGAATAAAGACATGAAATGCTTCTTCCAGTTTAAGTGTTGAACGACTTGGAGCGTCTGCTGGGAATTTAAGGCGAGGGATACCCATGAAGAACTGTGAGTTGTTGTCAGTGTAAGAGTAACCAACGTAACAGTGGCCAGGCTCAACAAAGCAAATGTGCAGTACTGGTTTTTTCGCGTTATCTTTGTTCAGCATTAAGCCTTTGCCACGCAACGCTTGACGCATTGGGACGGTAAACTTACGGCAGAATTTCAGTAGCTCTTTCGCTTCATTTGTATCTGGCGTTTCAATTCTCAAATCACCACAACGAGGGAATGCTTCGATGTCTGCTAGTTCATTCAAAATTGGACTAATGCGGTCATCGCTTGGCAACGATTGAAACTCAGCTGCTACCGCAAACATTTGTCGAGCAAAAATTAAAGACTTAAAGTCTAAACCTCTCGCAAGTTTGTCGGCATCTCCATCTTGGTAACACTCGAAGACAACATAACCTGAGTTTCTCTTCACACGAGGGAAGCCATACACTTCCAACTGTGTCGCTTTGTCCTGAATTTCACCAGCACACTCTTTCTCAAAGCCAGAACGGCAATAGAGCATTAGTTGTTTCACTTGGAGACCTCTTTGATATTGAACGCAGCAAAAAAGAACAGACACCAACCAATCATGAACAGCAACCCTCCCACAGGAGTAATTGGCCCAAACCACTTAATGCCCGTCAGCGCCAGCGCGTAAAGACTGCCGCTAAAACAAAAGATGCCGATAATAAAGCAAATCGCCGCAATGAAAAAATACTTTTGTGCTTTTTGTCCCAAATTGAGCAGAAGCAGAATGGCACAAAACACAATCGCCAACGTATGAATAAATTGATACAGAACTCCGGTCTCAAATACACCGAGCAAATAAGGGGCCAGTGTCGCTTTTAGCCCATGAGCAGCAAATGCTCCAAGAGCGACCGAAATCAGCCCAGACAGAGCAGAGAATGAGAGTAACCACTTACTTTTCACTGTACACCTCTTTTATAAACGCCGCTAACTGCTCTATCGCGAGTGCAATGTTACCCACTTCAGTATGACCTGAGATCTTGCGCGGTTTGAAGCTGTGGTCACCATCAGGTAAAAAGCTCACCGTTACTTGTGACGAAAGGACGAAATCATCGAATTCCTCACGCTTACCAAAGGTGTCTCGTTCCCCTTGCAGAATCAGCGTAGGTTTCTCAATGGTTGCTAAGTGCTCGCCTTTGTATTTCTCTGGCTTTCCTGGCGGGTGAAATGGAAACCCTAAACAGGCAATGCCCGCCACCAGCTCATTTTCAGCCAACAAGCTCGACATACGACCGCCCATTGACTTACCACCAATAACCACGGGAGAAGAAGTAAAGTGAGCGATCACTTCGCTGTATGCTTCGAGCAACTTTGGCGCGCGATCGGGCGGACGCTTTTTGCCATCTTCCGAACGTTTCACCATGTAAGGGAAATTAAAACGCACTACACGAATACCTTGCTCCACTAATCCTTTGGCGACAGCTGTCATGAAGTCATGCTCCATCCCCGCACCTGCGCCGTGAGCAAAAATAAACAGCGGTCCGTTTTCAGGTCCCTCAGCTATCCAGTGATTCATCCAATACTTCCTCTTGTTCTTTTCTCGCGGTTGCTAACATCCAATCTCTAAACGTTGCGATTCGGCCCATATCTGCCTGCTGTTCATGACACACCACATAGAATGCATTCTTAGATATCAACACCTCGTCGAATGGTGCAATGAGTCGTCCGGCTTCCATTTCAGGTTTGGCGAGTACGTTGTTACCGAGCGCGACCCCCTGACCGTGCGCAGCAGCCTGTAGCACCATCGTTGAGTGACTAAAAATAGGACCGTGGTTTACGTTGATGCCTTCAATGTTGTAATGACGAGCAAACTGCTTCCAGTCTTTACGCGAAGTATCGTGTAACAAAGTATGTAATTTGAGGTCACTTAAAGATTCTAATGGTTTGTTACCCAAAAGTAATGAAGGTGAACAAAGTGGGATCAAAAACTCTTGGTACAATTTATCTGCTCGCAAACCTGGCCAGTTCCCACGGCCATAGTAGATCGCCACATCAACATCATCAGTCAGTGAGCCTTCATCCATATCTACGGCTTTAATACGTACATCGATATCGGGCTCTTGAGCATTAAAATCGGCCAAACGAGGTACAAGCCATTGGATAGCAAAACTCGGCGGTAGGCTAATCGTCAATGCCCCTTTTTCGCTACGTTCCAACACCTTATCTGTCGCTTCCGCAATCGAGGTGAAAATATCTTTGATATCGAGAAAGTAACTTTGGCCTTCTTCTGTTAACAACAAAGAACGATTACGTCGACGGAAGAGCTTCAATGATAAGAACTCTTCAAGCGCTTTAATCTGGTGACTGACCGCGGCTTGAGTAACAAATAACTCTTCTGCTGCTCGTGTAAAACTGAGATGACGAGCAGCCGCTTCGAAGACTCGAAGCGAATTTAATGGAGGCAATCTGCGAGACATATGGGACCTCTAATAGGATTAGTTTTTTTAATCTGAAACATTATAAAATGTCCGTTGTCGAACAGCCAGATAAATTCTATATTTCACCCCGCAACACGGGCCTGAACGGCTTGATTTCTTTGGAAATCAATTGGCTTCGTTGTTGCGATGTTGTGTTTGCAAACTCGTATTTCGAGTTAGGTAGATTTCTACCATAATGTTTTGTCCACACTCCCTGTGACAAAACATATACTTCCTGTATTTATTTTTGACCTGTCTGTCAAATTTGTTACACCGCCTAAATTAGGCGGTGTTTTTTTATCTATCAAAAATCTCATCCGCATATCTGGCAGCAATATCACTTTATTACTCTTCTTTCGGATTAATTATCGTTATATCAACACAAAGTGTATGGCTTTGCGATAAGCCTCAACATTATGCTAAGTAATGGTTGTCTGTAACGCGATCAAAAACAAAAAAGGCGCAAATTGATGTCTCAATTTGCGCCTTTTAACGTATTTTATCAGTCAGCTATGGACGGTAAACTTTTACGTTGCTGAAGCCTTGCTCTTGCAAGTAA
Source organism: Vibrio sp. Vb2960 (assembly GCF_033337665.1). NCBI lineage: Bacteria > Pseudomonadati > Pseudomonadota > Gammaproteobacteria > Vibrionales > Vibrionaceae > Vibrio > Vibrio sp. Vb2960. The sequence goes on along the minus strand of NZ_JAWORD010000008.1, from coordinate 148,339 downwards.
AGCGCTTGCAGACGGCTCATCACACCGCGGTCACAGTAAAGTAGGTATGTCTTAGACTGGTCTAAGTCACCAAACTGTGTACCCAGCTTGTAGAAAGGGATATGTTTCACATCCACACCTTCGATTTCAAGTGGGTTATCGTCTTCCTCTTCAGGACTACGAATATCTAGCACAACCGCGTGCTCTTCTACCGCTTGAACTTGCTCTACTTCTGGTGCGGCTTGCTCAGACTCTTTCGCGATATCACGAATGTCCATCATGCGAGCTTCTTGAACCACTTGCTCAAGGATACTAAAGTCGAATTTCTCTTCTTCAGCTTCTAGCTTGCCTTTCACCGCTTTCACGGTTGGCTTCTTAGAGATAACACCACAGTATTCTGGCATTGTCTTGGCGAAATCTTCTGTGCCGATTTCACGTGCTAGATTGATGATGTCTTCTTTATCCCAGTTGATAAGTGGACGCAGAATCAGCGTGTCAGTTACGTTATCGATGTGGCGTAGATTGGTTAGCGTTTGGCTCGATACTTGACCTAGTGCTTCACCTGTTACCAATGCTTCGATCTTCATCTTCTGAGCGATCATGCCTGCTGCACGCATAAACATACGCTTCAAGATCACGCCCATTTGGCCGTCATCGACTTTCTCTAGGATTTCCGCAACCACAGGCTCGAAATCAACTGAGATAAAACGTACTTTTGTTGAAGAACCGTATTTGTTCCATAGGTAGTGAGAAACCTGCTTAACGCCGATTTCGTGTGCTGGACCACCTAAGTTAAAGAAGCAGTAATGTACTTTTGAACCACGCTTGATATGAAGATAGCTTGAAACACCAGAATCGAAACCACCCGAGATCAGGCTTAACACGTCTTCTTGCGTACCCAGAGGGAAACCACCTAGGCCTTTATGACGAGACAATACTTGGTTTAGCTTGTCGTTCGAGACTTCTACCTTGATCGTCACGTCTGGGTTTCGTAGCTTAACACTAGCGCTTTCAATCGCTTGATTTAAACCACCGCCTACATAACGCTCTAGTTCAATAGAGGTAAAGTCATGCTTGCCACGACGCTTCGCACGTACAACAAAGGTTTTATTTTCGAGTGCAGCACGGTTGAGTTCTAGTACTTGCTCGAAGATATCGTGCAAGTCTTTAAATTCAGTTTGCTTCACTTCCAGTACGTGGTGAATACCTGGTGTATGAGTCAAAACCTCAAGAACTTCAGCGTGGAATTCGTTACTCTCAGAGGTCACTTCAATGTGATCACGACGGTTAAATACCGCGACAGACTCCGTGCGGCTCTTAATGATGTTACGAATGTTGCACTCTAAAATCTTTGTGAAGCGCTTGCGCACAGATTCACTTTTTACAAAAATTTCTGGATGGGGCTTTACAATAAATTTCATAGTCTAATTCGCAGGTTAGTTTCGCAATCAACAAAGAGTGACACTCAACTTCAATACTTCATACGCAGTAAAACCGCGTTTCAGTCACAAAAAGTAGTCTGAGCTCACTTTTAAGGCGCAAGATTATACACCCAAGCGGATTGGAAAAACAAAAAAAGCGAGCAATCTGCTCGCTTTCTTATCTCTTTACTGACTTAAAACTAAAGCCTAGTTATTGAATTACTGGCACTTCTTCACTGTAGAGAGGCTCGCCTTGCATAATGCTGATTTCAACCCGTCGGTTAAGCGCACGATTTTCATCAGAATCATTCGGTAACAAGGGCTCCGTATCCGCCATACCCCGCACTCTCAAACGTTGATGAGAGAAGCCTCTCACTTTCTCCATCTCTTGCGCGACTGATACTGCACGCTGAGAAGAGAGATCCCAGTTAGAACGATAAAGTTCCGAGTCTAGCGGTCGATTGTCTGTATGGCCAGATACTCGAACAATGCCTGGCACGTCTTTTACTAGCTCTGCAATCTGACGAACTAAAGGACGAAACTTAGGCTGCAAGAAGGCCGAACCTTCTGGGAATGCACCTTTTTCACGCATACGTATAACAATCTGCTGACCGAGGTTTTCAACTTCAATGGCGCCTTGCTCAATCTCTCGCTCTAAGGCTTTCTTGATGCTTTCCATCAAGGTCTCCATCTCTTGCGACATCTCTTTAGATTGCTGTTGTTGCATGTCCGCTTCGGCAGACTCATTGTTTTGAGTTGACGTTTCTGGCGATTGCCCACCCGTTAACTTGCCTTCATCACGTTTTGTGCCACCAGCTCGATCAGACTCCCCTTCATGAAATTCGAGCGTCTGCTGAGTAATATCCATGGTTTGCTGCATGATGACATCAATCGGAGTTGGTTCCGGCCGACCCGGTCGAAACTCTTGGGCAATAATGCTAGTACCTTTGGGAATGTCTTTCACTTCAAGCTGATTTTGCACACCGAAGGCAAATTTCATTGATCCTGCAATTTGTTTGAACTTCAGTACATCCATCTCAGAAAACGAGAGCAGAAGAACAAAGAAACACATCAGTAGCGACATCAAATCTGCGAATGTCCCCATCCATAACGGGAGGCCAGGTGGCGGACAATCGCATTTGTTATCTTCATCATCCATCACGACTCTCCAAGTTACTCGTCAATCTCAAGGGCACGTTTACCTTCATTGAGGTAGTTCTTCAAGTAACTATCGATCACTCGCGGGTTTTGGCCATCTTGAATCGCTAATACGCCATCCATGATCAAACGGCGATTTAGCGTTTCTTGGTCACGGCGAAGAGAAAGCTTATCCGCAATAGGGAAAAACACCATATTGGACAGGATCGCGCCATACAATGTGGTCAAGAGTGCAACGGCCATTGCTGGTCCAATCGCTTTAGGGTCATCCATGTTTGAAAGCATCGCAACAAGACCAACCAAGGTGCCAATCATTCCCATCGCAGGAGCAACGTCGCCAAAGGCGCGAAATACGCCAGTACCTTGCGTATGTCGTTCATCCGTAAGCGCGATGTCTTTTTTGAGTGCCGCTCTCACAACGTCGGCATCATGGCCATCAACCAGTAGATCAATGCCTTTCTGCATGAATGTGTTGTTTATTTCCATCTCTTCAAGAGCAAGAAAACCACCTTTACGCGCCGCGTCGGCCATTTCCACAATTTTTGCGATCAGGTCTTCGGGTTCATCCGCTTTAAACATGAAGGCTTTGCCAGCAATCTTTGTCGCACCAAAAAACTGTCCCATTGTGAACTTCATCAACACGACGAATATTGAGCCACCAACGACAATAAGGATCGACGTGACATCGACAAACATGCCGATGCTGCCACCAAGCACCATCGCCATAATGACGAATGCAAAACCACCAATCAAACCTAATAGGGTTGCTAAATCCACAAAGCACTCCTCACGCTATACTCAAATACTGCCATTGGGCGGATTATTACCTGTATCGACAACTCGCGCAGAATTTTTAGAAAAATCTTAGCTAATGGATCACAAATTACACTTAACAACCTCAACCAAAATATGGGGTTTCATCGCTTAGACTCGTTGAACGCTAATTTTGTGACAATTATATAAGGTTAAATTTGACCAAGTTACTAGGCTAAGGTAACTTTCGTGCATCTTACCCGAGGCTTGATTAAGGCAGAAAAAAGATGGCGGTCAAGAAACCAGAAAACATGACCTTTGAAGCAACCATTGAAGAGCTTGATAGCTTGGTTGATCAATTAGAAAATGGCGATCTTGCTCTAGATGATGCCCTGCGTAAGTTTGAACGAGGCATTGCCTTAGCTCGTGCAGGCCAAACTAAATTAAGCGACGCCGAACAGCGCGTGAGCATTCTTCTTAGTGAAGATGATGAAGCACCACTGAGTGACTTCAAACCAGATTCAGAATAACAATCAGTAGTGAGCAATGTGATGCAACAGACATTGACGTCTTTTCAACAAAGAAACAATCAGCAATTGAATTTGTGGCTCGATCAGCTTCCATATCAAGAGCAGCCATTGATTCAAGCAATGAAATACGGCCTTTTGCTAGGTGGGAAACGCGTTCGCCCTTTTCTTGTTTACATCACAGGTCAAATGCTCGGCTGTAAACCTGAAGACTTAGACACCCCCGCCGCTGCTATCGAATGTATACATGCCTACTCACTCATTCATGATGATCTGCCAGCCATGGACGATGATGAACTGCGTCGAGGTCAACCAACTTGTCATATTAAGTTTGATGAAGCAACCGCAATACTGACAGGTGATGCACTACAAACTCTTGCCTTCACTATTATTGCTGATGGTCAATTAAGCTCGGCGGCAGAAGCTCAACGCATCAATATGATCAAAGCCTTAGCGCATTCCTCTGGTGCCAGCGGCATGTGTGTAGGGCAAGCCTTAGATTTAGGCGCGGAAAATCGCCAAGTTTCTCTTGAAGAAATGGAAGAGATACACCGTAAAAAAACCGGAGCTCTGATTGATTGTGCGGTAAAATTAGGTGCATTAGCTGCTGGTGAGAAAGGTATCGAGGTTCTACCTCACTTGGAGCGCTACTCAAAAGCAATTGGTTTGGCGTTTCAGGTTCAAGACGATATTCTTGATATCATCAGTGACACAGAAACACTGGGTAAGCCTCAAGGTTCCGACCAAGGTCTGAATAAGAGCACTTATCCTTCCCTGCTGGGTTTAGAGGGAGCCATAGAGAAAGCTCACACTCTGTTACAGGAAGCACTTCAAGCATTGGAAGCTATCCCATACAATACTCAGTTACTCGAAGAGTTCGCCCGATATGTCATCGAGCGCAAAAATTAACACTATAAGCGCGCATTTATATGACTCTTGATATTTCAAAGTACCCAACACTGGCGTTAGCAAATACACCGGAAGAATTACGTCTTCTTCCGAAAGAAACATTACCAAATCTGTGTGATGAACTGCGAACGTATCTGCTAAATTCAGTGAGCCAATCTAGCGGACACTTAGCGTCTGGCTTAGGCACCGTGGAGCTAACTGTCGCTCTGCATTATGTTTACAACACCCCTATCGACAAATTGATCTGGGATGTTGGTCATCAGGCTTACCCGCATAAAATCCTCACCGGACGTCGCGATAAAATGCCAACAATTCGCCAAAAGGATGGTCTACACCCTTTCCCTTGGCGTGAAGAAAGTGAATATGACACCTTATCTGTCGGCCACTCTTCGACATCGATTAGTGCAGGTCTTGGCATGGCCATCAGCGCACAAAAAGAAGGTAAAGGTCGCAAAATCGTCAGTGTGATTGGTGATGGCGCAATTACAGCAGGCATGGCATTCGAAGCCATGAACCACGCTGGCGACGTTCATCCTGATATGTTGGTGATTTTGAACGACAACGAAATGTCGATTTCAGAAAACGTCGGCGCCCTGAATAACCACCTTGCGAAAGTACTTTCTGGCAGCTTGTACACTTCTATCCGTGAAGGCGGCAAGAAAGTGCTGTCTGGTGTCCCACCTATTAAAGAGTTGGTTCGCCGTACGGAAGAGCACCTAAAAGGCATGGTAGTGCCTGGTACTCTGTTCGAAGAGTTCGGCTTTAATTACATTGGCCCGATTGATGGACACGACGTCAATGAACTCGTCAAAACGCTGAAAAATATGCGTGAGCTCAAAGGCCCTCAGTTCCTACACATCATGACCAAGAAAGGCAAAGGTTATGAGCCGGCCGAGAAAGATCCTATCGGCTACCATGGTGTTCCTAAATTCGATCCAACGCATAATTGTCTGCCGAAGAGCAGTGGCGGTAAGCCGACTTATTCAAAGATCTTTGGTGATTTTTTATGTGACATGGCGGCCCAAGATCCTAAGCTAATGGCAATTACGCCAGCGATGCGCGAAGGCTCGGGTATGGTGCGTTTCTCAAAAGAGTACCCAGACCAATACTTTGATGTGGCGATTGCTGAGCAGCACGCTGTAACACTGGCAACAGGCATGGCAATTGCGGGCGATCATCCAATCGTTGCTATCTATTCGACTTTCTTGCAACGTGGTTATGACCAATTGATCCACGACATCGCGATCATGGACTTACCAGTGATGTTTGCGATCGACCGCGCAGGTCTCGTTGGCGCAGATGGTCAAACTCACCAAGGTGCGTTCGATTTGAGCTTTATGCGCTGTATTCCGAACATGGTGATCATGGCGCCAAGTGACGAAAACGAATGTCGACAAATGCTTTACACTGGCCATAAGCATTCTGGCCCGAGTGCGGTTCGATACCCTCGTGGTAGCGGCATGGGCGTAGAAATCGAAACTGAGTTTACGGCGTTAGAAATCGGTAAAGGGCGCATGGTTCGCCAAGGTGAAAAAGTTGCTATTCTGAACTTTGGTACTTTCTTGGGTAACGCGCTAGAAGCGGCAGAATACCTTAACGCCACTGTTGCTGATATGCGCTTTGTGAAGCCGCTCGATGAAGCATTAATTCGTCAATTAGCCGCAGATCATGACGTGCTCGTGACGTTAGAAGAAAATGTTATCGCGGGTGGTGCTGGTGCTGGTGTCGTTGAGTTCATGATGAAAGATAAAATCATTAAACCTGTGTTGAACCTAGGTTTACCAGATGAGTTTATTCATCAGGGAACACAAGATGAACTGCATGAAGAGCTTGGTCTCGATGCAAAAGGAATTGAAAAATCCATCTTGGATTATTTAGCAAAATAGAATGTAAAAAGGGATGCTCATAGCATCCCTTTTTTTACGGTCAACGTTTAATTCATCCAGCCCGCATATTTTGCGACTAGAAACAGGGCAACACCGGCCATAACTCCCGCCACGATATCATCAACCATAATACCCAGCCCACCGTGAACTCGCTTATCTAGCCACCCAATTGGCCAAGGTTTTACCATATCGAAAAAACGAAACAAGATGAAGCCAGTGATCAACCACTTCCATTCAGTGAGTGGAATATTCAGCGCAGGTACAATGCTCATCGTAATCCAAAAGCCCGCAAACTCATCCCATACGATTGAACCATGATCATGCACCTTCATGTCTGCAGACGTCACTTGGCATATTTGAATGCCGATCACACACGAAATCAGAACAACAATGACATACGCCGTAAATGGTAATTGTGCCAACAACAAAAATAAAGGCACGGCCGCCAGTGTGCCCATTGTTCCAGGGATAAACGGGGATAATCCACTGCCAAAACCCGTCGCCAATAGATGCCACGGGTTCTTTAATGAAATCAGAGAAAGAGGGTTGGTCATATCCTTAAACCTATACTGCTAGTTTGGTTTCAATCGTCATGCCTGCGAGTTACTCAATAGTAACAGGCTCTTGGCTAGAGCTTAGCTCAGATCATTTAAAGTGGTCGAAGCCACTTAAGTCCCAATCAAGTGGTTGATTGTTATCATGCAGCTCGAAGGTTCCATTTGGTCGGATTTGACCAATACATGTGACCTTACATCCAGTATGAGATAAAGCACTTTGTAACGAGCCTCGATTTTGCTCCGGCACGGTAAAACACAACTCGTATTCTTCGCCACTTGCTAAAGCATACTGCTGCGCGCTGATCTTATCATCTAAAAACTGGACTAATTCTGAAGAGATCGGTAGCTGAGAGACATCAATGCTCACCCCAACCTGAGATCGCTGTAAAATATGCTTAATATCAGAGATTAAACCATCTGAAATATCTATCGCCGAAGAGGCTAAGCCAACAAGAGCTTGTCCAGCAAGCACACGCGGAGAACTAAGGTAATGAGCTCGCTCTAGTGCTTCCGCGCCGGCTCTGCTGCGCAGAGAGTCATCTAGAATCACATCCAAGCCAGCTTTTGCATCGCCAAGGTTTCCCGTTACGTATACCCAATCCCCAGGCTTTGCGCCGGATCGCGTGAGCGCTTTGTCTTCAGGTACAAAACCTTGCACCGTGAGTGTCAGACACAATGGCCCTTTGGTGGTATCACCGCCTATTAACTGAATACCATAGTAATCAGCCAGTTCGAAAAATGCATCACAGAAAGGTGCAAGCCATTCTTCATCTGGTTCAGGCATCGTTAATGCGAAGCTCACCCACGCAGGCGTTGCGCCCATCGCAGCCAAATCACTGATGTTAGAAGCCAATGCTTTGTGTGCGACCCATGCTGGGTTCGCGTCGGCTAAGAAATGCGTTCCAGCTACCAATGTATCCGTGCTAATCGCAATCTGAACATTAGCTGGCGCTTTGACCAAAGCGCAATCATCACCAGCGGCTAGATGGACATCTTTACGTTGGCTCTGACGACCGACGAAATACTTGTCTATCAGATTAAATTCACCAGACATAATTCACTTACTTTTTGATGTAAAAGCTTTTGATACAAAAAAGGTCAGCATGTGCTGACCTTTTCATTGAAGAAATTGTTATTTCTTACGAATGTGAGGTGCTGCTTTATCAAGTACACCATTCACAAACTTGTGGCTATCTTCTGCTGCGAAAACTTTTGCAAGTTCAATCGCTTCATTGATAACAACTTTGTAAGGAACATCTTCGCGACGAGTCATCTCGTACATAGCAAGGCGAAGAAGAGCAAGTTCCATCATATCTAAATCCTGCATAGGACGAGAGATGTATGGACGAATTTTGCTATCTAGCTCAGCGTGGCTAAGTACAACACCGCTTAATAGTTCACGGAAGTAAGCTACGTCTGTCTCTGGAGCAGCAAGCGCTGGCTCAGATGCATGAAGTTCTTCTTCATCGTATTTGTCGCCAGACAAAAACTGTTCTTCAATCTTGGCAACATTCTCTTTAGTAATTTGCCATGAGTAGATCGCCTGTAGAGCGAATTGACGTGCGTTACGACGTGCGGCTGGTTTCACACTGGCCCCCATTAGGAATCAATTTCAGATAGTACATTAATCATTTCAAGTGCGCTTAGTGCAGCCTCTGCACCTTTATTACCAGCCTTGGTTCCTGCGCGTTCAATCGCTTGATCGATCGTATCAACAGTCAAAACACCAAATGCTACTGGAATGCTGAATTCCATAGACACTTGTGCTAGACCTTTGTTCATTTCACTACAAACATAGTCAAAGTGAGGCGTTCCACCGCGAATAACAGACCCTAGAGAAACAATAGCGTCGAATTTGCCAGTTTTAGCAACACGCTGAGCTACTAGAGGTAGTTCTACGGCACCTGGACAACGCACAACCGTGATGTTGTCTTCGCTTACTTGTCCGTGACGCTTTAGTGTATCGATCGCACCAGAAAGTAGGCTTTCGTTAATAAAACTGTTGAAACGAGAAATAACGATAGCAATTTTTGCATTTGGCGCTGGGAAGCCACCCTCGATCACTTTCATAAGCTTTCCTTTAACTCTATTTATAAGTGAAATATGTTCATCAAGTGAGAATCGCCGGATTCTAGCACAAATTTGTGAGCAATATCTAATGGAAATTGGAGGCAAATCACTGGTTCCTAGCCATTGACGAGTTAAGCACGTCAAAGACTAGGAACTTATTGTTCGGTTGTTACTCGCAGACGTACTCAACAACGTTCAGACCAAAACCACCTAACGCGTGGTACTTTTTGTTGGTCGATGACAGAAGACGCATATCATGTACACCGAGATCCGCAAGAATCTGTGAACCAACGCCAACACGGCGAGACGTGCCTTGTTTTTTAGCAAGCGTTGGTGCTTCACCTTTGTCTTGCGCTTCGAACATCTTCACGCGATGAATAAGTAGATCGGTCGATTCTTCATGGCCAAGAACAACCAGTACACCGCCCTCTTCACCAATGCGTTTCATTGCCTTATCTAGTGTCCAGCTGCGCTCTGCATTACGATCGCTACGTAGTAAGTCGGTAAAAACGTCTTGAAGATGAACGCGAACCAGTGGCGCTTTTTCTTTCAAATCGCCCTTGCACATTGCGTAGTGCACTTGGTTATCAATGGTGTCTTTGTACGTGACTAACGTGAACTCGCCAAACTCTGTCGGTAACTTGCACTCTGCCACACGTTCAATCGTTGTCTCAGTGTTATTGCGGTACTCAATTAGGTCGGCAATAGTGCCCAATTTAATACCGTGCTTCTCTGCAAAGATCTCTAGATCTGGGCGACGAGCCATCGTGCCGTCGTCATTTAAGATCTCAACAATCACCGATGCTGGCTCTAAACCAGCAAGACGAGCCAAATCACAGCCAGCTTCAGTGTGACCTGCGCGAGTCAGTACACCGCCGTCTTGAGCTGCGAGAGGGAAGATGTGACCAGGCTGCACCAAATCCGCAGCTTTAGCGTTTGGCGCGACTGCTGCTTGAACGGTACGTGCGCGATCTGCGGCTGAAATACCAGTCGTTACCCCTTCTGCTGCCTCAATCGAAACAGTAAAGTTGGTGGTGTATTGCGCATTATTGTCTTGCACCATTGGTGGCAGACCTAGACTTTCGCAACGATCTTTGGTCATGGTTAAACAAATCAGGCCACGGCCATAGGTTGCCATAAAGTTGATGGCTTCCGGCGTAATATGCTCGGCAGCCATGATCAAGTCACCTTCATTCTCGCGGTCTTCATCATCCATTAGGATGACCATTTTGCCTGCGCGAATATCATCAATAATTTCTTGTGGCGTACTGATTGGCATAGTCTGTTATCCCGTTATTCTAAATTTGTTATTGCGACAGCAATGAAAAATTACGTTGCAGTGAATGCTAGTTAGGTCAATAGTTTGAGCTTTGCATTAAGCAAGTCAATGAATCTCGCGGTGTTCTGTGAGTCTGCTCTTTATCGCATGCCTCACGCAGCCACTCCCAAGACTTATGCAAAACCGTTTTGCTGTAAAAAGTCCATCGTGATACGAGACTCGGCCTTATCTTCTTGTTGTCCTTGCAGTAAACGCTCCATATAACGCGCAAGTACATCAACTTCTAAGTTGACTTTGCGCCCCACTTGAAACTGGTCAATCGTAGTTTCTTCACTCGTATGAGGAACGATCGTCAGCTTAAAAGCATTTTTACGTAAGTCGTTGACGGTTAGGCTAATACCATCAACAGTAATCGAGCCTTTCTCTGCAACGTACTTGCTAATTTCCGCAGGCATTGCAACCCAAAACTCTATCGCACGGCCAACTGAATTGCGTTCGACAATTTCACCAACCCCATCGACATGGCCAGAAACGATATGTCCACCCAATCGCGTTGTTGGCAACATGGCTTTTTCTAGGTTCACCTTATCGCCTACTTGGTATTCAGCAAACCCAGTTTTCTTCAAGGTTTCTAATGACAGATCAGCACTGTAATAGTGGCTTCCGAAGTCAACTACCGTTAAGCAAACACCATTGGTCGCAATGCTATCGCCTAACTTAACGTCTGACATATCAAGCGTACCCGTTTCAACCGTGACGGTGATGTCTTCGCCCTTCGGCGTAATCGCAGCTAACTTGCCAACTGCTTCTACTATTCCTGTAAACATACTATTTCTTATCTAATTTCATTGCGTTTTATGGTGGCGGTGATGCGAATGTCTACCCCAACCATACGAACGTCTGTAATGTTTAAATCTATGACGTCAGCCATAGCGCTTAACCCTAAAGCACCGATAAGCCCCCGACCATCGCTGCCCATGAGTTTTGGCGCAAGGTAAACAATGAGCTCATCTACAAGGTTAGCCTTTATCATCGCACTCGCTAGCGTAGCTCCAGCTTCAACCCATAAGTGATTGATATGGTGCTCATCAGAGATACGTTTTAATGTCGTTGATAAGTCAATTTGGTCAGCGCTGTCCAATAGAGGGATACAGTCTCCATCAGAGCGAACAATAACTCGCTCTCCATCGGTATGGAACAGCTTGAGCGCATCAGTTAAATGGTTCTGACGATCTAAGATTACACGTACTGGTTGACGAAGCTCTTCTTGTAAATACTGCGCTTGAACACTATTAGGTAAGTCATCCCAGCGCACGTTGAGTGATGCATTGTCATCAATCACCGTTTTGCTAGTAGAAAGAATGCCACCACTCATTGCTCGATAACGCTGCACATCTTGGCGGGCCGCTGGGGAGGTGATCCATTGGCTCTGACCATTATTGAGTGCGCTTTGCCCATCCAAACTGGCTGCCATTTTTAATTGAACAAACGGCATGCCTGTGCGCATGTACTTTATAAAACCAGGGTTAAGGGCAAGGGCATCTTGCTCTAACAAGCCGATTTGTACTTCAATTCCGGCATCACGTAACATCTGGATGCCGCGACCTGCAACTTTCGGGTTTGGGTCTACCATGGCGCAAACCACACGTGCCACTTTGGCTTTAATCAGCCCTTCGGCACATGGCGGTGTACGGCCGTAATGAGAGCAAGGTTCTAGCGTCACATAAGCGGTTGCACCAGCTGCTTTTTCACCCGCCATGCGCATCGCGTGCACTTCGGCATGCGGCTCACCAGCACGATGGTGATAGCCTTCACCGACAATTTCTTCATCACGAACGATGACACACCCTACATTTGGATTAGGGGCGGTGGTGTAAATGCCACGTTTCGCTAACTTAATAGCTCGTGACATCATGGCGAAATCTAAATCAGAAAACGCTCTTTCAGGAGTGTGTTGAGTCATGAGCTACTCAGTCTTCTAGGCGGGCAATCTCTTCGCCAAATTCGCGAATATCTTCAAAGCTGCGGTAAACGGAAGCGAAACGAATGTAAGCCACCTTATCGAGCTCTTTGAGCTGGTCCATGACTAAATTACCAATCATTTCACTCGGAACCTCTCGCTCACCCGTCGCACGCAGTTGTGATTTGATCATACTGATCGCTAACTCTATAGAATCGGCACTCACTGGGCGTTTCTCTAAAGCGCGTTGAATACCGCCAACCATTTTATCTTCATCAAATGGTTCACGGTTGCCATTCGATTTGATCACTTTAGGCATCACTAACTCTGCGCTTTCAAACGTAGTGAAACGCTCGCTACACGCCAAGCACTGACGGCGACGTCGAACTTGATGGCCATCAGCCACTAAGCGGGAATCAATAACTTTGGTATCGTTCTCGGAACAAAAAGGACAATGCATATCACCTCCATATCTATACCAAAATAACCTCATGAGCAATCACGGATAACCACGCGTTCATGGTTATACGGACTCTATTAAAGCTATTTGGGTATAACGCTTTCAAACCGAAATAAAAGCTCATGTAGTGTAGCGGAATTGGTATGTTAGACAAAACAAAAAGGGGCGCAAAGGCCCCTTTTTCACTCAAGATCTCGTCGAATGTGTTAACTGCGTGCTAAGTAGTTCGCTTTACCAACCCACTTGTAGCTAGTTAGCTCTTCTAAGCCCATCGGACCGCGTGCATGTAGCTTTTGCGTAGATACTGCGACTTCTGCGCCAAGGCCAAATTGCGCACCGTCTGTAAAGCGCGTTGAAGCATTCACATAAACCGCCGCCGAACCGACAGAATTGATGAACAGTTCTGAGTTTTCCAAACTATTGGTCATGATCGCATCTGAGTGGCTCGCGTTATGGACACGCATATGATCAATGGCATCTTTCACATCAGACACAACTTTTACACCAAGAGTGTAGCTCAACCATTCCGTATCAAAGTCACCTTCAACAGCATCGCGAATTTGTGTTGCTTGAGCCATCAGTGCTTTTGCCTTAGGCTCTGTCACGAAGGTCACTTTATCGTTCATGCGCTCTACGATCATTGGTAGGAATTGCGCTGCAATTTTTTCATGCACGAGCAGCGTATCTAATGAGTTACACGCAGATGGACGTTGAACTTTAGAGTTCTCAACCACATTCAGGGATTTCTTTAGATCAGCGGATTCGTCGACAAAGATATGGCTGATACCAAAGCCACCAATAATCACCGGAATCGTGCTGTTTTCTTTACACATTTTGTGTAGGCCAGCACCACCGCGTGGAATGATCATGTCGACGTAATCGTCCAACTTAAGCAATTGAGAAACAAGCTCACGATCTGGTTTTTCAATGTACTGCACAGAAGCGGCTGGAAGGTTCGCCTTTGCGAGCGCAGACTGAATAACCTTCACTAATTCCATATTCGAGAAAAATGTCTCTTTGCCACCACGTAAAATACTTGCGTTGCCGGTTTTCAAGCACAACGCTGCAATATCAATGGTTACGTTTGGACGCGCTTCATAAATTACGCCCACGACACCAAGCGGCACACGACGACGAGACAGTGACATCCCATTTTCCAGTACCTTACTGTCTATTTCGCTGCCTACAGGATCGTTCAAGCTAATGACGTTGCGAACATCATTCGCAATTGCAGTCAATCGTTCTTCATTAAGCAAAAGGCGATCGAGCAGCGCATCGGTTAAACCCGCTTCACGGCCAAGTTCGATGTCTTTAGCGTTTGCCGCCAAAATAGCAGCAGAGTTTGCTTCTAGTTCATCAGCGATGATGGCTAATGCTTGGTTCTTTTGCGCAGTTGACGCTGTCGCTAATTCGAAAGCTGCATCTTTAGCAGCTTTACCCATATTCGTTAAATCCACTTTGCTTCCCTCTAATTCTATTCCTGAATGACGACCAGATCATCGCGGTGAATCACCTCAGAGCCATAATCATGCCCCAAAATAGAGATGATATCTTTACTGTGTTTGCCCGTAATTTTAGTTAGGTCATCACTTGAGTAGGCGCTGATGCCACGAGCCACCAACTTACCGTGAGCGTTTGTTACACGCGCCACTTCGCCTCGTGCGAAGTCACCACTAACTTTGATGACCCCTTTAGCAAGTAGGCTACTCCCCTTGCCGACCACAGCATTGACTGCACCATCATCAATAACGATGTCGCCCGATGCCGCAGGTCCCGCTAGAATCCAGCGTTTACGGTTCTCTAAGGCTTCAGCGCAAGGTAGGAAGCGCGTGCCCTGAGGTTCAGCACTTAGAGAGTCAAAGATAACATTCGGCGCACTACCAGCAGCAATAATAACCTCGATACCTGCGCGTCGAGCGATGTCTGCGGCTTGCAGCTTCGTTGCCATACCACCAGTACCCAATGTTGTACCGCTTCCACCTGCGATTTTACGCAGCGTATCGTCGATGGTTTTTACTTCCTTGATAAGCTCTGCGTTCGGATTTTTACGAGGGTCAGCAGTAAACAGACCTTTTTGGTCCGTTAAAAGCAAGAGCTTATCTGCACCACATAAAATGCCTACCAAAGCGGAAAGGTTGTCGTTATCGCCAACTTTAATCTCGCTAGTCGCAACGGCATCATTTTCGTTTACGATAGGAACAATATCGTTCGCAACGAGCGCATTAATAGTGTCACGCGCGTTAAGGAATCGCTCACGATCTTCTAAATCGGCACGGGTTAGTAACATTTGGCCGATCTTGATACCATAAATACCAAACAAAGACTCCCATGTTTGAATCAAGCGACTCTGCCCCACCGCGGCAAGTAACTGCTTACTCGCCATCTCGTTGGGCAATGCGGGGTAACCAAGATGCTCACGGCCTGCTGCAATCGCACCAGACGAAACCATTACGATTGAATGGCCTTGTTTTTTAAGCTCAGCACACTGGCGTGCTAACTCAACCATGTGTGCACGGTCGAGTGCCAGAGTGCCGCCTGTCAGCACACTTGTACCCAGTTTCACAACGACAGTTTGTGGTTGTGAAACAACTGCATTTTGTTGATTCGTTGTCATGATGTCTTCTGAAGTGAAAAACAAATAAAGAGAGGATGTTTTAACAATCAAATAGGGAATTAACAAGAGAAAAGGTGCGTTTTCGCACCTTTTTGTTTGGTATTAAATGAAAACAACCAAATTAAGCGAAATCGAAAGACTCCGTGTGATATTCGACTTCTAATTTGAAGTGTTCTTCTAAAGTATCAACCAGCTTTTGATGGAATGTGCTCTGCGTGAGATACACTTCCTCTACCACTTTTTTGGGAAGGGCTTCAGATACCCATTGCCCTTCTTTGTTGTACTTGCCAATATGATATTTAGCAGTAAAGCCTCCCTCGATGGATTCCAAATCCATCCACCAGCCCCAAAATTCACGCTTCTCAGGCGATTTTTTGTCGTCTACACATACAGATAAACAATCAAAATAATAGCGCCCTTCTTGCGATTGTGGTTCGCGCAGGTAAGGCCCTATCGCCTTCAACTTTGACATCAAGCGAAAGTGAGTCGGGCCCTGAGTCGTCTCTGACATATGAATCTCCGTTTTCATAGTTAAAAGTAAACACCCAAGAATGATTATTATTTTTAATTATCATGAGCTTATTTTTTGCTCAGATATATCACTCTTAACTAATTTAGGAGAATTGTCACCCTAATAATTCATCTTCTAGCCACTTTATGGCTAAATCGAGGGATTGCTCATATCCTTTTGTAATTGTTTTGGAACTGATTTTTTTCGCTCTACCATACTGGCTAAATAGAGAAACAAGTTGATTATCACTGTGTGGCGACACTGGATCGCCCTCAAGACTCAAAGCCAAAATAGGCACTTTGGTTTTTCGACTGCTCAGGAAGCCCTGAACCTTCAATGACCACGCCATCATCTGACCAGCCATGCTATTAATATCAACCGCATTTTTCCCCAAACGGGAAGCCAAAAGATCTAGGTACATCTTCGGCATTTTTTGTAACTTCTGAGGGGAAGTAAAAATATCATGTACGGGTGCGCCTAGAGCGACACAAGCTTTGATCTTTTCTTGCTCAACAAAAGAGAGTCTGATCATGGCATTACCACCAAAACGAAACCCAACTAACCCCACTTTGTGATGATCAACCCAAGGTAGCGAGTAAAGCTCATTCAATACCGCTTGATGTAGGCAACTTGAATTCTCGGTCAAGGGCCAATGAGAGCTATGCCCTACCGAAGGCATGTCCACGGTTAACATCGCAATATCTCGCGGTGCAAGACGATTACGGAACAAACGCCACATGTCGGTTTGTAGAGTATCCAAACCAGCGCTCACCATGACCACAGGCAACTGTTTATCCGTTCTTGGTAAATGGAGGTTCGCGATGATTTTGCGATTTTGGTAAGGCACTTCAATTTGCTTGATGGTGTACTTAGTTTTTTCTGCGCCGTCAGAATACGCTTTGTTTGCCAGTACTTGAGCCTGCGATGCCAAATTGTCATTTTTTAAATGTGGGTAGCCTGCAATACTAAAACACAAAGAAGCAGTAAAGAGTTCATCCGCTGCCTCTTCTCCTTGCATTTCATTTGCTCGCTTCTGATGATCCATACCAAGCTTGATCCACTCAAATGTCCAGTTACCACTGTGATAACCCATTACAGTGTCTAACCAATCATCATTGGTTCGCGAGTGAGAAGATGAAGCAATTTTGGACAGTACACCTTCCATTTCGATCGGAGACAATCCTTGCCAAGCCCATTGCAAGCGACGCAAATGACGATACCAAGCACGATCACCTTGCGCTTCTCGTTCATCAAGTATTTTTTTACTGGTCGGCATGTACTGGGTAAGCGCGGAGGTTTCTTTTGCTTGCTTATGTTTCACGAACAAAGTTTCGGAAAGATTTTTACTGACGTCTTCAGACATAGGAAGAACCCTAGGCTATTAGCATGATTTAATATCATAATAAAAAAAATGCCCCTATAAAGGGGCATTTCTCAATATTCTTTAACCGCGCTTATTTTTGCTTGCGGTTTACTGGCTCAGCATACTGGATTGACATATCCCAAGGCTGCTCGATCCAAGTGTCTTGAGCAATATCTACAACGTAATCATCCAGCAGCTCTTTGCCTGATGGTTTCGCACACACAGCGATCATTTTCGCTTTTGGATACATCTCACGTAGTTTGCGCGCTGTATCACCACTGTCTACTAGGTCTTCAACGATTAGGTAACCTTCGCCATCACCTTCAGGTGCTTTTAGTACCGTCATGTCGCGCTGATGATCATGGTCGTAGCTTGAAATACAGATTGTATCAACGTAACGAATACCCAGTTCACGAGCCAAAATAGCGCCAGGAACCAAACCGCCGCGGCTTACCGCCCAAATTCCTTTCCATTGCTCAGCTGGCATTTGTTTTTCAGCCAGTTCACGGCAGTAAGTCTGCATTGCATCCCAAGTGATAATGAATTTTTTACTCATTGTAATAACCTAATAATTTGAAAATATGCATCCTCAAAATCTAGCGAAGTCACTCAAAAGCGGAATGCTCACTAACTTCTCCAAAATGTTTGGAGACGAGGATTTCAAGCTGCGCAAACGATTATTCTACCGAAACACACCGCTAATACCAACGGTGATATCAAAATTCTCTGCCTATTCCGCAGAAAAACCGTCTTCTGTGAACAACGTAAAAAAGAAAAAGCCAGCGTGAATAAATCCACACTGGCTTTTTGCTCGAGAAATTAACCGACGAGGTATTTAACGATGAAGATGGCTGACATCACCCATACACTCATCGACACTTCACGGCCCTTACCGCTGAATAACTTGATCGCCGCGTATGCGATAAAGCCTAACGTGATACCTTCTGCAATCGAGAATGTTAGCGGCATCACCAAACAAGTCACAACAACTGGGGACGCTTCAGTTAGGTCACGCCAATCAATGCTTACTAGCCCAGACAGCATCAAGATCGCCACATAGAATAGCGCACCTGACGTTGCATAAGCAGGGATCATACCCGCAAGTGGTGAGAACAATAGAGCAAGTAGGAAGAGTACACCAACAACTACGGCTGTTAGACCAGTACGCCCACCCGCAGCCACACCAGAAACGCTTTCAATATAAGATGTCGTGTTGGAGGTACCAAGTAATGCACCTACTGACGTTGCTGTTGAGTCTGCAAGTAACGCTTTGTTTAAACGAGGGATGTTGCCATTCTCATCAGTTAGGCCTGCTTTTTGAGAAACGCCAACGAGCGTACCTGCGGTGTCAAATAAATCGACAAATAGGAAAGCAAATACGACGGAAATCATGCCTACTTCAAACAAACCAGAGAAATCCAGTTGCATGAAAGTTGGCGCAATGCTTGGTGGCGTTGACATAATACCGCCCCACTGCACATCACCAAATAGAAGACCAAGCGCTGTAACGCCAAGAATGGCGATCATCACCGCACCTTTCACACCACGGTGAACCAGTGCAATCGTAAGAAAGAAGCCAATCGCGGCCAATACAGATGGCAATGATGTGATCTCTCCCATAGAAACTAATGTCGCTGGGTTATCAACGACGATACCTGCATTTTTTAATGCGATAAACGCTAAGAAAAGACCAATACCAGCTGAAATACCTGTTCGTAGAGAATGCGGGATCGAGTTAATAATCCACTCACGGATCTTAAATACGCTTAAAAGAATGAACAGAAGGCCAGAAACAAATACAGCCGCTAACGCAACTTGCCACGTATAACCCATTCCCAATACAACAGAGTAAGTGAAAAATGCGTTCAGGCCCATTCCTGGTGCCTGTGCGATTGGGTAATTCGCAACAAATCCCATAATAAAACAGCCGATTGCGGCAGCAAGACAAGTCGCGACAAAAATGGCACCACGGTCCATACCGGTATCCGACAGGATCGCTGGGTTTACAAAAATAATGTAAGCCATAGTTAGGAAGGTCGTAACACCTGCAATGATCTCAGTACGCACATTTGTGCCATTTTCACTGAGTTTAAAAAGCCTCTCGAGCATGATCGAATCCTGTAAAGGTAAAAAAGTAAACGGTTGCGTAATCGATTGGCGGGAATTATAAAGTTATCAAATAGCAAATTCTAGATAGAATCTTCACTCTAATGCGTTTTTTTTCTTTGGATATGAAACACATTCTCTAACCTATCAAAGTAGGCAAAGGAATATATTCTTACAAAACAATAGGTAACCTAGATAACACAGTTCCCTAAAAGAGAATAAAAACTGAGCAATGTACTAAACTTTCAGATGAAAAAGGCCCATTTTTAACATGGTATCTAACAGATTTGGTGGAAAAGTCGATAAAACCGAAGAATGGGGAATAGAAGAAGGCTTTGATGACAATAAGTGAGTCAGGAAGAGAAAATAGAGATAAAAAAACGCCACCCAATTTGGGTGGCGGTGAATCATGTCAGCACTATCACTGAAAAAAAATTCCAATTTATAGGGGTGAACAAATTGTTCGAGTCACATGCGTTGACTTCACTTAGTAGCCAAAGCTTGTTGGGTATACAAAGTTACCGGTGTAAACAGACTTGCTATTCCAGAACATTGTACTTGGTAAACCTTTCATAACTATCACCTTTTAAATCAATTAAACATTCGTTGATTTCTCGGTTCCTTGGAGGCGATAAAACGGACTCATCCTTTGAGCATTTCATTCTTCTCTCAGAAGCTGGTTACAAATATACCACCAAGAAATTTAATTACAAGCGTTTTAGTGATTAGAATCACAAAAAATACATAAATTGACCTTTATCAAAGTTTATATGTAATTAAATTACAATTTTGTGAATTAAAAAATAAAGCCACTTTCAGAATGTATGATAGAGAACACATAGTGCTTGTTATTGTATTCACAAACTGTGACAGTGCTGAGAGAAATCCTTGTGATCGCGACTACTCGTACTCCTTATCTGGTGGTATGCTAACGGCAATTTGAAGGCCAAATCGTCTAGCATTTAATGCTAACTTGACAATATTTTTACGGTATATATTTGGCAAAGCACATCAAAAGGAGTCCTCCGTGTCTGAGTTCCATTCTGAGATCAGTACCTTATCACCTGCTCCACTTTGGCAGTTTTTCGATAAGATTTGTTCTATCCCTCATCCATCGAAACATGAAGAAGCATTAGCACAGTACATTATCAACTGGGCAACAGAGCAAGGCTTTGACGTTCGCCGTGATCCAACCGGTAACGTGTTCATCAAAAAGCCCGCGACACCAGGAATGGAAAATAAGAAGGCTGTTGTACTTCAAGCACACATCGACATGGTGCCGCAGAAAAACGAAGACACTGAACACGACTTCACCAAAGATCCAATCCAACCTTACATCGATGGCGAATGGGTAACTGCGAAAGGCACGACGCTTGGTGCAGATAACGGTATTGGTATGGCTTCTTGCCTTGCTGTATTGGCATCTAAAGATATTAAACACGGTCCACTCGAAGTTCTGCTGACGATTGATGAAGAAGCAGGCATGACTGGCGCATTTGGCCTTGAAGCTGGTTGGTTAGAGGGTGAGATTCTTCTAAATACAGACTCTGAGCAAGAAGGCGAAGTCTACATGGGTTGTGCAGGTGGCGTTGATGGCACCATGACTTTCGATATTTCTCGAGAATCAACGCCTGCAGGTTTTGTAACACGCCAACTGACGCTGAAAGGCCTAAAAGGTGGTCACTCAGGTTGTGACATTCACACAGGTCGCGGTAATGCCAACAAATTACTTGGTCGTTTCCTTGCCGGTCATGCTCAAGAGCTTGATTTACGTTTAGTCGAATTCCGTGGTGGTAGCTTACGTAATGCAATCCCTCGCGAAGCGTTTGTTACTGTCGCGCTTCCTGTCGAAAACCAAGACAAGCTTGCTGAGCTGTTCAACCACTACACTGAGCTGCTTAAAACTGAATTGGGTAAAATCGAAACAGGTATCGTAACCTTTAATGAAGTGATCACGACTGACGCGCAAGTATTTTCAATCGCCGATCAGCAACGATTCATTGCGGCACTTAACGCTTGTCCAAACGGCGTAATCCGTATGAGTGATGAGGTGGAAGGCGTTGTTGAAACTTCTCTAAACGTTGGTGTGATCAGCACAGAAGAAAATAAAGTCACCGTGCTTTGCTTGATTCGTTCTCTCATTGATTCTGGCCGTAGCCAAGTGGAAAGCATGCTGCGCTCGATTACTGAGCTAGCAGGCGCACAAATTCAGTTCTCAGGCGCTTACCCTGGCTGGAAGCCAGATGCAGATTCCGAGATCATGGCAATTTTCCGTGATATGTATGAAGGCATTTACGGTCATAAGCCGAACATCATGGTCATCCATGCTGGTCTTGAGTGTGGCCTATTTAAAGAACCATACCCACACATGGATATGGTTTCTTTCGGTCCAACAATAAAATTCCCTCACTCTCCAGATGAGAAAGTGAAGATTGATACTGTTCAGTTGTACTGGGAACAGATGGTCGCGCTTTTAGAAGCGATTCCAGAGAAAGCATAATTCAATCACGAAAAACGACAAAGGGTGCCATACGGCACCCTTTTTTTGGTTTAGTTGAACCCAACTACACACGGTTTTGCGCGTAAGCGGCTAACTCATCCATTGAGGTTTGTGCAGCAACTTCACCATCAATGTAGTAAGTAACAAACTCACCATCGCGTACACCCATGAGTGTCGCCTTTTCACCGTTACTGTAAGTAATATCCATTTGAACAGTGTTCTCATCGATTTGCTGCATTCGCCCCTGCTCAATGACACGGTTATCCGCTAATGGTGCGATTGGTGCCGTCGTTAACGACTTATCTAACTGGTGATTGACATCAATGTAAGTATCTACCTTTGTATCGAAGATATGTGGCTTACCATTTAACGGGTTCTTACCCGTCCAAAATTCTAGAGAGTTAAACACGATATAATCCGCTGCGATCGCGACACCATAAACAGGCGCTAAAAGCATATTTAGGCCACCTCGAGCGTAACGGTTGTCAACAGCTTTCAAGTTAAACCCCATGACATAACCTGTCACGGCATTACTACCTACGCAACCTGAAAGTGAAACTGCTACCGCAGTCAATGCACCAATTTTAGCAATTGCCTTTTTCATCAAAACCTCTAGTTAGAAAGTGTGAAACCTCAAATTCGGCGCGGATATTATCGGATAAAAAGTAGGGTTAAAAGTCCGTTTTTTTGTCCTCCATGAACAGTATTATTTTTAATACAGTCACATTTTTTAAGGCTATTATTGCGCTCTCATCTCTATGTCTTGTTATGTATTAAACTGATAGAAAAGATCATATTGAAAACAAAAACTTCACACACACCAAAATTTCACGCATGACGATTAAAGTAATTTGTCGTGTCCTTAATGAGAATGATTAGTGCGATTTTGCAGCAATTGTTACATTGCTGGTGACGCATTTGACAGAGATGGTTTATGGCCAGAAGTAAAAAAAGCAAAGTGTTTGAGCTCTTAGGACATCAAATACAACCAGGGCAACGATTAGAGATCGAATTTGAAGCAGCGAAGCTATATACACATTCGCCTTTATCTATTCCTGTGGAAATCATTCATGGGAAACAAGAAGGACCAGTGTTAATGGTGAATGCTGCTATCCATGGTGATGAGCTTAATGGCGTAGAAATCGTTCGTCAGATCATTAACCAACTGGATCCACAAAAACTGAAAGGCACTGTCATTGCAGTACCTATCGTTAACGTTTTTGGTTTCATCCATAAATCTCGTTACTTGCCCGACCGACGAGATCTCAACCGTTGCTTTCCTGGCAGTGAAAAAGGCGCACTTGCATCTCGTATGGCACACGGGTTCTTTAACAACATTGCCAAGCGTTGTGACTACATTTTGGATCTACACACAGGGGCAATTCATCGCACGAACTTGCCACAGATTCGCGCAAACTTAAGCAACCCAGAAACTCTACGTATTGCTCAAGCATTTTCGACGCCAGTGATTGTTGATTCAGCATTGCGTGATGGCTCTTTACGCAGTGAAGCAGAAAAATGCGATATTCCAGTGCTCACCTACGAAGCTGGCGAAGCATTGCGTTTTGATCCACTTTCGATAAGCGCTGGTGTACTCGGGGTTCGGCGCGTAATGCAAGCCATTGGTATGTTGCGTGCGAGCAGGAAAAAGCTGCCTGAGCCTATCATAGCGAAGTCCACCAGCTGGGTTCGCGCGTCAGGTAACGGCATTTTGCGTACTGTCGTTAATCTGGGAGACAAAGTAGAACAGGGGGAAACGCTCGCTTATATTAGCTCTCCTCTTGGTCATGATGAGATAGAACTAAAAGCCCCGAAGCGTGGTTTGGTTATCGGTCAACAAACATTACCATTGGTGAACGAAGGCGATGCAATTTTCCACCTTGCCTATTTTAACCAAGGTGATAATGCTTTAGAGCAAGCAGTCGAAAGCTATATTGAAGGCCTCACTGAATTCGATGCCGAGCCGCTGACCACCGGACAGATACCGTTAGAAACTCAGTAATTCCTACCAAGTAGGCGCCTGATTAGCTCAAAAGGGGCAACAGTGCTCGCACTATCTTGTTTAAAACCAATAAGCTCAGCGTCCATGATGCTGGGCTTTTTGTTTTATGTACGCTAACGATACTTATCGTAGTTTCCACGAATGGATAAAAAACTTTACAATCCGTCGCAAAAACACATTTGATAATTAATCTCATTATCATTTATTAATCGTAATAATGTTCTTATAATCCCAGCTTCATAAAAACACTATAAATCATCAATATGAAACGATTAAAAAGTCATCCATTCAAAGTAAATCTCATTTCACTGGCTTTGCTCTTCCCTCTTTATTCATATGCCGAGACAGCGCCAAATGAAGAGCTTGAAGTCATAGGCGTTCGTTATGCCAAACCTATTACCATTGCTGAGCCTGCGCAAACCACCATTAATTGGTCAGAGATTGAAGAGCAACAGTACTCTAATTTTGCCTCAATGATCGATGCCGTTCCCGGTGCATCAATAGATGGTGGCGGTCGTTCTGGTGGCGAACGTATTAACATTCGTGGTTTTGATGATCCAAGCGATATCGCCGTCTTTGTCGATGGCGCTCCAATTGGCTTTCAACAATACCGCTACGGTACCTTCTTTTTTGATCCGTTCTTAATTGGCGAAGCAGAAATTATCAAGGGCGCGCACGACTATCGAGCACTCAACGGGAAGTTTGGTGGCTCCATTCGCATTAAAACCAAAAGTGTCGATGATCTCCTGTACGGCGAAAGAAACTTTGGTGCCCGCATCTCAAGTGCATACAACACCAACGGCGATGAGAACGCCTACACGCTAACACTCTATGGTAAAAACGATACTGGTTTTTATTTTCTAGCGAATGGCTCGGTAAAAGATTCTGATGACATTAAAGTCGGAGGTGGTGAAACGCTGGATTACTCAGGTTATGAGCAAGAAAACATGCTCGTAAAGGTCGGTTATGAAAATAACGATCACGAGTTTGAAATTAGCCACACTCGCTACAAAGATGAAGGTCGTAAACCTTGGGCTAACCGCCGCGGAAAAATGCCTAACATCACCGAATACAATATCAAGAAATACGGCTCATTAGAAAAAGCCCAATACGCTTACACCGTCGATAACAAATACACGGACAACACCACGACCATCTCTTACCACTACATGCCGACTAACCCGTATATTGATTTCAATATCAAAATGGCACGTTCCGAAAACGATCGTCATTGGGTTCGCCCTGACGTAGCATTCGAGAAAATGTTCGTTTCTGTTGGCAGTTACGGTCATGAGTCATGGCTGAGTTACGAGCGTGATTACGTTGATGTGTTTAACCAAGCGCAATTCGGAGACCACACTCTAGTCACTGGGCTTCAATATCAAAAAACCGATAGAGACTCGTTAGTATTCAACGCATCATACGACAGTAATGAAGCGAAAAACTACGGTTGGTACACCCCTTACTACGAACCATCTGGCACGCAGTCAATTTATGCCGCTTACATTGCTGATCACTATCAAGCAACAGACCGCCTAACAATCACACCTTCTCTGCGTTACGAATACATCAAGAGTGAAGGAAAAGGGAACGCAGCGCCGGATTATAATGATCCAGCTGCCGGACATAACTACGGTGAAACGACGCATAAAGGCTTTAGCCCACGTTTGGATATCGACTTTGATGCGAGCAATAATACGCGTTTAAACGCCTCCTACGCCTACGCTTTAAAAGCACCAACCGTTGATAACATCTACTCAGTGCAATATGCGCGAGCTACCGCTACGGCTACTGCTTTGAATCTGGACGTGTCTCGTATCCATGCTTATCAAGCAAGCGTTATCAACTTAACGGAAGGGCTGGTGAACTCTCGCGATAACCTCGCAACAGAGTTAACTATGTTCTATAACGATGTTAGCGACACAGTTGATATACGAACGGGCGAAAACCTCGACAAAAATACTACTGAGTTACAAAGCTGGAATACAAACCTAGATGGCTTTAAAAACTATGGCTTTGAGCTAATTTCACAATACCGGATTGAAGATTTCTACAGTAATTTCTCAGCAAGTTACATTCGCGGCAAAAACAAAGGTAGCCTATCTGACTCTACAGGTTCAGATGATGATCATCCTGATGTACCGCCATTAAACATTAATCTGGGTTTAGGTTACGAATGGATTCCTGGTTTACGTGCGGGCTGGGAAGTCCGTTGGTATGATGCGCAAACCAAAACCAAGGCAAGCGGTAACAATTTAAAAGTGAAATCGCCAAGTGAGCAATACACGCTACAAAACGCTTACGTGGTTTGGGAAATACAACAAGTCGAAGGCTTGAGCGTTGGCGCGGTTGTGAAAAACTTAACCGATCGTTACTACGAAGCATACCTATCTAATGGCGTGCCTTCGCCTGGTCGCGAAGTCAAACTGCACCTCACTTATCAATACTAACCATACCTAAAAGATGCAGGGCAGACATTAACTGCCCTGTTATATCGTATCCAATGGCCATAATTGCACGCCGTTTTATTTATCAGTATTATCATTTCCTTTTGCTTGTATACACATTATGAACAATCTAAAAACACGGCTTCTTCTGATTTGCTTCTTCCCTGTAGGTAGCCTAGCGCAAGCTTCTGAGAACATTGCAGACTACTTACAAGAACAAAGCAAGCACCAAGTTTCAGAAGATTTTTACGCACAGCCAACAGCAAATAACCTGAATCTAGATGCAAAAACTAACTCTTTAACTTGGCACGAAGATGGTAAGCCGGATCACTGTCGTTACGCCAAGCAGCCCAAAGACGTCGCAACACATTTCGACTACGGTGAAGCAAACGATCTATCTGACGGCTTACAACACTTTGATTTACCGGAAAGACATTCTGCAAAGGTCAAATCGACACATCGCACTTATGCTAATAACCCTCACCTTCTTCCTGGCAATAAACAATTTGCAGCCCCTGAAGACGGCACGTTTAGCTTGTCCGTATCGTCGGATTGTTTTTAGCCGATATAAATAAAAAATGCCCTGAGACAAAACTCAGGGCATTTTCACTATTTGTTTGATGGGTAACGTCACCATCTCACCGATTTAAACTTATTCTTCGTCAGTGTCTACTTCGGTTTCACGTGCTTTGCGGGCTTCTTCTTTACGAACTTTTGCCGCTAGTTGTTCTGCTTCACGCTCTTGACGTTGCGCTGCTTTACGCTCGTTACGAACCACTTGGTTTTGGATAAACCCAGCCAGTTCTTGTTCAGCCCAAGCTTGTGCTTTCTCTTCGCTGTCAAAGCCTGTTTCACGCTTTGATACTACAGTCTTACGAGATGTTACTTGGCGAGTGATTTCTGCGCTCCAGCCGTTACGTTTTTCAGTGACGCGGATAGCAAATTTTGGATTCTTAGACATTTCTTTCATTTCCTAAGGGATTTAGGGATCAATCAGGGATTCGGTCAACTTGATAACTCCATCTAAGCTGAGCTGTTTAACACCATCCCTTGGTAAGCGCGGTATTAGAGCATAAAAGTAATCTAAACGCTGCAAGTTTTTTACGCTAGATAATAGATGACAAAGAAGAGGCAGAACAAAGCAACGTTTCGCCAAGTCACTAGAAAGAGCGACGAAGAAAAAAGAGTGATAAGAAAAAAGAAAGCGCTGGTCTCTCAACCAACGCTTTACTTAAGCTAGATTAACCTTTGGTTAATTAACCGATATTCCTACGGGCATTTTGGAACATACGCATCCAAGCGCCATTTTCACCCCAACCTTCCGGAGCCCAAGAATTTGCAACTGTGCGGAATACGCGCTCTGGGTGAGGCATCATGATAGTTACGCGACCGTCTGCTGTTGTTAAACCGGTAATCGCGTTTGGCGAACCATTCGGGTTGTTCGGGTATTGTTGTGTTGGGTTACCGAGGTTATCCACGTAACGAACCGCAACCGTACCTGATGCTTCAATCGCTGCTAGGTGCTCTGCATCACGTACTTCTACACGCCCTTCACCGTGGGAAACCGCGATTGGCATGCGCGAACCAGCCATTCCGTCGAAGAATACAGAGTCAGATTTCTGAACTTCAACTAGACTAAAGCGCGCTTCAAAACGCTCAGATTCGTTGCGCACAAAACGTGGCCACAAGTTTGCACCTGGGATCAGCTCTTTCAGGTTTGATAGCATCTGACAACCGTTACATACACCTAAAGAGAACGTCTCTTCACGGTTGAAGAAGGCTTGGAACTGTTCACGAGCTTGTGCGTTAAACAGGATAGACTTAGCCCAACCTTCACCCGCACCTAGTACGTCGCCGTAAGAGAAGCCACCACAAGCTACTAGGCCATGGTATTCATCCAGTACCGCTTGGCCTGTTAGGATATCGCTCATATGGATGTCGGTTGCTTCAAAGCCTGCTCTGTCAAACGCTGCTGCCATTTCGACGTGGGAGTTAACGCCCTGCTCACGTAGAATTGCCATCTTAGGTTTAGCACCTTTCGCAATGTACGGTGCTGCAACGTCTTCATTTACGTCGAAGCTGAGCTTAACGTTTAGACCCGGGTCAGAGTTGGCTTTCTTAGCTTCGTGCTCTTGGTCTGCACACGCTGGGTTATCACGTAGGCTTTGCATCTTATGCGTTGTTTCAGCCCAGATAACGCGTAGTTCGGTACGTGAACGTTCAAGCACAACTGCATCACCAGAAGTGATAACAAAGTCGTCTGAAGCTTCAACAGAACCAATCACATGTGAGCATGCCTCTAAGCCGTTTGCCGCCAGAGTAGATAGAACTGAATCTAGATCATCATTCTTAACTTGAACAACCGCACCTAGCTCTTCGTTAAATAGAACGGCTAGCGCATCATCACCCAGCTCTGCGATGTTCGCTTTTACGCCACAGTGACCCGCGAATGCCATCTCAGCCAGTGTAACAAACAGACCGCCGTCGCCTTTATCGTGGTAAGCCACTAGCTTGTCATCACGTACTAACGCTTGCATTGCATCAAAGAAGCCTTTTAGCTGCTCTGCATTATCTACGTCAGCAGGTTTGTCACCCAGCTGTTTGTATACTTGTGCCAATGCTGTCGCACCTAAGCGGTTTTTGCCGTTACCCAAGTCAACAAGAACTAGAGAAGTCTTTCCTTTGTCAGTGCGTAGTTGTGGAGTCACGGTCTTACGTACGTCTTCCACACGACCAAATGCCGTGATAACTAACGACAGTGGAGAAGTGACTTCTTTGCTCTCGCCGTTTTCTTCCCACTTGGTTTTCATCGACATGGAGTCTTTACCAACTGGGATAGTCAAACCTAACGCAGGACACAATTCTTCACCAACCGCTTTCACTGCTTCGTAAAGACCCGCATCTTCACCTGGGTGACCCGCTGGAGACATCCAGTTCGCAGACAGTTTAATGTGTTTAATATCACCGATGTCTGTTGCCGCAATGTTCGTTAGTGACTCACCAACGGCTAGGCGAGCCGATGCTCCAAAGTCTAGTAATGCCACTGGCGTGCGCTCACCCATCGACATTGCTTCGCCATGGTAAGTGTCGTAGCTTGCCGCTGTTACTGCGCAGTTTGCTACTGGTACCTGCCAAGGACCAACCATTTGATCACGAGCAACCAGACCCGTTACTGTTCGGTCACCGATAGTAATTAGGAATGTTTTTTCTGCAACAGCAGGAAGACGAAGTACGCGATCCACCGCTTCATTAAGCTCAATACCATCACGAACAATGGCAGGGCTTTCCACTTTTAGTGTGGTTGCGTCACGGTGCATCTTCGGTGGCTTACCAAGCAGGATATCCATTGGCATATCGATTGGCGTATTGTCGAAGTGAGAATCTTCTAGCGTTAGATGACGCTCTTCTGTCGCCACACCCACCACTGCATACGGTGCGCGTTCACGCTTACAGATGGCGTCGAATGCTTCCATGTTTTCTGGCGCTACCGCTAGAACGTAACGTTCCTGTGATTCGTTACACCAGATTTCCAGTGGGCTCATGCCCGGCTCATCGTTTGGTACATCGCGTAATTGGAACTTACCGCCACGCTCACCGTCGTCGACAAGTTCAGGCAATGCGTTAGAGATACCGCCTGCACCCACATCGTGGATAAATGCGATTGGGTTATCGTCGCCTAACTGCCAACAACGGTCGATCACTTCCTGACAGCGACGTTCCATCTCTGGGTTTTCACGCTGTACCGAAGCGAAGTCCAGATCTTCTGCTGACTGACCAGATGCCATGGAAGATGCCGCACCACCACCAAGACCGATGTTCATTGCCGGACCACCAAGTACGATTAGGCTCGCACCTACAGGGATCTCTTTCTTCTGTACGTGTTCATCGCGGATGTTACCCATACCACCAGCAATCATGATTGGTTTGTGGTAACCACGAATTTCTTCACCCGCATGAGAAGTGACTTTTTCTTCGTAAGTACGGAAGTAACCCAATAGATTTGGACGACCAAATTCGTTGTTGAATGCCGCGCCGCCAAGAGGGCCTTCAAGCATGATGTCTAACGCATTCACAATACGACCCGGCTTGCCGAAGTCGGTTTCCCATGGCTGTTCAAAACCAGGAATACGTAAGTTAGAGGTTGTAAAGCCAACCAGACCCGCTTTTGGCTTACCGCCGATACCCGTCGCGCCTTCGTCACGGATTTCACCGCCTGAGCCAGTCGATGCGCCCGGCCATGGAGAGATTGCCGTTGGGTGGTTGTGCGTTTCTACCTTCATCAAGATGTGCGTATCTTCATGGTGGTACGTGTATTGACGAGATTTAGGGTCAGGGAAGAAACGCCCCGCTTTAGAACCTGTCATAACGGCTGCGTTGTCTTTGTATGCAGACAGTACATAGTCAGGTGTCGTTTCAAAAGTGTTTTTGATCATTTTGAACAAAGACTTAGGTTGATCTACCCCGTCGATAGTCCAATCTGCGTTAAAAATTTTGTGGCGACAATGCTCTGAGTTCGCCTGAGCAAACATCATCAATTCAATGTCGTTTGGGTTACGCCCAAGCTTAGTAAAGTTCTCGACCAAGTAATCAATTTCATCTTCTGCGAGTGCCAAGCCAAGGGAAACGTTTGCCTCTTCAAGCGCAAGACGACCGCCAGCTAAGATATCAACATGTGCGACAGGCTTAGGCTCTGCAACAGTAAATAATGCTGATGCGGCTTCAAATTCTGTGAATACTGTTTCCATCATGCGGTCGTGAATTAACGCTTTAACAGCGTCAGCTTGAGCTTCTGATAGAACAACTGAAGACTCGACATAATAAGCCGTACCACGCTCTAGACGTTTCACTTTATCCAGACCACAGTTAACAGCGATATCGGTAGATTTAGAAGACCAAGGCGAGATAGTGCCAGGACGAGGCGTGACAAGAAGTAGAAGACCTTCAGGCTCATGCTCTTCGATGGTTGGGCCGTAAGTTAGTAACTTTTCAAGTTTTTCTAACTCTTGGTCATCAAGGTCTGACTTTAGATCGGCAAAGTGCATAAACTCGGCATAAATGCCAGTTACAGGCAGATCTTGTTCACGACAAAGTTCCAGTAGTTTATTAACACGAAACTCTGAAAGAGCTGGGGAGCCACGCAAAATTCTCATGTGCTTAGGTCTCTTATGCAATTGATTAAGGTGATATTGGAATAAATTCAGACACTTAAAATAAGCCCTGTCGAACCTATGCCGATTCCACCTCGTCATTGCGAGCGCATTATATAGTAATTGTTTTTGTGATGTAACACCAAAAGCAACCGTTTGCGTCATTTTTTTTGTCAAATTTGAATTACAACTAAAATGTCGATAAAACACACAATGTCACGTTATAAGTGTGTGATTCACTTTGCCCCATGAGCTCGCTTTGATATAAAGGCAAATAGAAATTTTCCAAGATGTACCTATTAATGCAAATAAGTCACTTCAACCGGCTCAAGCGCAGTGCTCTAATTTTAGTTTCTGTTCTTTTGCTCTCAGCTTGCCAGATTGAGTCGGAGCCCAAAAGTGAATTTGAAAAAATTCAAGAACGTGGTGTGCTTCGTGTTGGCACGCTAAACAATCAGCTTTCCTACTACATAGGTCCCGATGGTCCCGCAGGGTTGGATTACGAATTGGCGCGTCAGTTTGCGGAACAGCTCGGCGTCAAACTCGAGATTAAACCAGCCTTTCGCCAGGCTGAGCTTTTTCCTGCTCTTAAGAAAGGAGATATCGATATCATCGCTACGGGTTTAAATCAAACGTCACAAGCAGTCAAACGATTTAGACCAGGCCCTGCCTATTATTATGTAAGCCAACAAGTGGTATATAAAAAAGGGCAACTTCGACCACGTGATATCGAACAACTCATTGAATACCAAGCCTCGAAAGACGACGAGTCCGACGAAGATACAAATGCAGGCGCTCAAACATTAAAGATCGTTGAACAATCGCAATATGTTCCGACCCTAACAGCGTTAAAGAAGCAGTATCCAGAACTTCAGTTTGAAATTGTTGGTGATGCTGACACGAGAGACTTACTCAAATACGTATCGACGGGTGAGTTACGTTTTACTGTGACTGATTCGGTGGAACTTTCCCTTGCTCAACGCCTTTACCCCGATCTTGCGCTCGCGTTCGAACTTACAGAAGATCAACCAGTATCTTGGTTTACTCGACGTTCTGAAGACGAAAGTTTGTATGCGATGCTGATAGAGTTTTTCGGTAACATCAAACAATCAGGAGAACTGTCCACCCTCGAAGAAAAGTACATTGGTCATATTGAAGCATTTGACTACGTTGATACTCGCGCATTCATTCGAGCTCTGGATGACAAATTGCCTAAATGGGCACCTTTATTCCAAAAATACAGCGAAGAGTTCGACTGGCGCTTAATTGCAGCATTGGCTTATCAAGAGTCACACTGGAAACCAACAGCAAAATCGCCAACAGGTGTTAGGGGGATGATGATGCTGACTCTGCCAACAGCGAAAAGCGTCGGGGTAACAAACCGTTTAGACCCTGAGCAATCTGTTCGTGGTGGTGTCGAGTACTTACGTCGTATTGTAAGTCGCGTGCCTGATAGCATTAACGAGCATGAAAAAATATGGTTTGCGTTAGCTTCATACAATATTGGTTACGGCCACATGATGGACGCACGACGACTCACCAAAGCACAAGGTGGCGATCCGAACGCTTGGGCCGATGTAAAAGACAGGCTGCCTTTACTTCGTCAGAAGCGCTATTACAGCCAAACTCGCTATGGGTACGCC
Organism: Vibrio sp. Vb2960; assembly: GCF_033337665.1. Lineage (NCBI taxonomy): Bacteria > Pseudomonadati > Pseudomonadota > Gammaproteobacteria > Vibrionales > Vibrionaceae > Vibrio > Vibrio sp. Vb2960. The sequence goes on along the minus strand of NZ_JAWORD010000008.1, from coordinate 115,047 downwards.
AGAGGCGATGAAGCGCGTAATTACGTAGAAAATATTCGACGTTACTACCAATCCATCATTGGTCATGTCAGCCAACAGCCAGCGATTGATGAGAATAGCGATGACTTACAAGTGATTCCGCCGCTCACCCCCGACATTTTGATATCGGGCGCAGTAGAGACCGTCGTAGAACAAGTCTCTGGCGCTTCTGACGTCACGGTTGAAGAAGACACCAAACAAGAAAGCATTGAAGAATAAACCCGCGGTAAACTAAAAAATGACGAGCCTATGAAGCTCGTCATTTTTATTGAGTCCTAACGAAAACTTATCTAGAATCCAATATTCTGAGTGACACCAACCACACTCAACCATTCCTTTGGTTGGTCGCCTTTTCTTCATCGTTAGTAAAACTGATTGCTTTGTAACAGATTACTTTACAACCAAATGGTTTAGCTCACTTGATGAAGCGGCGCCTTCGGCTACACTCTGCCGAAATAACGTCACTCCTATTATTAAGCATCGTATTGAAATTGTTTGCTGGCTCTGTGCAATGCAGAAGTCAAATGAAGAACGTTTAAACCATACAATGTTTAGTGCGATTATCGAGCCTATTGCCAAGCATCGATGAGCCGCGCTTTACTGGTATAAGTCTTGTCTGCAGGAGGTTTTGAATATGAGAAGACGTAGAGTGCAGTCAAAGCGTTTAAATAACACAGTAGCTGCTATCCGACGTAAACGTAAACTGACATGTATGAAAAAGAAAGTAAGTTCACGTAATCGTGTTTTTGTACATTTAGTCAATCACTAGTGCGTCCAAGCAAACATCTACCACGTTGTAGGTGTTTGCTAGCCCTCACTACTCCCACTACCTTGTTCGCTCTCTCCATTTTCTAATGCTTTTTGTGCTTGCTTCTTCGCTTTAATTTCCTTTCGGCGGCGCTTAAAAAACGCTTGTAGCTGAGTGCGGCACTCATCTTCTAGCAGCCCCTTTTCAACTAAGGCGTAATGGTAAGCTGCTTGGCTTTCAAACAAATTAAGCACTGTTCCTGCTGCTCCAGCTTTTAAATCTGGCGCTCCAAAAACAACCCGCTTAACGCGGCTATGCAATAAGGCTCCGGCACACATTGGGCATGGCTCAAGTGTTACATATAACGTCGTATCCAGAAGGCGGTAATTTTCTAGCTTTTGGCCTGCTTTACGCAGTGTTTGGATCTCAGCATGTGCGGTAGCGTCATTAGTACCAATAGAGCGATTCCACCCCTCAGCGATAATTTCACCATCTTTGACAAGCACTGCGCCGACAGGTACTTCCCCCTCAGCTTCTGCTTGCTCGGCAAGCACCATCGCTCTGCGCATAAACAATTCATCTTGAGGGGAAAACGGATGGTTAGACAAAGGAGGCTCCAAAGAAACAAAAAACGATTGAAGTCAGGAATTTTATCACCAACTTCGGTTTCACTACAGCAACACATCACGGGACAAAGTCTGCAACTCCAAAAAACTAGTTACAAGGCCTATCGATGTTCGTTTTACGAGAACAAAAAAACGCAGATCGAAGACCTGCGCTTTTTGGCTGCCAATTAGCGGCTTTCACACCCTACACGTTTTTACATTGTGTAAGTGTAAGGAGCTTGAATGCCTAGCGGGATACCTACCATCCAATAAGCAACTAGGAAGATAGACCAACCGATCAGCATTGCGATCGAGAATGGCATCATTAGTGACGCAAGCGTACCGATACCAGCCGACTTCACATAACGCTGACAGTAAACCACTACAAGAGGGAAAAATACCATTAGAGGCGAAACGATGTTCGATACAGAGTCCCCCACACGGTAAGCCGCCTGAGACAGCTCAGGCGAGATACCAACCGCCATTAGCATTGGCACTAGGATTGGACCAATTAAAGCCCATTTTGCAGATGCCGAACCAATAAGTAGGTTTACAGACGCGGTTAGAAGTATCATACCGATGATGGTCACTTCACCTGGTAGGTTCATCGCTTTTAAGCCTTCTGCGCCATACAACGCTAGCATCGTACCGATGTTTGACTGAGCAAATGCAGATAGGAACTGAGCACAGAAGAACGACATAACAATGTATGCGCCCATGGTTGACATAGTATCAGCCATCGCTTTGATAATGTCGTTGCTGGTCTTGAACGTTCCAGACACTTTACCGTAAACGTAACCAGGAATGATAAACAGAATAAAGATCAACGGCACGATAGACTTCATTATCGGTGCTGAGAAGGCAGTAATTTCACCTTCAGGCGAGCGAAGTGCTGATGTTTCTGGAATTAACGCTGCAACAAGTAAAGCAATACCCGCCATCATTGCCCAACCTGCATAACGGAATGCTTTTGATTCCAGTTCAGTAAATGAACCTAGGTTTGGCGCGGTTTCCGCATCATCATCAATTGGCATTTTTGATAAACGAGGCTCGATGATTTTCTCTGTCACGTACCAACCAATCCCCACAATAATGATAGAGGATAGGCCAGTGAAGAAGATGTTCGCTAATGGGTTAACCACATATTCAGGATCAAGAACCTGCGCCGCAGTTTGCGTAAAGCCAGCCAATAGCGGATCGATACCTGAAGGGATAAAGTTTGCAGAGAAGCCACCAGATACACCTGCAAATGCTGCCGCAATACCCGCTAAAGGGTGACGACCTGCCGCATGGAAGATAATACCTCCAAGAGGAATAACCAGAACATAGCCTGCATCTGCCGCAGTATGCGATACAATGGCAACCAAAATAAGCATTGGAGTAAGAAGCTTAGCTGGCGTGAAGTTCAGCATCTTCTTAAGACCCGTCGTAATAAAACCCGAAGAATCTGCAACACCCACACCTAGCATTGCGACAAGTACGATACCCAGTGGCGCAAAGCCAGTAAACGTCGTCACCATATTAGCAAGGAAACTTGCTAGCGCTTCGCCCGTAAGTAAGTTGGTGATAGTAAGAGCTTCGCCCGTTCGAGGGTTTGGAAGATCGAATGATACATTCGACAAAAGTGCTGACGCCGCCCAAGTAATGATCAATGCCCAGAAGAACAAAATCGCAGGATCAGGGATTTTGTTACCTGTCCTCTCGATAAAGTTTAAAAAGCGCTCCATCCCGCTCGGCTTCGATGATGGTGCTTTATTTACAGCTTGGTTACTCATGGTAACTCCATAGTGAATGATGTTGGTGCCAAGGCCTATTTGAATAATTATAACGACCTACTATCCAACGAGTATTCTAGTAAACACTAATGGAGAAAGCACAAGGTTCTAGATTTTTTTTCATAATTGGAGACATATTTTGCAAAAACACCACTTCAATTAAACATAATAAAAACAGTAGAACATCAACTCAATTAACAGTTCAAAAACCATTTATTAACCGTAACAAATCCGGTATCAAACAGGAGTTACATCCGCATTTGTCTCAGCCCATGTATACAATTGAACTTAGTTTTCGAATTCACTGTATTGTGAGATCATCGTTTTAAGCTGAACTGATCGTGTCTCGCCGATTCTATCCTTCCAGCTAGAGGTAATGGTGATAGTTTTCAGTGTTCCTGAAACCGTGGCAGCTGGAACTTCCCACTCGACGACATAAGATCCAGTAACAGAAGAGCCTGTTGCAATAGAAGCAAAATTTGCAGGTGTGATGGTAGACATCGCCGCAGAAGCACCACGCGTCCGGAACCATTCGAGCTGGTTTTCTGCTAGACGAAGTGCTTCAATACTTTTTATGGCATATTCGGATTCGCGTTCTAAATACACGTTTAGCTTAGTTAAACCTAGTGCCCCAACACCGATAAGTAGAAAAGAAATTAGAACTTCAAGAAGGTTAAAACCTTTTTGTTTAGAGATCATTCCAGGAGCCCTTCTTCCAGCGGAAATTAATAATCGGATCAACGACCTCATCGATGTTATCTCGGTTGTAAGCAAAATTTAGAGAGTTAACAAAATAAGCACTGTAGCCTGGACTATCTAAGACTTGTCCCCCCGAAAAACTAAATGAGCCACGCTGCAGGTAAACGACTTTATCTAGAGCAAGCGTGGGAAAGTTAGCCGCATCCCCAAAATGATCTTTGGCCTCGAACAATTTCCAATGTGTATCTAAATCTGTAAGTGAATTAGTCGTAAGTTGATAGAGCATACCAGGGAATGTCATTGAACCATGTACAGCAAAAATACCATCTTGAACCACAAGTAATATTGGAGCTTCTCCAGTAGCGGCAAAAGCTTCATTAAGATAATCAATGCCTCCTTTGATTAGTATCCCATCAGAATCATTCTCATACTCTCCAGAGCTATTCTTTTTAGAGGAAGTAAACTCACAGGACCCCGTAACCCAAATATGAGTTTTCCCTGCTGAAATTTGCTCCCCAACTTTCTTTCCACAATCAGTAACGACTTGGTTAGTTGAGTCGTCGTAATCAATCGTAGTAAACCCCCAGCCTGATTTCACCGAGTTCCAGTCACTGCGTTGCTCTCTAAAAATGTCGTAAAATGGCTCTAGGTCTGCATCTTGAATAAAGTCCTCTCCGTAATCTGAGTCAGAAGAGGTCACACTCATATGTTCCGATTTACAATCTATATTGTTGTGAACAAAATCAGCATAAGGGGCAGAACCATGTATAACCCCTTGGTTTGTCGCTCCAGCACGTGAGTGAAATGTATTCTTATAGCGAATAGCAACACACTCCCACCCACTTCCTACAAATTCGCCAGGATCTGGTGTTGAAAATGCGGAGCTACCATTAACGTATAAATCTGTACTACTTTTTAATGCTCCGGACGCTCTTCCTCTTGAAAGGACAAGTTGTTTTTCAACGGTCCGGCTGGAGTTTGGAACTGGTTTGCTTAACAGCTTATTGTCGGGTTCCAATGCTAATTGATATAAACCTAAAGGCGTTTCACATCGGCTTGAAATTAGTGAAGTTGCAGAAGAAACATCACCGGTACTTTGAACTAAAGAATAGAAACACTCCAATCCCCCTTCTGCAAGCCAATGTTCTTGTCGTGCTTCAATTTGATTGTTGGCACGCTTGATCTGATAAAAAAGAGACTTGTAGCTACCAAGCGACATCATTAATGCCGCAACTAGCAATACACCCACAACTAATAACGCAGCTGCACCTTGTTGTTTCTTCATTACTGCCAGTTCCTTTGCATTGCAGTAAACGACTGCAGAGTGCGAATATCAGTCGCATCTTTCAATTCGGTTTCCAATGTAACGGTCACCAGTGCACTTTTTGCATCAGTGCTTTCTAACCGTTCACTAGTAAGGTCAAAACGATTAACGTGAATAACTTTCTTATCAAAAAGATTTTTACATGAGCCAGTGCCTGCAAGGTTAATCACGTCATCAACATCCCATATCGTTATTTGCTTTTTTTCACAAACAAATAGCGACTCTGGCGTGCTAACTCGTTGCTCATAAGCTACGTTTTTATATAAAGGAAAAGCGCCAGAAACACCTATGTAATAGGCATAAGCAATCACCCCGCTATCAACATCATCGAGAGTGTAAATCGTGTTCGATGCGCCAGATATTTTTAAAGAATGGTCATCGTTACCATCAAAACCAGCACGCTGAATGTCACTCTTGAGCATTTGCACGACACTTTCAGAGTTCTGTAACAACATTAGCTCTTTCGACCGTTCCATTATCACCCTTTGACCACTCACATAAATTGCCCCCACTGTCGCAAGAGAAATAAGCCCAAGTGCAGATGCGATCATAAACTCAACAAGGCTTGCCCCTTTTTGTTTAAACATAATCATCCTTTTAAGAGCAAGTTGAATAACCGTAATATTCTGTACTGTTGCTATCACTACACACTCGCACGCGAGCAGATAAAGTGTGGGAAATAAGTTTTAAGACTTTTGATGATTCACCAACAGGATGAAACTTCAAGTTTCCTGATGATGGTCGGCCATAAACGTCGTCAAAACTGATTTGGTCTGAATCGTAGTTAGGTGTAACGACAATACCGTCATACGGCTTACCTGATAAAGAGAACAACACAGTCCCAGCCCCCTCAGCTCCGTTATCTGTCAAATCAATACGCCAGTTTCCGTCACTGGATGAACTCCCAGACATGATGATGTGAGCCCAAAGTCTTTCACGCCGTAATACTGCTTCAGACTTGCCTTCAATAACAAAGCCATGCAATTCATTAGCTAAGCGCTGCATTTTGTTGGTTTCAAAAACATTTTGGAAAGATGGTGCTGCAAACGCCAATATAATACTCAGTACAGCAACAGTAATAAGAAGCTCCAACAACGTAAACCCGCGAGGCATTTCCCAAATTCCTATGTAAACGGCAAAAGGGCCGTAATTCATCTTGCACAGATGCTATCACCTGCCAAAAATAGGCGGAAAAGTGAAAAGGAAACTACTCGTGATGATTCGAATTTCTCGTTGTAACGGCTACAAAAAAGGATTGAGAGGGATGACATTGATCGAATTACTGGTAGCTGTAGTGATTGTCGGGATCATTGCGGCTGTCGCCTACCCTTCTTACACCAATCATGTGCTCAAGTCTCATAGGACGGTTGCCTTGAGCGATCTTAGTCGAATTCAGCTAGAGCTAGAGACATCTTATGATGGTGGGTACGACTGGAGTCATATTATCTCTGGAGGCATATGCTCTCTATGCGATTCAGACACAGATAGATTTTCTTTCAATATTGCGAGCTCTGCAAGTACGGCCTATACCATTACAGCAACAGCAAAATCGGCTCTGGGACAAGACGACGACGAGTGCTTGACTGGTTCTAAAACGATTACTTTAACGTCAACAAATGTCGAAGAACCTAGTGATTGCTGGAACTAGCAAGAACACCGAGATGCAAAAAGGCCTGCATTTTAGCAGGCCTTTGTATTTGTGCTTTTCACTAACGTCTTAGCTGGTTAAATCGTCAAAGAACTTTTTCACACCGTTGAAAAAGCCTTCTGATTTAGGCTTGTGCTTTGTCGCCGCTTCACCACCACAAGACTCTTCAAACTCTTTGAGCAGTTCTTTTTGGCGTGAGCTTAGATTTACTGGTGTTTCGACAACCAACTTCACAATAAGATCACCAACACCGCCACCGCGAACGCCTTTCACACCTTTACCACGCATACGGAACATACGACCTGTTTGCGTTTCTGAAGGCACTTTTAGGCTTACGCGACCATCTAGGGTTGGTACTTCAACTTCACCACCTAGAGCTGCCATCGCAAAGCTTACTGGCACTTCACAGTATAGGTTGTTGCCATCACGCTCGAAGATATGGTGCTCTTTCACGTGCACTTGTACATACAAGTCGCCAGCAGGCGCCCCCATTTCTCCCGCTTCACCTTCGCCAGATAGGCGAATACGATCACCAGTATCAACACCTGCCGGGATCTTAACGTTAAGTGTTTTTGTTTTCTGCTTACGACCTTGACCATGACACTCATTACAAGGGTCTTTAATGATTTTACCTTTGCCGTGACAGGTAGGACAGGTTTGTTGCACTGCGAAGAAGCCCTGGCGCATCTGTACTTGACCATGACCATGACAGGTACCACATGTTTCAGCAGATGAACCTTTCTTCGCGCCACTACCATCACAGGTATCACAGTGTACTAGTGTCGGTACTTCGATCTCCTTCGTTACACCACGAACCGCTTCTTCTAGCGTCAATTCCATGTTGTAACGTAGGTCAGCACCTCGCTGGGCACGGTGGCCACCACCGCCACGACGACCACCACCAAAGATGTCACCGAATACATCGCCAAAGATGTCGCCGAAATCAGCACCGCCGCCGCCAAAGCCGCCGCCACCGAAACCACCGCCGCCTTGTTCAAAAGCAGCATGACCGTATTGGTCGTACGCCGCTTTCTTTTGAGGGTCGGTCAGAACTTCGTACGCTTCTTTTACTTCTTTAAACTTGTCCGCCGCAGAATCATCCCCCTGGTTTCGGTCTGGGTGGAATTTCATCGCTAGACGCTTATACGCCTTTTTGATATCGCGCTCTGAGGCATCACGGCTTACGCCTAACACTTCGTAAAAATCACGTTTTGACATGTTCTTCGTCACCAGTTAATTACTACAAACGGCATCGATTCACCGCTTGGTGTTTGTATCGTTCTAGGTAAGTGCACTTGTCTGCAACATACTTAACTAGAAAGACAGCGTTTACAAACAGACGGGCGTAAGAGTTGCCCCAAACGCCCGCACACGAAGTCTTATCGACCCCAGATGGCTATGCAACCATCTGGTTAAGAAATATTATTTCTTGTCGTCTTTAACTTCTTCGAACTCAGCATCTACAACGTCGTCTTCTTTAGACTGTGCACCTGCGTCAGCACCTTGTGCTTGCTGCGCTTGAGCTTGTTGTTGAGCGATTTCCATCAGCTTTTGAGAAGCAGTCATTAGTGCTTGAACTTTAGCATCGATAGCTTCTTTGTCTTCGCCTTTACGTGCTGTTTCTAGCTCAGAAATTGCTGCTTCAATCTTCTCTTTCTCTTCTGCAGGTAGCGCTTCACCAGCTTCTTCTACTTGCTTACGAGTACCGTGAATCATTTGGTCAGCTTGGTTACGTGCAGTTGCTAGCTCTTCGAACTTCTTGTCCGCTTCTTTGTTAGCTTCTGCTTCTTGAACCATTTTCTCGATGTCTTCATCGCTTAGACCGCCAGAAGCTTGGATAGTGATCTTCTGCTCTTTACCAGTCTGCTTGTCTTTCGCAGATACGTGTAGGATACCGTCCGCATCAAGGTCAAACGTAACCTCGATTTGTGGCATACCACGTGGTGCAGGCTGGATGCCTTCTAGGTTAAATTGGCCTAGAGACTTGTTGTACATCGCTTGCTTACGCTCACCTTGTAGAACGTGGATAGTTACCGCGCTCTGGTTGTCTTCCGCTGTAGAGAAAACTTGGTTCGCTTTAGTTGGGATAGTTGTGTTCTTCTCAACTAACTTAGTCATCACGCCACCCATTGTCTCGATACCTAGAGACAGTGGAGTTACGTCTAGTAGTAGTACGTCTTTAACGTCACCAGCAAGTACACCACCTTGAACTGCAGCACCCATTGCTACTGCTTCGTCAGGGTTTACGTCACGGCGCGCTTCTTTACCAAAGAACTCAGCAACTTTCGCTTGAACCATTGGCATACGAGTCTGACCACCAACTAGGATTACGTCAGTGATGTCGTTTACTGATAGGTCAGCGTCAGCTAGAGCTACTTTTAATGGCTCAAGAGAGCGTTGTACTAGGTCTTCAACTAGAGATTCTAGTTTTGCACGAGTCACTTTAATGTTCATGTGCTTAGGACCAGTTGCATCTGCAGTAACGTAAGGTAGGTTTACGTCTGTTTGAGAAGTAGAAGAAAGCTCGATTTTCGCTTTCTCTGCTGCTTCTTTAACACGCTGCATTGCTAGTGGGTCGTTCTTAAGGTTGATGCCTTGCTCTTTGTTGAACTCATCAACCAAGTAGTTGATTAGACGGTTATCAAAGTCTTCACCACCTAGGTGAGTATCACCGTTAGTTGCTAGAACTTCGAATGTTTTCTCGCCTTCAACTTCATCAATTTCGATGATTGAAATATCGAATGTACCACCACCAAGGTCGTATACCGCGATAGTGCGATCGCCGCCCTTCTTATCAAGACCGTAAGCTAGCGCAGCTGCTGTTGGTTCGTTGATGATACGTTTAACTTCTAGACCTGCGATACGGCCAGCATCTTTTGTCGCTTGACGCTGAGCATCGTTAAAGTAAGCAGGTACTGTGATAACTGCGCCAGTTACTTCCTCACCAAGGAAGTCTTCAGCAGTTTTCTTCATTTTCTTAAGAACTTCAGCAGAAACCTGAGGAGCTGCCATTTTTTGGCCTTTCGCTTCTACCCAAGCATCACCGTTGTCAGCCTTAACGATTTTGTAAGGCATGATTTCGATGTCACGCTGAACTTCTTCGTCTTCAAAACGACGACCGATTAGACGCTTAATTGCAAATAGCGTGTTTTCTGGGTTAGTTACTGCTTGACGTTTCGCTGGTTGACCTACTAGCGTCTCACCGTCAGTGTAAGCAATAACCGATGCAGTAGTACGTTCGCCCTCTGCGTTTTCAATTACACGTGGTTTGTCGCCGTCTAATACAGCAACACATGAGTTAGTAGTACCTAAGTCAATACCAATGATTTTACCCATCTGGCTATCTCCGAATAAATTCTATTTTCGTTTGGTTATAACCCCAATGTGGGGGGAGGAGAATCGGGTTTCAACCCTTGCTCACAAACAAAAATAATCAATGTTTGCTTCTCTATGCCACATAGATAAGGGCGGCAAAATGCTTTTCAAGGGCAGAATTAAAAAAAAGCGTCTTTTTTCGAAATTTATGTGTTTCTTTCTGATTAGTTGGGAACTCGTCACACTGCTGTAGCGCAACAAAACGTCATTTCCCAGATAAATTTATTTATGTCCGACTCTTCCTAAATAAAAAACGAGCTCATAAGAGCTCGCTTCAATATTAGGGTTAAAATAAATGATTCAAGGTATTAGGCGTTCGCTTGAGCAGGCTCAGCATCAACACCTTCTTCTTTACCTATCTCACCTTCTGTTTTTGCAACAATGGTGTTCACTGCCGTGTCGCCGACAACGTTAGATGATGTACAGAACATATCATTAATACGGTCGACCGCTGCAATGATTGCCAAACCTTCAGGTGGTAAACCTAGTTGGTGAAGCAAAACGCCTACCATTACCACGCCGCCCCCAGGAACGCCGCCAGCACCAATAGATAACAGAAGAATAGTTAAGCCAAGTGTGAAGATGTCTGCGGTGTTAATTGGCTGGCCAAAAGCGTTCGCAACAAACATCGTTGCTAGAGCAATATAGATAGACACACCAGACATATTCATCGTTGCGCCCAGTGGTACACCGAAGCCAGCAACCGATTTAGAGACCTGAAGCTTTTCTGTCAGTGTGCGCATCGTTACCGGGATAGTCGCGTTTGAGCTCGCGGTAGATAGAGAGAAAAGAATCTGCTCACGAGTTGCACGTAGGAAAGTCTTTGGAGAAGTTCCTGTCGCAATACTCACTGCCATTGGGTAGAAGAAGAAGATCCAAAACACCAACATCGCAACCACCAAAGCCACGTAACCGGCAACGGACATTAATGTATTGGCGTTTAGCGTTGCACCTAGTTGAATCATTAGTGCGAACACACCATATGGTGCAAGACTCATCACTAATCCAACCAATTTCATCATGATTTCATTTGCCATTTTGAATGTGCGAATAGCTGGGCCACCACGAGAATCCAAAGCTTGAATTGCAAGCCCCGTCAAAATTGCCATAAAGATGATTTGCAGCATGTCGCCGCTAGCAAACGCTTGTACAGGATTGCTAGGAACAATGTTAACAACTAAAGAGAAAATGTCCGGCGTCTCTGTCGTTGTCAGCTGTACAGCCTCAGATACCGTTCCTGCTAGATTAGCGCCCGCTCCTGGCTGGAAGATCAAGCCGACAGTCAAAGCCGCCGTAATCGCAATGATGGTGTTAAGAATGTAAAGGGTAAAAGTTTTTCCACCAAGACGACCAAATGCACTGATGTCTTTCAAGTCAACAATGCCGCATACGATTGAAACGTAAACTAAAGGAACAACAAGCAATTTGATCAGTGAGACGAACATGCCGCCAACACCTTCTGCTGCTCCAAGTAGGTATGTATCAAAAATCGCAATACCGCTAAATAAGTACTGAATTGCTGTCCCCAGCACAAGGCCGGCAAACAAGCCTATAAAAATCTTACTAGAAAGCGATTTATCCATTATAAATCTCCGATATGTTGTGTTTACTATTTACATTTTTGTAGTTATATATGCTTACTTTTAAAGCATTAGTCGCAAATCATACACACCGAAGTTACAAAATAAAGTGATAATTTACATTTTTGTTAACGAAATTGTTTTAGAAAAAATGACTATATTTACATTCCTATGCAGAACAAACATTCACACAGCGAATGATTACAATCACTTATAGCCCTTTCCGTTAATAAACACGCAGCGAGATGAGAGAAAATCTCCTATAGGAAAATAATTAACCAATAGGAAAAAATATGAAGGGGATCAAATTTTCATTTATCGATATACAACGAAGTTCGATGCAGTCATTTATGTTTAAAACAAAAAAGCGCCCATCAAAAATGATGGGCGCTTTTATATTAAAAAAACAGGGAGTTAAAGTTACTTAGCAACCATTACCATTGCCGGACGAATCACACGACCGTTTAGTTCGTAACCTTTTTGCATAACAAACATAACAGTGTTTGATTCATGATCAGGGCTCTCCTGAATCGACATCGCTTGATGGAACTCTGGATTGAATGCTTCACCTTCAGGGTTGATTGCTTTCAAGCCAAATTTCGCGACAACGTCTACAAACGTTTTATGTGTTAGTTCAACGCCTTCTAGGAACGGCTTCACAGTTTCATTCTCTGTATCTGCCGCTTGAATTGCACGCTCTAGGTTATCAATAACAGGAAGCAGCTCTTCTGCAAACTTGTTCAACGCAAACTTACGTGCTTTATCGATCTCTTGCTCAGTGCGACGACGCATGTTTTCTACTTCAGCTTTAGAACGCAACACCGCATCTTGTTGCTCTTTTACTTTTGCCTCGCTAGACAATAGTGCCGCTTCTAGTTGAGCAATCTTAGCGTCTGTCTCATCACCAAGCTCTTCAAGCTCAGCTTCAACTTCTTGTGCTTCAGCTTCTACTTTTTCAGCCTCTTCGATGATTTGATCAAGCTCTTCTTCTGTAACTTTGTTTTCTTCGTTGCTCATGATATCTCCAGAATTCAACATAATGCCCTTAAAGCCATGCGCGTTTTTGCGGGCTTTAACCACATAAAAATTCGCATATTTAGGTGACTTGCCATTATTATGGGGATGAAGATTCCTGATTCAAGCCTCTTTAATGCGGAAATGCTATGAAAAATCCATGTAACGTGATCGCGATTATCGGAAAACCAAGAGATCAACAAGCAATTCAAACTCATAAAGAGTTGTACCAATGGTTGACTTCTGAGGGCTATAAAGTATTCATTGACGATCGCCTTGCCGCAATACTGGATGATATCCCACAGAGTCAGTTTGCTAGCTTAGTTGAACTAGGAAAAAATGCCGATCTAGCCATTGTGGTTGGTGGCGATGGCAACATGTTAGGTGCGGCAAGAATTTTATCCCGATTTGATGTGCCAGTTATAGGCGTGAACCGTGGAAATTTGGGCTTCTTAACTGACTTGAACCCAGACGACTTCCAAGCGTCTCTGCAAGCGGTACTCGACGGTGAGTATATTGAAGAGGAACGTTTTCTTTTAGAGGCGGAAGTACACCGCCACGGACAAATAAAGAGCCATAACGCTGCGCTAAACGAAGCCGTACTTCACCCAGGGCAAATTGCCCATATGATTGAATTTGAAGTGTACATAGATGAAAGCTTCGCCTTCTCTTTACGGGCCGACGGTTTGATTGTCTCCACTCCGACTGGCTCGACGGCATATTCACTTTCTGGCGGCGGCCCAATTCTTTCTCCTAGCTTGAATGCCATTTCACTCGTGCCAATGTTCCCTCATACATTGTCGAGTCGACCTTTGGTGGTTGATGGAAAACGTCGAATTAAATTGGTGGTATCACCAGAAAACCGTGGAACACAAGAAGTTAGCTGTGATGGACAAGTCTCACTTCCAGTTACCCCTGGCGACGAAATTCACATCTATCAAAGTCCAAATGTACTAAAGCTCATCCATCCAAAAGACTACAGCTACTATCACGTCTTACGGAATAAGCTTGGCTGGTCTAGTAAATTGTTCTAACACTTGTTACTCAGGGTAATAACTTCAATAAAAAAGCCAGCAGCTCAATTGCTACTGGCTTTTGGCTTTCTTAGACAAGAAATAGACACAAAGTAGTGAGGCGACACGATATTTGTCATCATTAAAGAGAAGCTTATAAATTTTGATCCTGTGGGCAAACTTTACACAAAAGATAGAAAAGCAAATTCAATGATCTATGTCCGGTGATATTCTCACCATGAATAGAGTATTAACTCTATTTCATACAATCAATAAAGGACATATTATGAAGAAAACCATCATTCTGTCTGTTCTCAGTACATTAGCACTTATTGGCTGCCAATCAGAGGAAACGCAAGTCAACAGTGTATCCAACGCAAAAGCGGAAGATATCACTAAGACGAAGCGTGCCCTAGCTCAACAATTGAGTGAGAACTATGCTGCCATTGAACCCATGTTGAGAAGAGATATTACTCCGCAACAGACTAACGTGTCTGTATCAGCATTTGTTAAGCAAAACCCTAACTCAGAGTTCAGCCGCCAGCTTGTACAAGCTGACACTCAAATTCGTAGCTGGAAAGGTATTTCTGAATACTCAGATCAGTTGTTAGAAGTTCGCTTGGCAAATGAAGCCATGATAACAGCATGGCAAAGTGGCGAGGTCGAGCCATTATTTGCATTTGAACCAAGTGGTGATGATGAGAATTGGCAATACATCGAAGCATTTGATGTTTATGGCAACATCCATCAACTCGATGTTTACCAGCTCCCTGAGGTACCTGTACTTGTCGTTGATAACAATAGCTCTGCAGAGTTAAAAGCAGGCTTGCAAGCTATGCAAGCTGAGATGAAAAAACTCGGTCAACCAGCTTTAGTTCAACCATATATTGCTGATGAACAACGCCAAAATACACCGCTATTGTCAAGTAGCGCAGTGGGCGAAGCGGCTCCAATTCAAACCACGCAGTTGAAAAAGATCCGTCTAGCCGATGACAAAGAACCTTGGATCTCTGGCAAGGCAGAAATCTACGCTATCGTAACGGGCGTCAATCCAAGTCGTGATGAACCTACTCTCGATTTGGTGGAGCTTCCATACTTAGACTACGATAACCAAGATTACTATCCAAATCAGATCATTATTCACTGGTCTCGTTACCGCTGGGGTGCGGCAGACATTGTGCTCATGGAGCAAGATGACGGCACAGACTATAAACAATTGGCAAAACTCCTTGTTCAAGTTGCCGAAGAAGTATTGAAAGCGATTCCAGATCCAGAAGTTCAGGCTTACGCGATTATTCCGCAAATCACGAACAAGATCATCGACACTATCCCCGATGGTGTACTCACGAATGATGATGACTTCGTCGACGTTTACTACACTCTAATGCAAGACACTTCATACGTGGATCACCCTGGTGCAGGTGTGAATGCAGTCGTCACACTAGAACCACTAACGATTAACCCAACTCGTCCGTAACCTGTTCAATTTTAATGAGTCGTTGTAATCACATCGGCTCATTTTTCCCACTTCATCACAAAAAACAGCCTACAAAGAAAATTTTCCTTACCTGACTTTACTGTATAAAGAAACAGTATATACTGTTCTCTTATACAGTATTGTTCAGTTATACAGGTAAATAAAATGCTGGCTCATCTAAGTGTTAATAATTTTGCGATTGTTAAGTCTTTACAACTCGAGCTTTCTAAGGGCATGACCACCATTACAGGTGAAACAGGCGCGGGTAAATCCATTGCTATCGATGCTTTAGGGCTCTGCTTAGGCGGACGAGCCGATGCCGGCATGGTGCGACAAGGTGAAGAGAAAACCGAAGTTAGCGCCGCTTTTTTATTGGACAACAACTTACATGCAACACGTTGGTTAGAAGATAACGATCTGCTAGATGGCAGTGAGTGTATTTTGCGTCGTATTATCACAAAAGAAGGCCGCTCAAGAGCCTTCATTAATGGCAGCCCTGTTCCACTATCACAACTCAAATCTCTAGGGCAGCTACTTATCAATATCCATGGGCAGCACGCTCATCATCAATTGATGAAAAGTGAGCACCAAATGGCCATGCTCGACCAATATGCTGGGCATTTAAACCTACTAAAAAGCACACGAAGTGCTTACCAGCATTGGCGTCAGGCGGATAATAACCTCAAGCAGCTAAAAGAAAATAGCCAGCAAAACCAGGCGCAAAAACAGTTGCTTGAATACCAAATCAAAGAACTGAATGAGTTATCGCTAGGTGAAGAAGAATTTGCAGAGCTCGAGCAAGAGCACAAACGACTATCCAACAGTGGTGAACTCGCCACTACCTGTCAGCAAGCCATCGAACTTATTTACGAAGGTGAAGAAGTCAATGCGCTTGGTATTTTGCAATCGGCCAATCACTCCCTAATTCAATTAGCCGAATTAGATGAAAAGCTATCTGAGCTACCTAACATGCTGTCAGAAGCGATGATTCAACTTGAAGAAACGAAGAATGAATTACGCAGCTACTTAGATGGCATCGATGTTGATCCTGCTCGTATGGCTTATGTAGAAGAACGTTTTTCTAAAGTGATGTCTGTAGCTCGTAAACACCACGTAATGCCAGAAGAACTATACCAACATCATCAAGATCTTCTGGCCCAAGTAGAAGCGTTAGATTGCTCCGATGAACGTTTAGATGAGCTTGCTCAAGAAGTAGAACACAAGTACCAAAGCTTTCTAACACAAGCAGAAAAACTGAACAAATCACGCAGCCGTTACGCAAAAGAACTGAACAAACTGATCACACAAAGCATGCACGAATTGAGCATGGAGAAAGCAGTATTCAGTATCGAAGTTAGCAATGACAACACGCACCCATCGCCGCTTGGCATGGACAGCGTGTGCTTCTTAGTATCGACCAACCCGGGACAACCATTGCAACCTATAGCAAAAGTTGCGTCAGGCGGTGAGCTATCACGTATCTCTCTAGCGATCCAAGTGATCACCGCTCAGAAAGTAGATACACCAAGTTTAATCTTCGATGAAGTGGATGTAGGTATTAGTGGCCCAACAGCTGCCGTAGTGGGCAAAATGCTACGCAAGCTTGGCGAATCTACTCAAGTATTGTGTGTCACTCACCTCCCTCAAGTTGCCGGATGCGGCCATCAACAAATGTTTGTTGCTAAGCAAACCAAAGCAGGCCAAACCGAAACCCAAATGCACGCATTAGATGAACAACAACGTGTGGCAGAATTAGCTCGCTTACTTGGTGGTAGTCAAATAACCGACTCAACGTTGGCAAACGCAAAAGAACTGCTTATCGCCGCTTAATAGATCGACAAGGGATGAGATATGGATATCAGAGCAATACACAAAACCAACTGCTTAGATCTCATCCCTATTTTTATTGAGTTAGAACATTACTACTTCAAAGAAAAAGCTTCATCAAAACACGATCTGGTCCATTATCTAAAGAGCCAAGTCTTCTCTGAACATTCTGGTGTTAATATCATTGCGGTTTACGATAATGATGACGTCGTAGGCTTTGCATCTTATACCGTCATGTTCCCTGCCCCAAAACTCTCAGGGCAGATGTACTTAAAAGATCTGTTCGTATCTTCGAAGGTTCGAGGAAAAGGGGTTGGTCTCAAGTTAATGAAGTATCTGGCATCTTTGGCGATCAAGTGTGGATGCCAAAGGTTGGACTGGACAGCTGAAAGTAGTAACCCTACCGCAGGTCAGTTTTACCGCTCAATTGGTGCAACACTAATTCATGAAAAAGAGTATTATCGTTTTTCAGGTGATGCATTACGCGAATTCGCCAAAACCGACTAACGAGTCACTAGGCTTGGCTCACCGCTGAAAGCGTCCATCACCCTACCTCCGATTGAAATGTGCTCTTCGTCACCTAACTAATACGTCATGTGGTGACATTTACCGCCTAATATCGGTGAATAAATGCAACTCAACTCAAAATTCGTTGTCAGATTGTCTACCATACGACGCATAGCTTTTTACATCTGCGTCGAGCTTGTTTATTATCAGCGCAGTATTTTAAAGGTTACTAAGAAATTATTATGCAATTAAAGAAGTGGTTAGTTGCCGTACCATTAGCAATGACATTGCTGACAGGATGTTCGGTATTGGAAAAACTGGTTTATCGTATTGATATCAACCAAGGCAACTATGTAGAACAAAGTGCGGTTGATAAATTAAAGTTTGGGATGACTAAAGCACAGGTTCGCTTCGTATTAGGGTCGCCAATGCTTATTGAAAACGGCTATCCAAACACTTGGTATTACATCTATCATCATACTCCTGGCCATGGCGAACCAGTACAGAAAGATCTGATTGTAAACTTTAATGACCAAGGCACGCTCGCAGACATCAGTGGTGACTTTCCAAAAAGTGACGCATTTTACGAGCAAATTCAGTAAACTGACTTTTGCAAAAAACCTCCCGTTTGGGAGGTTTTTTATTATATAGAAATCACGTTAGTCAAACTTTGAGTAACTCACATGAGCTATTGGGTTTATATTAATCCTGCTTATTTTTACGTACAGAACTAGGCTTGCCACCGGTGACTGGGTCTGCACTTCCCTCGGCTTTAGCCTGCTCCGCCCGTTTACGGCGAATCTCTTTCGGATCGGCGAGTAACGGACGATAAATCTCTATTCGGTCTCGATCTCGAACGGTCACATCCAACTTCACGTTACGACTAAACACACCCACTTTGTTCTTGGACAAATCAATTTCAGGGTACAACTCCAATACACCGGATTGTCGAATGATCTCTTCTACCGTTGCGTGATTATTTACCACTAAGTTAAATACACGCTGTTCATGAGGAAGAGCATAGACAACCTCAACGTGAATCATATCTGACTCAATACTCATAACACTCGTAGACCTGTTTTGCGCGTTTAGTAAATGCATTTACCATATTACTAGTAAGCTCGTTAAAAATCTTACCGAAGGCCATCTCAATCATTTTACTTGAGAATTCAAACTCAAGCTTTAGTTCAACCTTGCAAGCTTGCTCATCTAGCGCGGTAAAAATCCAACCACCACGCAACGTCTTAAACGGGCCATCCACCAAGTTCATCATAATTGCCTGACCGGGGATCAACTCATTTGAAGTCGTAAACGTTTTGCTGATTCCAGCCTTCGCCACATCGACAGAAGCCACCATACCATTCCCCGAAGACTCAATGATTCTAGAGCCCGAGCAACCAGGCAGAAATTCAGGGTATTTAGCAACATCATTAACCAGATTGAACATCTGTTCGGCGCTAAAAGACACAAGCGCAGAACGGCTGACTTGCTTCATACATACTCCTATCGATACATGTACAGATTTAAAGCTACTCGCCAATTTTACTTTTATTCCACGATTGCGCAAATAAAAGGATTTCCTATCCGATATCCAACCCGTATAATGACGCTATTATGGCAAAGAAAAAAACGAAACAAAAAGCGGGTAGCAATACTATCGCGCTGAATAAAAAAGCTCGCCACGAGTATTTCATCGATGATGAAATCGAAGCTGGCTTGGAGCTCCAAGGTTGGGAAGTGAAAGCCCTTCGCCAAGGTAAAGCCAATATTTCTGAAAGTTACGTATTTATGCGTGACGGTGAAGCCTTTGTGAGTGGCATGACAATCACTCCTTTAAATCAGGCATCGACACACGTTGTGGCGAACCCTACACGTGTGCGTAAACTACTAATGAGTCGTCGTGAGCTAGATAACCTATTCGGACGTGTAAACCGTGAAGGTATGACATTAACGGCCCTCTCACTGTACTGGTCTCGCTCTTGGGTGAAACTAAAAATTGGCGTAGCAAAAGGTAAAAAGCTGCACGATAAACGTACGGATCTAAAAGAAAAAGACTGGGCAAGAGAAAAAGCGCGCGTAATGAAGAGCGCGCTGCGTTAATCTTGACCACTTAAACGCATAGTACTGGACAGCCAATGCTTTTCTGTTACTATGCGAATATTACCTGGGGCTGATTTAGGATTCGACGGGAATTCAGAAGTCTGAGGTGCATGCCGAGGTGCGGTAGGCCTCGTTAACAAACCGCAAAAAAATAGTCGCAAACGACGAAAACTACGCACTAGCAGCTTAATAACCTGCTAAGAGCTCTCTCGCCCTAGCTTCCGCACGTAAGACGGGGATCAACGAGGGATCAAACCCAAACGCGCTAGCCCGGATTCTCCCGCCTGAGAGATGAACGGCGAATTTTAATTCAGGCTAGTCATTCATTAGCGTGTCGGTTCGCAGGTGGATGGCGAAATTAAAGATCGACTAAGCATGTAGTACCAATGATGAACGGTTTTCGGACGCGGGTTCAACTCCCGCCAGCTCCACCAAACGTTTGGAAAAGGCCACCCTCGGGTGGCCTTTTTTGTATCAACAACCCACTATCCACTATCCACATTGTCTTCTTTTCTCACGCACTCATGCTACCTGATAACTTTTCACGAGCATTACTGCATAACTCTGAACGTACGCCGATTTAAAAACTCGTTGAGTATTAAGTAACAGACGATACGCTCATAAATACACCACCAAAACTACACGGAAGTTCAGAAGAACTCATCCAAGGACAAAAGTGTGTCTATATGTTCTTCGATTTAAAGTGTTCTAAGTTTTTGGGGTATCAACAACTACGAGTGCTAAATCTAAGTTATAGAATTATGATGGGTTAAAGTAGAACAATTTGGGTTTATCACTAACCATCAAAAGATACTAAATAAGCCTTTTCTTTTGCTCTTGGTTATCACAATTGGCGGAAAAATAAATTATCAAGTCAATCTAGCATTACGATGTAAAGCAATAAAAATACCTCTTGACAAAGCGAATAATTAACTGTTTTCAATACGATTTCATTGTCTGAAACCTAGTATTTATAGAGTTTTTATCATTCGGTAGCTCTCGTTTATTTTGCTTTCACATTACCTGATGAAAGCCTCAAAAATCCAATACAATATAACTACCTAAGATTAGCGCAGACTGAGTGTTCCAGATTTAAACTTTATTAATGCTAATGAAAATCGGTCAAATAGATAAACATAAATCTAAAAATGTAATTTTCAAATTCACAAGTTACAGAGCAATGCAATATGAATCACATAGTTAAAATTAAATATTGTAAAAACACACAATACATATAGATTTATAGATTTTTAAAATGAAAAAAGTCGATGTGAGAAATTACTTATTTGGATTTATTACAATCATATTGTTGAACATTAATATGAGTTTTGGAGAGAGTATATTGAATAACGATAAAGTTAACCAATACACACCACAAATCAATGGTGTGATAACAAAAAAAGGGAAGCCGATTAATAACCAAAAGGTTAGTCTTAATATTGGTTTAAGCGCTTCAGGAAAATCAATAGACTTATCAACATTTACTGACAGCAATGGTCGGTTTGAATTTTCTCCTGTGTATGAGAACAAAGAGAGCGTTAAGATCCCGCTTATTGAACATTATGTAACTATTGTTTTAACCACAGAACTAGATATTGATGAAAGCGTTATTATTTGGGAAGGTTCGTTCGATGGCTATGAAATAGAGGATTACGTAAAAAACAATATGGCTAATCTAGTCTGTGATGCAGCAAACCCTCTTAAGTACTTTGCTTTTTCAATTGATGATGACGAAAACGATGACTACTACGTAAATAGTCAATGTGATTTATTTGGATATATTGACTCTGACTTATATGGAAATTAAAGAATGCAATCACTCTCACCAAAACTATCATCTAGAATCGCAGAAATCCCCTATTCTGTATTCGCAACTAATGTTCGTAACGTTAGTGGTTATATAGCAAAGTTTTTTACATTTGATCTAAGGAATGATGTCAAAAAAGGAACGACAAGTGGCTTTATGGGATTTGGTGGAATGACATCAGATTTTGTAGCGATAGGTCGAGGTAAGGGCGAGTTTGCCGATACTTTGGTATTTTCCTTCCGTGGCACTCAAGTAAACATCGGCGACATTATGACCGATGGAAACATTGGGATATCAGGTACCTCATCCGGTTACAGGGTACATGCAGGTTTTGTAAATCTCTTCAATACGATAAAGCCACAACTTGCAGCATACATCGCTGGTTATTCGAAAAAGAACATGAAAGCACCGAAGGCAATACACTGTGTAGGTCATAGTTTAGGTGGTGCTCTTGCTTCATTAGCGGCAGATTGGGTGAAGAGTCAGTACGGCTATAGCGTACACCTATATACTTTTGGCGCACCAAAAGTTGGCTTTAAACCATACGCAAGAAGGGAGTTAGATTCTTCCTATCGCTGCACTCATGGCGCAGATCCAGTTCCTATGTCTCCTCTTTGGCCATTTACTCACGGTGGTATTGAGTATCGGCTAGATGGAAGTTCTGGCATCTACTTCTGCGCTCATGGACTAGGAAAAAAATCTGTTCCGGGTTATGTCAATACCGCTACAAGTAATGAGTGGTCGGCACTACAACCCAAATCTCAAGCTTACCTAGAACGCAACGTATTTCTTGACTTCAACAATAGATATAATGCTCGGATGACTGATGGTTGGGTAAGTAAAATAGTCTCTTCAATTTTGACCTTATTAAGAATTTCAGGTCTGGGTCATATAATACAACAAATAGCAACTGTAGGCCTTACTGCTTGGGATCAACTAGCTAAAGCTATGGCGTACATCTCAAAACTAAAAAACGAGTATACAGAACACGTTCGCGGTATTTTAGGTCACATGAATGTAATGTCAGGTAGCGCAGCGATCGACCTATCGAGTATTACTTATAGAGTGATAAAACTTTGTTTTTCGAGACTAGTAAGAAGGTTAGATAGTCATGTTAGAAATGCTCTAAATATAGTAGAGTGACAGTAAAAGGCACGAACAATTATTCTAAAAAACGCTCTATTATCCTCAACTAGATTGAGTTCAGAAAAAGCGAAGCTATTTAGGCTTCGCTTTTTATTAGGGCTTAGAGTTGTTAACAATATTAAAATCTATATTCCACACCTAGTGATGCTTGGTTAAAGTCTGTTTCCGTGTTTGCACCGTTCGCGACATTCTCCGCATTGAGTTCTACGTCGTACCACATATATTCTGCGTTAACTAAGAAGTTATCAGTAACTTTAAAACCCACACCGGCACCAGCGAATACACCTTCATCATCTTTGTTGCCTTGGAAGCCCGCAACGTCGTAATCCGTCGAGTACCACATTTGACCGCCTTTTGCGTAAAGGTCGACACGATCAGCAATAGGGGCTGTAACTTTTAGTGCTGCGGTGTAACCGTCCGTTTCGGCATTTGCTAGGTTATTACCATAGCTACCGAAATCAATGTAACCACCTTCCAACGCTAAGTAAGGATTAAAACGGTAACCAACTAAACCTTGAATAACATCGCTGTCATCATCAAAGTCATCTTGTCCATCAACTTTTAAGTAACCGTAGTTGGCGCCAACATATACACCATGATCGTTGGAGTCCGCAGCATGTGATAAAGTACTAAACGTTGCTAAAGAAAAAAGGCTAATCAAAGTAACAACATTGCTTTTCATTTCGTTCTCCTAATATAAGTTCCATTGAAGGTTCGAATAGTAAAGAGCAAATGCAATGCCAACTTTAAATTAATGAAAAATATATTTAATTTTATAGAATACTGACAATCCTCTAAAGAACGCCGAACAAAAACAGAAAAAAAGATCTGTCTGTTTACTTTATATAAACAATACTAAATTGAGGTTAATCGATGATGTGAAAAAGATTCTTGTTAATTTGTAGATTTTTCAAAGAAATTAAATAAACATCTAAAATACTCTTGTAGATTAATCAGTCAAAAAACGCTTAGCTAGTTTTTATAAGAAAGGAAGCTAATCACACATACGTTGCATCTTACTTTGCTTCAAGCCGTGAATACTCTACTCTTTGCCTAAGCAGAGTTTAATGGAACTGAAGTATGTTAAAAGGCAGTGAATACCCTTCTATTCGAGCATTAAGGACGTTTGTCGCGGTCTCTAATTACCTCAGTTTCTCTAAAGCAGCGGATGCCCTATGTATTACGCAAAGCGCAGTAAGCAAACAAATCGCATCGCTGGAGCAATTGGTGGGTTTACCTTTAATACAAAGAAGGGCGAGTGGTATTGAGTTAACCGAAGAAGGCAAGCGTTATCTGCCGCAAGTCACAGAAGCTTTGGAGCTTATTCAGCATGCAACTGCCAACTTAATCCAGTCAGATTCAAAGCAAGAATTACTCACCGTGGACGTAACCCCTTCTTTTGCCAGCCTTTGGTTGATACCTAATATTGATGACTTCCACCAGCAACATCCTAACATCCGAGTAAGAGTCTGTACCGGGGATGGGAACGTCAAAGATTCGAGCAACGAAAGTGACTTACATATTCGCTGCCTTCCATTATCCACACATTATGAATACAGCCACTTACTGTGCGAAGAAACATTGTTATTAGTCGGTTGCACAAATGCTCCTGCAATTGAGAGTGTGCACGCTGTTAGTAATTATCCGTTTATACCTCAAATCACTCGCCCTCAGCTATGGGAGCAATTTAAAACTGTCTACACTGTAGAATCTCCCGTTACCTATCAACCTGTAGGCGTCGAACATTTTTACCTAGCTTGCGAAGCTGTCAGAATGGGAAAAGGGCTCGCCTTGCTTCCTGATTTTATGGCGCAGTATTCGATTTTAAGAGGGGACATTCAGCATGTTCTCAACCTAACTTTACAGAGCGGTTATGGTTATTACGTGATGATTCCAAATTATCGACTTTCAGCTAAAAAAGTAGTGGCATTTCACGAATGGCTGAAGAGCAAGCTAAGTTAATGTTGTTTCTTTAAACTCGTTTAGGTAAACCAAAACAACTCAAAGACTTCGGTATCTGTCTGCTCAAATTTATGGCATTCTCATCCATACTATTTAAAAAGGATAAATGGATAGTACGATATGGACAGCAACACGCCAAGACTCTCTTTACGCACCATTGAGCCGACCGATTACCCAGAGCTCGCGGAATTAATGGACCTTGTTTTTCCTGATGTTGGTGGCTCATGGCCACGCCTGACCATCATGGATCTTATTCATCAGTTTCCTGATGGACAAATCTGTATTGAGGATAACGGAAAAATTGTCGGCGCAGCGCTAACAATCAAAGTGGACTACAACCGATTTTCACTTCCTCACCTGTACACCGACATCATCACCGAGAACAACGTCATCCAAAACCAAGTGACCGGTGACGCCATGTATGGTCTCGATGTATTTGTTCACCCGGACTACCGTGGGCTGCGTTTAGGTCGCCGTCTGTATGATGCGCGTAAAGAACTTTGCCGGAGTAAGAATTTCAAAGCAATTTTAGCCGGTGGTCGCATCCCGAATTACCACAAATATGCTGACGAACTGAGCGTGGCTGAATACATCGACAAGATAAAACGCCGTGAGCTTCACGATCCTATTTTGTCTTTTCAGCTTGCAAACGACTTCGATGTCAAACGTATTATGCGTGGTTACTTGCCAGAGGATAGTGCTTCTAAAGGCTACGCAACTCTGCTGGAGTGGGATAACTTCTTCTACGAAGAGGATATTCAATCCGTACATGATGTAGAAAAAACGCTGATTCGTATTGGTGTTGTGCAGTGGCAAATGCGTGCTATGAATGACTTAGAGGACTTGCTCGATCAGGCTGAGTTCTTCATCTCTTCTCTTGCGAACTACAAAGCCGATTTCGCCCTATTCCCTGAATTCTTTAACGCGCCGCTGATGGGATTGCAAAACGACCAAAATTCCGTCGAAGCAATTCGCTTTTTGGCTAGCTTTACAGAAGAGATCAAAAACCGCTTCTCGCAGATGGCAGTCACCTACAACATCAACATTATTGCAGGCAGTATGCCCGTCATCGAGGATGGCAAGTTGTATAATGTGGCCTACTTGCTGCAACGAGATGGTGAAATAAACGCTCAATATAAGATCCACATCACGCCCCATGAGCAAAAAGACTGGGTGATCGACGGTGGTGACAATGTTCAAGTGTTCGAAACCGATGCAGGCAAAGTCGGCATACTGATTTGTTATGACAGCGAGTTCCCAGAGTTGGGAAGAATGCTCGCCGAGCAAGGCGCACAAATTGTGTTCGTTCCTTTCTGGACAGACACAAAAAATGGCTACCAACGAGTACGAATCTGTTCCCAATCACGAGCCATCGAAAACGAATGCTACGTTGCAATTGGGGGCAGTGTCGGCAACTTACCTCGTGTTGATAATGTCGATATCCAGTACGCACAATCTGCCGTATTTTCACCGTCGGATATCTATTTTCCACACGATGCGACCTTGACAGAAGCAAGCGCCAACACCGAAATGATAATCTTCGCTGATGTTGATTTGACTAAGTTGAAACAGCTTAATACCGAAGGCTCTGTCACCAACTTACGTCATCGCCGCCTTGATTTGTATGGTGCATTCACCAAAGCCAAAGAGTCATAAGGATCTCCCTAATTCGCCGCTACCAAAGAGCGTGGCGGCGAATAAAGCCTGCTGCAGGTTGATTCTGCGCAATTATCAGAGGCATGTCAGTTTTTCTCAATGGTGAGAAACAAGAATTGACCCAATAGGACATTCGGAGTATCACTCCAACTTCGTTCCGCTTTTATTAGGGGAAAGCTTTTGGAACATATTAACGAACTTCTCATGTCAATGAAGCCTTTGCTTGAGCAATACGGCTACGTTGCGCTGATTGTCAGTATATTTCTAGAAGGGATAGGTATCCCGATGCCTGGTCAATCACTGATGATCGCGGCATCTTTGCTCTCGTCAGAACAAGTCATGAACCTAAGTATGGTAATGATGGTATCGTGGCTGAGCTGCTTTTTTGGTAATACCTGTGGCTACTTAATCGGTTATTACTTTGAGGGGTGGTTAGATAAAAAAGGCTACATTTCCGGCCCGAAGATGCAAACGCTTCAATTGACTATCCAGAAATACGGCCCTACGTGCTTGGTGGTCAGCCGCTTTATTGAAGGAATGAAGCAATTTATGCCTCTTGCATGCGGTATCGCGAAAATGCCACGTAGAGAGTTTTTGCTCGGTAACGCCCTCGCGGCGACGGTTTGGGTATTGGTATTCAGCTTGTTAACTCACTTTGCATTTGAACATTTAAGCGTGTTGAGCAACCTGTACACCGAATACAAATATCTGGTATGGGCATTTGCTGCTGTCTTATTTACGTGGATGGTTTTAGGTATTGTTAAACGCAAAAAAGCCAAATCAATGCAATAACGACAGTCTCTTCATTAGCGCATAACTAAAGCTCGTGGTATCAGTGAGATACGCAACACGAGCTTTTATCTTTTTCTTTACGTGTAAAATTTAAACAGCCATTTAGACGTCTAGACGTTGACAATGTAGAAATGTGATATTAGTCTGCTCTTCTCTCTTATCATTAACATTGTCGTTTACATGTCCGGTTCCCAACAAACTACTAAAACAGTTGCACCGTCTGCGGTCGCACTGATCCCATTAATTGTATTCCTTGCGCTATTTATTGGCGTAGGCACTTACTTATCTTTGCAAGGCGTGGAATTTGCCTTCTACCAGCTGCCTGCACCCATCGCGGTATTACCAGCCATCATCATTGCGTTTCTTTTAAGTAAAGAGAAACTTAACCGCTCAATCGAACACTTCATGCGTGGTGTTGGCCACCCAGACATCATCGCAATGTGTATGATCTATCTGCTTGCAGGTGCCTTTGCTGCGGTAGCAAAAGCCTCTGGCGGTGTTGATGCAACAGTGAACCTTGGTTTATCCGCTATTCCAACCAGCATGATTTTACCGGGCATTTTTCTGATTTCTGCTTTTATCGCAACAGCAATGGGGACTTCGATGGGTACCATCGCAGCCGTTGCCCCCGTAGCGTTGGGTATTGCTGAATCAGCAGGAATGAGCTTACCGTTAACCGCAGGCGTTGTACTGAGCGGCGCTATGTTTGGTGATAACCTTTCTATCATCTCTGACACCACCATCGCGGCGACACGCTCTCAAGGTTGTGAGATGAAAGACAAGTTTAAAGAGAACATTCGTATTGCTTTACCTGCGGCGTTGATCGCGATTGCAGTGTTCGCTTTCAACAGTACTGCGACTCAAGTGCCTGCAACTGGCGATATTGAGTGGCTAAAAGTCTTGCCGTACATCACTATTTTGATCCTAGCGGTATCTGGTGTGAATGTGTTTGTGGTTCTGTCGATTGGCATTCTTTTGGCTGGCGGCGTGAGCTTGGCATCGATTGACAATTACGGACTAACTAATCTAGCCCAAGACGTATACAAAGGCTTTGGTAACATGCAAGAGATCTTCTTGTTATCCATGCTGATTGGTGGCTTGAGTGAACTGATGCGTCGCCAAGGTGGTCTTGCTTTTCTAACAAATTTCGTTAGTAGCCTTATCCACGCGTTTGGCTCTAGTCACTCTAAGCATGCGAACAGTCGTGCAAGCGAGCTAGGTATTGCAGGTTTGGTATCAATGGTCAATGGCTGTACGGCAAACAACACCGTAGCCATCATTGTATCGGGCAGCGTTGCTCGCCAACTGGCGGAAGAGAATAATGTCTCTCCTCGCCGCTCAGCAAGCTTGTTAGACATTTTCTCATGCGTGGTGCAAGGCGTGTTGCCTTACGGTGCTCAAGTACTACTGCTAGGTTCCGTGTTCAACCTCTCGCCACTTGAAGTAGTTGCCAATTCTTACTACTGTTTTGCATTAGCGATAGCGGCTGTTGTCGCGGTGTTTATCAAACATCCCGCTCGTCAACCTGTAGCGCAAACTGAGAACTAACGACAAATACCGAAAAGGCTCCGATGGAGCCTTTTTACTTTCCTTTCTTCTTTTTTTCTTTTCCGCGAGCAGATTTACTTCAAAGCTGAACGCAAACTTTGCGCACTGCGTAAAGGAATCGCAAAGCGATGCGCCACATCGCGTAGAGCTTCCACCTGAGCCGCGTTACTGATTGCTAATTCGCCTGCCACATCGAAGTGGTTATTCTCAAACCCCACTCTAACATCGAATCCAAGTAACATCGCACTCGCTAAACAGTCTTGCTCTCGCGCACCAAAAGCACAAATGGCACATCGAATTTCTTCCTCGACAAAACGCGCCAAATTCAAACCTCGTAAATCCCATGGCGAAGACTGTTGAGCTTGGTGATAACGCCCTAACACCACTAATGCATGCTGATGCGTTTTAGGTAACACGCCCGCATCACGCAGTTGGAAATAACGTTCAATGTCGGTTGCATCGTAGAGAATAATTTGGCTCACGATGTTGTGTTCTGCCACCCAATGGAAAAAGGCATGCCCTTCTTTCTCACTTGCGCGATCAGGGATTAACTCCCTCAATGCAAAAGAAGCCGCTTCTGGTTTCACAGCTTTAACTAACGCCATCTGTTGTGGCGGAGAATACAAGCCCACCGCCTCTGTGGTGAGCTGTACCATCATGTTTTGTCCCACCGCTTCTTTCACGGCATGGTAAATTGCCATGTTGTCGTCGATGTCTAATGAATGACGTCCGTTGGCGTCTCTAGCATGTAAATGGATCATGGCAGCCCCTAGCGTTTGACAAGCGATAGCCTCTGCAACCAGTTCGTCTGTTGTCATGGGTAAGCTGGCGTGATCGTGCTTAGTTTTTCTTGCACCGTTTGGGGCCACGATAATGGCGATAGGTTCTCGCAAATATTGGTTTGCTACTTCCATGTCTCCGCCACCTCTTTTAACGTTAATGAGAGTTTACCGACTAGTTCATCAATATGATGAGACTGAATAATGAATGGCGGTGCGAGCAAAATATGGTGCCCATTAACGCCATCAATCGTTCCGCCCATTGGGTAGCACATTAAGCCATTTTCCATTGCTCGCCGTTTGATGCGTTTGTCTGCCAATGTGGCTTTACTCAGAGGCGCCTTGCTTTCTTTATCCGCCACCAGCTCAATGCCAAAAAACAAGCCTTTACCACGAATGTCGCCAATGTACGGTAAATGGGCCAATGCAGAAGTAAGCTCATTACGCAGCAAAGCACTTTGCTGATTCACCGCCGTTAATAAATCATCTTGGAAGATGGTTTCAATTGTTGCCACGGCAGCAGCGCACGCCACAGGGTGCGCCATAAAGGTATGACCGTGTTGGAAAAAACCGCTTCCATCAGCAATAGCTTGATAGACTCGATCATTCGCAACCACCGCGCCAATAGGTTGATAGCCCGCACCAAGCCCTTTAGCCATACACACCAGATCGGGTTCTGCCTCTTCTTGCTCAAACGCAAAAAAACTGCCACTGCGTCCAACGCCACACATGACTTCATCCAAGATCAATAACACATCGTATTGGTCGCATATTTCGCGAATACGCTTGAAGTAACCTTGTGTGGCAGGCACAGCTCCAGCGGTGGCTCCCACAATGGGCTCAGCGACAAAAGCCATGACATTATCAGCCCCCAACTCAAGAATTTTTGCCTCTAGCTCATTCGCCGCTCGCAATGAGTAATCCAATTCCGACTCATGACTCTGCTGATAACGATAAGCATAGCAAGGGGCGATATGATGGCTCGGGTGTAAGATGGGTTTGAACGGTTCACGTCGCCATTCATTACCTCCGACAGCCAGAGCCCCCAAGGTATTACCGTGATAACTTTGCTGACGCGCGATGAATTGCTTTTTCTCTGGCTTACCTGATTCCACGAAATACTGCCGCGCCATTTTTAGTGCCGACTCCACCGCTTCTGATCCTCCACTGACTAAATACACATGGTTGAACTGTTCAGGCATGTACTGACAAATCAATTCTGCTAGGCGCTCACTGTTGTCACTAGTAAAAAATCCAGTATGAGCAAATGGCACTCGCTCGATCTGTTCCAACATGGCTTTTTTAACGGCGTGATGACTGTGGCCAAGGTTTGATACCGCAGCACCACCACAAGCATCGAGATACTGCTTTCCATGCTTATCGAATAGATAAACACCTTCACCTCTATCGATGATTGGTAGCGTGGCATGGCAATGACGGTGAAATACGTAAGACATTTGAGTCCCTTCCAATGTGTAATACTTGCACACATCATCAGGAACAAACCCAAACGTGACAAGAGAATAAATCTCACCCTCTATGAGCTTTTGGAATGCCACAAACCAAAAACACCAAAGCCCTTGATATTTAAACAATAAAATAAAAATAGGCCAGCTTTTTTAAAGGCTGGCCTATGGGTAACCCAAAGCTAAAAACAGAATCGTTTTACGAGTTTAGTGCCTGTTCTAAATCGGCTAGAATATCGTCAATATGTTCAATACCCACCGATAAACGAATCATCTCTGGAGACACACCAGCTTGTTTTTGTTCTGCTTCGCTCAATTGACGATGAGTCGTCGATGCAGGATGGCAAGCCAATGATTTTGCATCGCCAATGTTCACCAAACGCTTAAAGATTTTCAAAGCATCATAAAAACGCACACCAGCGTCATAACCATCTTTTAAACCAAACGACAAAATCGCAGAAGGCTTACCTTTCATGTATTTTTCGGCGAGATGGAAGTGTTCAGAACTTGGCAATCCGGCATAACTTACCCAACTGACTTTGTCATTCTGTTCCAAGAATTCAGCCACTTTGAGTGTGTTCTCGGTATGGCGCTCCATACGCAGCGGTAACGTTTCTAACCCTTGCATAAGCATAAATGCATTCATCGGTGATAATGCTGCTCCGGTATTACGCAGTGGTACGGTACGCGCACGCCCGATAAATGCCGCCTCACCAAACGCTTCGGTATACACCACGCCGTGGTAAGAAGGTTCTGGTTGGTTGAAAACAGGAAAGCGGTCTTTGTGCTGTGCCCAAGGGAATTTACCGGAATCTACAATCACGCCACCCAATGTGGTGCCATGCCCACCAACGTATTTAGTGAGAGAGTGAACTACGATATCCGCACCAAATTCGATGGGTTTGCAAAGCACTGGCGTCGCAACAGTGTTATCCACAATCACAGGTACGCCTTGTGCATGAGCAAGCTCCGCCACACGTTCTAAATCGATGATATTACCCGCAGGGTTCCCAATGCTCTCGCAGTACACCGCTTTGGTATTTTCATCAATTAACTCGGCCAAACTTTCTGGCTTGTCATCTTTGGCAAACTTCACTTGAATACCTTGATTTGGCAGCATGTGCGCAAACAAGGTGTAAGTACCGCCATAAAGTTGCGGCGTAGAAACGATGTTATCGCCCGCTTGCGCTAACGTCAGAATCGCATAGTTAATCGCTGCACTCCCCGCACTCACGACCAACCCGGCAATGCCGCCTTCTAACGCTGCCATGCGTTTTTCCAGCACGTCATTAGTCGGATTCATGATGCGAGTGTAGATATTCCCCGGCACTTCCAAGTTAAACAGATCAGCACCATGCTGCGCGTTATCAAACTCGTACGCGACCGTTTGATAAATCGGTGTCGCGACAGATTTGGTGGTCGGGTCAGTTTCGTAACCAAAATGGATGGATAGCGTTTCGTCTTTCATGTTCTTCCCTGTCTTTCATCACTCAAATAGCGGCAAGAAAAGCACTTACCTTGCTTAAAACTTATATTGCCCAATTTTTCAACAAATAACGTAGGGGCGAATCACAGAGATAAAACGCTAATTCAACTGTCCAAGTAACCAGTGACGAAACGTTTCTGTCGCATTCGTACGTGTGTTCATGATCAAGTAATACCCTGCATTGGCAGGAATCGGTTTGAATGGAGAAACCAAACGCTCTGTCGTCAATTCATCCTCAATCAGTGCCATTCGTGCCATCGCAATCCCAACGCCAGCTTCGGCTGCAGACATCGCCATATCCGTTCGATTAAAAAAGTGTCCGATATCGGTTTTAAAATCCAACCCCATCGCTGACGCCCAATATAGCCACTCATAGTCACGCGTCGCTTTTTCCCATGGCATCGCATCGTGTAGTAGCGTCGCCTCTTGCCATTGCTTCACTGGCATTGAGTTTTTTTGCTCACCAAACAACGTTTTTAGCCAGCCATGATCCTCAAGGTATTTTGGACTCATCACCGGTAGCAGATGCTCATCCAAAATCAGCTCCGCGTTAGCATTTCTATAAGGATGAAGACCATAGTCAATTGCGACGTCATAGTCTTTTATCTCACTATTTACCAGCGCACCTTCCGCAAAGATTTGTACTTGGATATCCGGATTATCATGATGGAAGCTTTCGAGCTTTGGGACTAACCATTTGAAAGCAAAAGAAGGCGTCAACTTCAAACGAATTTCATTGGTTTGCTTTTCTACTTTGAGCTCATCAAGCAATTTGCTCAGTTCCGAAAAGTGAAACTGCGTCGCTTGGTGTAACTGAGTGCCTTTTACGGTTAAACGAATACCGCGAGAGTGGCGTTCAAATAAAGTAAAACCTAATAACGCTTCCAAATGAATAATTTGTTGGCTTATGGCACCAGTGGTGAGGTGTAAATGTCTTGCGGCACCAGTAAAGCTGCTGTACTCCGCGACTTGGCTAAATAGGCACAAACCACTTATCAGATTACTTTTCATCCTTGAGCCTATAGTTTTTCTAAACGCAGTGTGTAATTTATATCGATTGTTAACAAAAGGTAAAGAAAAGAAACTGAGCACTCTGATAAATGTGTGGAGTGCATCAATGGAAGTCATCGTATTAGGCAGCGGCGTTATCGGCTTAACCTCTGCTTGGTATTTATCTCAAGCAGGCTATCAAGTTACCGTCATTGACCGCCAAGCAAGCAGTGCCATGGAAACGAGCTTCGCCAATGCCGGGCAGATCTCATATGGCTATTCTTCGCCTTGGGCTGCGCCTGGTGTTCCTGTTAAAGCCATTAAGTGGTTAATGGAGGAGCATGCTCCACTTAAAATCAAACCCACTCTGAATGCCGACATGATCCGCTGGGCGAGTAAAATGGTCGCGAACTGCACCCTACCTCGCTATCAAGTTAACAAGGCTCGCATGCTTTCGATCGCTAACCACAGCCGTATTTGCTTAGAACAGTTACGCCAAGAACACGCCATTGAGTATCAAGGACGTCAGTTTGGGACCTTGCAAGTATTCCGAACACATCAACAGCTGCAAGCCATTGAAAAGGACATGCAGCTCCTTGAACAAAGCGGAACCCGATTTAAGCTAATGGACGTCGAACAATGTATTGAACAAGAGCCAGGGCTTGCACTTGTGAAAGACAAACTGGTTGGTGGCTTGCATCTACCTGA
Source organism: Vibrio sp. Vb2960 (assembly GCF_033337665.1). Taxonomy (NCBI): domain Bacteria; kingdom Pseudomonadati; phylum Pseudomonadota; class Gammaproteobacteria; order Vibrionales; family Vibrionaceae; genus Vibrio; species Vibrio sp. Vb2960. The sequence goes on along the minus strand of NZ_JAWORD010000008.1, from coordinate 80,997 downwards.
TGACGAAACGGGCGATTGCCATCAATTTTGCCAACAACTAACGGAGCTTGCTAAGGCACACGATGTCCGATTTGAGTTCGATACTGAAGTAAGCAATTGGGTTACAGTAGGCAAAAAGATCATAGGTGTCCAAACGAACCGAGGACAATTTAAAGCAGACCAATATGTAGTGGCCTCTGGCAGCTACTCTACAGCGCTACTCAAGCAACTCGATATTGATATTCCGGTCTACCCTGTCAAAGGCTATTCACTCACCATCCCGATGGAGGATGAACACTTCTCTCCTCGATCTACTGTGATGGATGAAACCTATAAAGTCGCTATGACTCGATTTGATGACAGAATTCGCGTAGCTGGCACCGCAGAATTAGCAGGGTTTGATGCTTCCCTTCCACAAAAGCGCAAAAACACCATCGAAATGGTCATCCGTGATCTTTTTCCTCGTTGTGGTGACTTCAGCCAAGCTGAGTTTTGGAGCGGCTTTAGGCCAATGACGCCTGATGGCACACCAATTATCGGCGCGACTAAATACGATAACCTTTTTACTAACACCGGACACGGAACTCTGGGCTGGACGATGGCTTGTGGTTCAGGTCAATTGCTAGCAAGCGTAATGAAAGGTGAAAAAGCAAAAGTGATGGATAATGCGGAGCTTAACCTTTGTCGTTACGCCTGAGGACATCACTGAACAAAAAACAGGCAGACACTTACTCCACAAAATGCATAACCACTGGCATTTTTAACTCATCAAAATCGCAGCACATTTAAATGACAATGTGCTGCATAATTAATCATCAGGCAAATCTTCTACCTAAAAGGAGCAAATAAGCAACAAGAACCAAATTTTAACAACTACTCTCCATTCTGTGTTCATCATCACGCTACAAAGGATTTGTAGCTAAAAAAGTTAACAATTACATTACATAAAGGGTAATGTATTGTGTGAAAAACAACCACAAACACAACTAACAGGGAAAATACTCATGCAGTCATTAGTTGATTTTCTGAATGGAATTATTTGGAGCCCGGTACTGATCTATTTGTGCCTTGGCGCAGGTTTGTTCTATTCAATCATGACGCGTTTTGTACAAATTCGTCACTTCTTTGAGATGTGGCGCTTATTACTTTCAGGGAAGAGTTCAACAAAAGGGATATCATCATTTCAGGCACTTGCCGTTTCACTATCTGGCCGTGTAGGTACAGGTAACATTGCTGGTGTTGCTGCTGCTATCGGTTTCGGTGGCCCAGGTGCCGTATTCTGGATGTGGGTCGTTGCCTTCTTTGGCGCTGCAACCGCATACGCAGAATCAACACTTGCACAAATTTATAAAGAAGAAGACGAAGGCGAGTTCCGTGGTGGCCCTGCTTACTATATTGAGAAAGCAATGGGACAAAAATGGTACGCTTGGATCTTTGCTATCGCGACCATCTTTGCTTGTGGTGTTCTACTTCCTGGCGTTCAATCGAACAGTATCGGTAACGCAGTAGAAGCCGCATTTGGCTCAGGTGACATGATTGAAACCGCTATTGGTACCTTCAGTTTTGCTAAAATTTTCACTGGTACGGTTGTTTGTGTCATTTTGGCTTTCATCATTTTTGGTGGCGTAAAGCGTATCGCGAACTTTACCCAAGTCGTTGTGCCATTTATGGCGTTAGCTTACATCATTACTGCGTTTGTCATCATCCTTCTAAACATTGGTGAGGTTCCACGCATTTTCGGCATGATCATTGGTGACGCGTTCACACCAATGGCAGGCGTTGGTGCAGCAATCGGCTGGGGTGTAAAACGTGGTGTCTACTCCAACGAAGCAGGTCAAGGTACTGGTCCTCACGCAGCAGCAGCAGCGAGTGTTGATCACCCAGCTCAGCAAGGTCTTGTTCAATCTTTCTCTATTTACATCGATACACTACTTGTGTGTTCAGCAACCGCGTTCATGATTCTTATCACTGGCGCGTACAACGTAAATGGTGCGATTGAAGGTACATTCCTGGTTCAAAACCTACCAGCGGATATTGGTGCAAATGGTCCTGTGTTTACACAGATGGCGATCGAAAGCGCACTACCTGGCGTGGGTAAACCATTCATCGCAATCGCTCTATTCTTCTTCGCGTTTACGACCATTCTGGCTTACTACTACATTGCAGAAACGAACATTGCTTACATTCGTCGTACGTTCAAAGTAAATGGACTGATGTTTATTCTGAAAGTCATCATTATTTCATCCGTGTTCTACGGAACCGTGAAAACCGCCAACTTAGCATGGGCGATGGGTGATGTAGGCGTAGGACTGATGGCGTGGCTAAACATCATCGGTATTTTGATCATCTTCTTTATGTCGAAGCCTGCACTCAAAGCACTGAACGACTACGAAGAGCAACAAAAACGTGGTGTGACCGATTTTACATTTAACCCTGTTGCACTGGGCATTAAAGGCGCAGATTACTGGGAAGATAAGTACCGACGTAAAACGGGTAAAGCACCAACGGCAGACAGCAATAGCGCAGAAACTGTTGAGCAACCATCAACATAGCGTTATCACATAAATAAGAAAAAGCAGTGGTCCGATTGAGGACATAAAAAAGGGGGATTAACCAATGGTTAATCCCCCTTTCTTCATTATGAGTAGCAGCTTAGGCGATAACCGCTTCAACTTTACGAGCGATTTTTGCTTTACCTACAGGTAACACTTCACGACCAAATTCGTTGTTCAGTACTTGTGCCATTGCGAAGTAAATTGCACTTGCGCCACAGAAGATACCCTCGAAGCCAGCGATAGCACCGATCACTTCGCTACCAGTGAAATCACGAGCAGCAAGCAAGAAGAACAGGATAGTTAGAGAGCCAAATACCACTTGCTTCGCTGTTGGGTAACATAGAGAACCAATGAACATGAAACCAGTGAAGATGCCCCAAAGCGCTAGGTACCAACCCATAAAGCTTGCAGGGCTTGCAGGAAGACCCATGTGAGGCATTACGATTAGACCAACCAATGTTAGCCAAAATAGACCGTAAGAAGTAAACGCAGTTGTGCCGAATGTATCACCGCGTTTAAAGCACATGATGCCAACGATTACTTGGCTAAGGCCACCGTAAAAGATGCCCATCGCTAGAATCATAGAGTCAATTGGGAAAAATCCTGCATTATGAATATTGAGCAGAATAGTGGTCATACCGAAACCCATAAGACCTAGCGGTGCTGGGTTAGCCAGTTTTGTCGACATGTACAAATACCTTTTTTCAAAAATGTTGATAAAAAATGCGCGCGAATTTTAATGGGCTCCAGAACAAAAGAGAAAAGCTGTTATTGAAAACTTAGATTCCATAAATAAACCACTACATATATAAAAAAAGACCCTGCAAAAAAGCAGAGTCTTTATAGATGGTTAGGTTGTTTTTTACTCGATCACTGACAAGAAATCTCGTCCCAGAACCAGTTGCTTTGCGTTGGGCTTTCCCACACTCCTGGGCCATTTTTCGCAACAAAACATTTGTTTTGGTACGTCACTTTATCGCCGTTAGCGACTTGCGTTACACCCGGCTCCCACTGAATAAAATTGCCTGTCACTGGTGGTTCTGGCTCGGTTACTGGCGGCTCTGGCTCAGTCACCGGTGGTTCAGGTTCCGTTGTAGGCGGCTCCGTAGGAGTGCCTGAAACCAGCTTCCAAGGGTCTCCTTTCGTTGGCTCATTACCTTGTGACCACCATTTCGCTTCGTAAACAGCACCTTGGTAAGAAACTTGATCACCCGTGTTATATACTTTGCCAGAATCCCAAGCTGCCACACCACCTACAGGCGGCTCAACCGGATCCACTGGGTCTAACTTGTCAACTACACGAACTTCTGGCCAACCCGCATGAGATTGGTAGAAGTTAGTTACACATTTCTCATAATCACCCGCAACTAGCGCAGAGTAAGCCGTTTGGAAACCAACAAGCTCACATTCAAATGAGTGACCTCCAGGACGATCTGAGTAGTATTTCCAGTTACCATCCCAGTTGGTGTAAAGCACGTCTGTCGCACCATTTAGATTTAAGCTGCCGTAAGGCGTCTGCTGCCAACAGGTATTGGTCTCATCGGCTTCAATTGGAATTTGATAATGAGCGGCAAGTCCTTCCCAATAGCGAATACGGTTAACAGGTTGACCTTTATCCTTGTTTTGCTCACCACACTCAATACCACCATTGATCACGTTGATGGTCGTACCAAAGCCGTAACCAATGCCAGCATCAAGCTCACGCTGTGAAGGCACCCAAGTACGGTCAATCACATGTAGCATTGCAGGTTTCGGTGCTTGTGGGGTTAGGAAGAACCAGATAGCCGATGCTAAGTTCAGCCACGAATCCGCAACCAAGCCTGGATTTTTCAGCAATACAGATGCATCGCCATCAAACATCACTTCAGAGAACGCGCCATAGTTAAAATGGTAAGAAAGCTGCTTTGCACCACGTCCAAAGTAACCTTGTCCAGACTCACATGGCCAGCGTTTGTTTTGCCAGTCATTTTGACCACAACCTGTTGTGTAACCTTCTTGCCCTTCAGACCATCCCATTTCTCGCACATGAACCAAAGCTTGCTGCCACTCTTCCAACCCTAGCGGATTATCCGATACGTTATCAATCGAAATATGGCCACCGGTTTCTTGTGCAAAGTGAGCAAACGCTGTCACGATCGATTTTTTACAAATTGCATCCGAATCACGACCGTCTGTGTACTCACCACAGAATGCAGGGAACTTACCAATTGCACGTAGGAAACGCGTGTAAGTGTATTCAGGTGCCGCCATTTGAGTCAGGAAGTCCCACTCACTTTCGGGGAATACACGCTCTACACGCTTCACGTTTTCTGGGTTGGTTGTCGCCCCTGGAACAATCGCTTCAACCACTGAGTTCGGGCGTGTCTCTAATGCTTGTGACCAAATGGCATACATAGGATCAGAAGTTTTGCTTTGCTCTACGGCTTGAACGTCACCACGAGCAATAACATAACCATTCGGATTTTGCGGATCGGGCTGAATATTCATACTCGCATTCACTTGTGCTGCTAAGACACAACTCAATGCAAGAGGAAGATGTTTGAGTGCAAACATGTCTAGTCTCCGGATTTCAACAATACAATATACGAGGAATAACTAGACATATAGTGGATCATATATACGAAACACCGAGCCAAGTACGTTGATTCTGCGAGACAAAATGAATAAATAGGTCCTCACACACATTTTGTCACAAGAAAAATGTTACCTTGACTCAAAAGAAAAGCGGAGACCCTGTGAGCCTCCGCTTTGTGATGTTTCTCTCTTTATTGTTCTGCCGAAACCACCTCTAGCTTCGCGGTTGACTTTTGTTTAGACAGCACAAAATAAACCACACACTGAGAAATAATTGCGGCAAGCACAATCACTGGTGAGGCGTTGATTCCAGCTAAAAGAAAACACCCCAATGCGATCATTCCATTGAGTAATGCGTAAGGCAATTGTGTACGGAAGTGCTCATACTGTTCACACCCCGCTCCTGTCGACGACAAAATCGTAGTTTCAGAGATGGGAGAACAGTGATCGCCAAACAAGCCACCAGATAATACCGCACCAATACAAACCAACAGTGGTGCATCAATCGCGACGGCAGTTGGGATCACTAATGGCATCATGATGGCAAACGTCCCCCAAGATGATCCCGTAGCGAACGAGATAATACCGGCCAGTAAAAACGCAACCGCTGGCAATAACCAGTAAGGGAAACCGGCTTGAGCTTGTTCAGCAATGTATGCAGCTGCACCTAATTCTTTCCCAACCGAGCTAAGCGCCCAAGCCAATACCAGAATCACCGCCACTGACATCATGTTTGACATCCCTTTCAGATAAACCTGAATACCATCCGAAAGCTTTCTTACGCCATAAAACGCCATCAGCGCAATTAAAGTGAAGGCCGCGAAGAAATATGCAGAAGAAAGTGCAGCCCTAAACGTTGATCCTGCCACTTTTTGAAATGGAAAACCGTGTGGCACGAGGATGGTACATAGAACCACCAGCATAACGAGCAAAGGTGCCCATACAAAACTAGATTTTGCATCTTTATGCGTAAACACATTCATGGACTCCTGCACTTTCCCAAAGTCAGAGCCCTGCTCTGCTAGTTGTTCAGCCTTCGCCATCGGTCCGAAATCTAATTTGAAGAAAGAGACAATCGGCACAATCGCGATCGCAAGAAAGGCGTAAAACTGATACGGGATCGCACCAATGAAAGCATCCCAATCACTCATACTGACATTCAGGGCAGTAAACTCTTTTTGAATCAATCCCATGATGTAAACGCCCCATCCGATAAAAGGGATCAAGATTGCCACCGGAGAGGAAGTCGAATCGATAATAAAAGCTAATTTTTGGCGTGATACTTTTAACTTATCAAATAAAGGGCGAAAAACAGGGCCAACAATCAGTGGTGTACCAAGGTCTGAGAAGAAAATAACCACACCACCGAACCATGCGGACAGTTGAGCTTGGCATTTACTCGCAACCCATTGAGTAACCTTTTTAGCAAACGCCACACCACCGCCAGATTTCTCCATCAAGGCAACAAAGCCACCAATAAAGACCAAGAGCAAAATGACGCCCGCATTGTAGCTGTCAGTTAATTGCGGCAGTAGATAGCTTTTCATCAATGCACTAAACGAGTCTAGTGGCCCTTTTTCGACAAATGTCCCTTCGAGCATAGCGACACCACTCACCACACCGGCGAATAAACCAACAACGACATTTCTTGTGGTCAGCGCGAGGAAAAGAGTAATAAGGATGGGAATGAGAGAGGTAACGTCAGCCTGTTCCATAGCAATACCATTTATGATAATCAAACAATTAAAATGAATATATATTTAATTTAACCGCATGTATATATCTCTCACGAAAAAGTTGAGCCTCCTCTTCACAAACTTGAAGTACAAAAAAACCAGCCCGAAGGCTGGTTCTTATAAACTCAACTGTCTAGAGGAAAATTATTCCCACTCGAATATCAATGAGAAGAAAATAAGTCTATATAACAGCTAGTTAGAAAAGTGGTCCTTGTCGATACCATCATCTATACCATGCGCAGAATTTTTTTGATTTTTTGCGTCTCGTCGGCGTTTTAGTTCGGCTTTGGCCCAAATTGAAGATTCTTCCATATCGCGACGAAGTTCTTGTATCTCTTCAACACTAAGCCGTCGTGGACCTGAGGTAATTCTATCCATCTTGTGCCTCCAACTTGTCGCAGTACATTTTAAAACGCATCAAAACATGAGTTACCAGCAAGAAATATTGGGGATATTTTTAGATTGTTTTTCATACACATCTTGAAAGCCATCAACACTGCCCAAAGATTATACAACGAGGAATAACCTCGTTAAATAAAAGGATCAAATCATGGGTTTGAAACCAGGGCCAAAACCAATAGCCAAGTCGACCGGCAAGCCAGATCAACGTCGACGTGACAACAAAAAAACTCCAGGAAACACTCCCGGCTTAAAGCCAAGCAAATCCTCGACCAAGTAACGCTACCTCAATATCGAGTCAGTGTAAGTGGTACTGACTCTTGTTGCTAAAACCCAAAACACGCTTTTGCCCCAAAATCGTTTAGAGTCAGTACCCTATGCTACAGAAACTCCATGTGTTTGCCCTACTAAAAGTAATCCCATCAATACCCCATAAATTCTAAAAATATGCCATTTGTTTGACATGAGCATCAGTTGCGCATATTCGATTGTGCTAGCCTCCAAAAAGTCAGCATTACACCACTTTAAAGGGGAAGTGGGCATTCGTACCTCACAAAATTTTATCCAACTATTTTTAGACAGTTAAAACAGCGTGGGTATCAGGCAGAATCGAAGCGGAACGAATATGGTAACTAAGAAGTTTGACCTAAATATAGATCGAATGCTTGAAAACTGGGATGTATTCCATGCAGTTCGGGAAATCATTGCAAATGCTCTCGACGAGCAGATATTGACTGACACAGAGGACATTATTATTTCACGTGATGACCGAGGTCATTGGTGCATAAGGGACTTTGGCCGTGGCCTTAGACACGAGCACTTCACGATGAACGAGAATCAAGAAAAGCTCGAACATCCCGGACTCATCGGAAAATTCGGTGTGGGCTTGAAGGATGCTCTAGCCACATTCGATCGCTTGGGCATCGAGACCCGTATCCGCTCTAAGTTCTGCGATGTCTCCTTCGACCGTTCTGAAAAACATGATTTCTCTGATGTCATCACGCTACATGCCTGTATCTCCGAACCGTCCGACCCTGCATTCGTCGGAACAGAATTCATCTTGAAAGGCTGTTCTACAGATGATATCGAGAAGGCGAAGCGTCTATTCCTGCGCTTCTCCGGTGAAGAGTGCCTAGAGAAAAACCAATATGGAGAAGTCTTGCGGAAAGTGGGCAGGGTCTCTTTCATTTACATTAACGGTATCCGCGTCGCCGAAGAAGAAAATTTTCTGTTCTCCTACAACATCACTTCGCTGACGGCTGCTATCAAGAAGGCTCTCAATCGCGAACGAACGAATGTCGGGAGAACCGCCTACTCCGACCGAGTTAAGTCCATTCTGCTCGCTTCCTCTTCGGAAGCAGTTGCTAAAACTCTCGTCAATGACCTCGGTAACTTTGGGAGTGGCTCACTCCACGACGAAATGAAATGGACGGATGTCTCCGTTCATGCATCGAAGATCACCAATGCGTCGGGAAACGTCCTGTTCCTGACGGATGAGGAGATTATGAATGCTCCGCGTTTCGTCGAGGAAGCTCGGGCAAATGGACGGCAGATAATCACAATCCCGAGTAACGTCAAGGAAAAGCTGTCGGGACAGGTTGATACTGAAGGAAACGTAATACAGGATTTAGGCAATTTCATTTCTGGGTGGAACGATTGTTTCGAGTTCAAATTTGTCCCACTAGAAAAGCTTTCACAGGCCGAAAGAGTGGTGTTTGGCACGACCGGAAAGCTCGCAGATCTAGTCGGTGGACTTCCTTCGAGGGTTCAGTCGGTGAAGATCTCGGAAACGATGCGCCCCGAGACGGGGGGCTTCTCGGAAGCTCGGGGGCTTTGGACTGGTAAGGAAATTATTATCAAGCGCGACGAACTCGCTTCTGTCGAGAGCTATGCGTCGACCCTGCTTCACGAAATAGCTCATGCTCGAAGCGGAGAGGTCGACGTCACAATCGGTTTCGAACAAGAGCTGACCTCACTCCTCGGGATGGTTGCATCGAAAGCACTACTTACTATAGCCGGCGAGCACACAAGAGCCCGATTACCTGAAACCCATACTTCATCGCCACACCCACAAACATCGAATCGAGACTCAACTCCAAAGAAAAAGGCAGGCTTTTGGGCAAGGTTTTTCGGCAATCCTTAGGGTGACGTGATAGTGCCCATCATCCATATTCATGCGCAGATTCTGATGAACTGTTCGCTGTACGGATGATTAGTTCATTGATTTAGGAAACTACGTTCTCCGTTTCCTCCAAATTCAGCGTATCCGAACAACATGGCTTAGGACACCTATTCTATTTAAGCTGTTTCTGCCCCCGCTCCGCCTTGACTCAGGTCTATCTGTTTTGAAACTTCCATGTCCAGAGGTGTTCTGACGAGGCTTTTGTTCTGACGAGGCTTTGTAACACAGAAATGCCCCTATATCAGATAGAGCAAAGGCTCTATCACATCTATTTAGCTAAGTGTGCTATATCTAAGCTAATGTGAAAGACAAGTCGCAAGACGTAACCCCACCTCCTTATTCAACTTGACTCACACTTGAAGGTCTAGACTCTATTTGTAAATTACTTTTAAGGGTAAAATAAGAGGAAATTGAGTTACTAGAGTCGAGTATGAGTAATACAGCAACAGTTAGACTATCTTGCTTTGGGATTATATCTGCTATTGAAGATGACCTTAGAGCATTGATATTGAGAACAACCAGCGATCTAAAGGATCTTCCACTAGATATCCAAGATAAAGTAGTTGATAGATTTAATCGAGAAAATGAAGTTAAACCAGACATCTCTCCACAGCTAGGTGATTATCTCAATTTTATAGATTTTTTGGATAGTCAAAAAATTCTCCATAAGATAAAGCGAAACCAAACGATCTTAAAAGAAGATCTACTAATCTTTATATGTGAAAATTTAGAGAACCTCTCCCCTTGTCGAAATCGAGTTTGTCATAGTCGCCCTTTAGAATCTACAGACTTTTTTGATTTACGTCAGTTTTGCATTGAATTACTAGAGCGCTCGAAAGACTATAAATTTTCCGAGATAAAAAAAGTAATTAATAATTTGGATGATCGGGCTTACTTGTCAAGCATTGGAACCCCTGCTGTTTGGGATGATAAGAAAAGAAATATTTTTAACAACCTTCCAATGGTAGAGTTTGATGATACAGGGTTTTTAGGTCGAGTTGATGATAGAACCTCTATTAATAAGTTATTATTGTCAGACACAAGAGTTATTACGATTGTAGGTGAGGGAGGGATAGGAAAGACTGCATTAGCTCAACGTTGTTTATATGATATTTTGGATATTTGTGAAGATCCTTCCAAAGGAGAAGCAAGGTTTGATATTATTGCTTGGGTGACATTAAAAGCAAATGAACTAACGGTTAATGGTGCAAAACAAATTAATAATGCAATAACAAATAGTATTGGTTTATTTCAGCACGTAAGTTCATTTCTTGGTAGTGAAAAAAGTGGAAGTATAGACAGTAATCTAGATGAAATATTAGAATATATGAATGAATTCAATATTTTAATTTGTATTGATAATCTAGAAACAATATCCACATCAAAAGTTAGAAACTTTTTGGCAAATATACCTAATGGTTCTAAAGTAATTATAACGACAAGAATGGCTCTGGGAGAATTAGAGTATAGATATAAACTAGATAAGCTTGATAATAAATCTTCTATCAACCTAATACGTACTATGGCAAAAATATTAAACGTGCCTGATTTATATAAAAGAAATAATGCAAAATTAGAATCTCTATGTGATAAATTATTCAATAACCCTTTGCTTATTAGATGGTATGTTAGGTCTTATGCTTATGGAGAAAATCCTAAGAAGCTAGTGAATAAGGATAGTGTAAATTTTAAAGAAGCATTAAGCTTTTGCTTTGAAAATTTATACGATAAATTGTCAGATGATGAAAGGAAAATCATTTTAGTTATAGCATGTAATAATAAACCAATGACTCTTGTAGAGTTACGTTTCTTTTTAGATGAAATGCATCATTTAGTTCTTGAAGAAGCTATTCATCGATTGAGAAATTCTAGTATGTTGATGGCCACTGATGAGGAGCGTTATGAAGAGCCAAAGTTTGTTTTAACTAGTGTTGCAGAAAGTTACCTAAAGAGCATTAATGCTGTTACTAAAGAGATCTATCAGCTAGTTAAAGAAAGACGGTCTAAACTGCGAACTATAATAGCTGGGCAAGGTGTGTCTAAACACACTTATGAGTTTGACCCTAAAAATGTGGTTTGGGAAACAAATGATCAAAAAGTATGTGCAACATACTTGAGTACTGCAATTACATTACACCATACAAAAAATACGGAAGAGGCTTTAGAAAAAGTTATTCAAGCTAAAGAATTAATGCCAGATTTTTCTGAATGTTATCGGGTTCATGCATATATTTTGCAGAAAGAACAACCTTGGTTAGCTATGTCTGAATATGAGACAGCTCTTGAATATAACGGTAATTCATTGATTGCACGCTACTCCTTTGCAAAGTTTTTAAATATGGAAGAAGAGTATGATGATGCAAAAGAACAACTTGAATATGCTCTTAAAATTGCTCCCGATTCTATTCCGTGTAAGAGTCAGTTAGCATTTACCTTCAAAATCATGGGAGACTACTCTTCCGCAAATAGTATTTATGAAGATATACTTTCTGAAGAAAATTTTTCTTCTCATAAAAAATTTCGTGTAAGCACATATGACCAGGCATCTGACTGTCAGCGAAGAATGTCAGAACAATTTATCGCTCACAATGATCCTGAAAAAGCACTAGTACACCTTACCAAATCAATTGATATTATTGAAAAAGCAATATCTAACGACGATTATGATGCTTCTATAATTGATAAGCTATGCAAGATATATAGAGAGTCTATAGGGTATTATAAAATTAGCGATGATATCTCTCTTAATAATAGAATACTAGGAATTTTGGATGTGTATATCCAAGATTTTAGTTATAAGTGTATACAAGAGTTAAGGGCGGGTATTGATGAAATATTAATAATCGATACGACTAAGAACAAGATTAAGCTAAATGAAATCCTTGAAAAAATAAGATATTTAATGACTAGAGAAGCAGGTATGCGTATCAATGGAACGATACATAATCTAGTAGAAGGTAAAAATAATAAATTGTCATATGGGTTTATTGTAGACGATCAAGATAATAGGTATTTCTTTAGTCGTAGTTCAATAACTCCTTCATATCTTTTTGACTCAAGAATGAAAGAAAAAAATATTAAAGTATGTTTTACTATTGGTAATAGTGATAAAGGGTTTATTGCAAAAGATATAGAGATTATTAGCTAGTGATGTTTTTTAATAAAGCTCACTAATGAAATATTAGTGAGCTTTATTGTTAAATACTAAAACTAGTTGTGGGCAGGCCTTGCGTTTTGTCTGCTAAGATACCCTATACTTGAAGTAACCCATTGATTACTAATTTAGCAAGGTCTCTAACTCACAAATGTCCAAAAACGAGTTACAGCTTCACTATAATCGGTTTGATGTATGTGAAAATACGGGCCGGTGCACCATCACCGGCCCGTATGCTTTCTAACTACTTGCGTCGGCCAAACGGCCAGCGTCTCATGTTGTCGATTTGATCAACCGTTTTCGTCACGTCCTTGTAGGCACGCCCGGCCAGCTTGTTTTGGAATACTTCCATTTTATCGGCAATGGTTGTCATCTTAGGGCTGTGTCCAGTGCTGTGTAGCCACTGTCCTAAAAAATAGAAGGCCAGCATCACAATGAACATCACTGCGAAGAAACCAAATACCTCCGCAAGGTTTTGAGGTGGAAAGTTAAGCTCCATAATCAGTAATCCTTATCTAGTTCGGCCGAACGGCCTTTATTGACAAAGCTAGCAACCTCTTCATTGCGTTCCTGGGCATACGAAACGTAGTCCTCAACGTCGAAGGTGTGCTTTTCCGGGTCACGCTCTTGCCACTCAGCGTGTGCTTGGCGAGCTTCTTCCTGGTCATCACTGGATAGGTCATCAAAGCCGCTGGTTTGATTCGTCCAGCCAGTAACGACACCGCCTAAGTTGTCGTTGTCAAATGCAGGAGAAGCGCCGTCAGTCACCCTCCTTATCATCTTCCTCGTCCCCTTTCATGTTGTTTCGTACTGAGCTGGCTAAACGACCTCCAGCGGTTTGGCTTATACGCTCCCCGGCCATATCTCCCACTCCCTTAATCAAATTAGCGCCAGTATCCGCTGCAACGCGGCCCGCTTTTGCAACACTATCCTTAAAGCCGCCAGAGGATTCGCCATGACTAGAAGATTGGTCGGAAGCTTGGGAGAAGGAGCCAGCCTCGTCAGAGTCACCGCTACCGCTAAATGCACTGCTAAGGCTCGACATAACGTCAGTATTGTTCGCTACGTTCTCACCTGCTTTTGTAAATGCAGCCTGAATAGCAGACGCACCGCCGGCGGTAGCCATTGCTGCACCAGCAGCCATACCACCAGTGGCAACAGTCGCTCCGGCCACCGCCCCAGCACTTATGCTGCCAGCACCCGCCGCCGCGCCACCTCCGGGAACTAGGCTAGCAACCACATTGGGAACAGAGTGAATAAGCATTACGAGAACCAGTGAAACGACAAAGATCACCAGCAGTTCACGCATAGGAGCATCATTGGATAGCCCAGCATAAAAACCGTCCATTATCGACATGGCGATGCCAATGAGCAAAGTCATTGTCATCAACTTCAAAGCGACACCCAATACGCTTTTGAAGTAGTTGATTGCTATATCTGAAGTCCAACGCGAACCACCAAACCCCAGCACGAAAACACCGGCATATATCAATATCCAAGCAGTTACCAAGGCCAACAACACATTAGCCGCCACAACCGCCATACATGCCAAAATTGCTAGCGTGATTAAGAAAAGAGACAAGTTATCTATAGGGCTTGTGATGCTGTAATACTCACCTGCTTTAACAATAATGTCGAAAGCAATGCTGATAGGCTCTGAGGGGGTTAGGTCTCTCGGAAGGCCACCGGCTTGAGCACCGATCGTTCTCAACGAGTCGATGATTGACGTCGCAAAGTCTGGGCCGTTTCTGAGTAACCAGAGGAAAAAACCAAACGTCAGGATAAAGCGCATAAACTCGGCAAAGAACTCCCTTATATCCGCTTGTTTAAGGAGCAAAGTACCGCCAGTCCAAACAAGAGATATAGTACCCAGCGTCCAAAACAGCCACACGGCATGGTTTGTAATTACCGTGCTCCAAGTAGCACTAGCGGTCATGAAGCGAACGGCTACCTCATCCAAGACACCATTTGGCTCAATGGCCGCCGACGCAGTTTGCGAGGTCAGTAACACAGCTAGTAGCATCACAAGTCGAATGAATATCTTGCTCATAATTAGAACCCCTTATTCTTGGAACGATCCGTGCGTTCGCCCATATTCCAAAGACAGTTCCCTTCTTCCCTCTGCTCTTTCGTCAGGCTCGGGTTATTACAGTTGATCGTTGTAGACTTTGTCCCTCCATCTTCACCACATCCTACCAGAACGAAAGAGGCCAACACGCTGACGATAAAAACTCGAATGATATTCTTCATGATTAGAACCCCCTGTTTTTTGAACGGTCAGTTGGATCTCCCATATCAAATAACCTTTCACGGGATGCTTGATATTGAGCGTCGCGGTCGGCTTCAGCCTGCATTCGAGAACCAACAGCATTCTGCTGAGCAATTAGTAAGCTACGGATTTGAAGGAGTTGGTTGGCCTGATTGCTGGCGAGTTGGTTAGCATAGCCAATAGCAGCTAACTGACCATCAGCTCCCTGAGCTGCAGACTGTAAGCGGTGCAGCTGACGAGCGTCGGCCTGTAAGTTTTCATGCTGTAACTTCAAGCTCTCAAATAGAGCATCGTTTGCCGTTTTCTGGGATTCAGACGCTAAACGACGGTTTTCTTCCATCGCGGCTTGTTCTGCTGGCGTACACCCTCCAGAACCGTTAAAGCAAGGTGAACTGCGGTAGTAGGCCACATCCTGGAATTTGCTTAGGTAAGCATCAAGGCTACCAAGCTGGTTTTGATAATAAGCAAGCGTATTGGTGGCATGAGTTAAATCATCAATCGTCGATTGTGCCTGGTCCCAAATATAAGCCGCTGGGGCCATCGTGTTTTGCAGTTGGTTTTCATACTGCTGCAACTGAGTTTGGTACTGTTGGATCTGCTTGGCTGTTTGAGTGACAGACTCCATTGCTGACATAATATTTTGTGTCAGGTTCGTTCCATCAACAACCGGAATCCCAGCGACTACCGGTATGGGAGAGATAAGCGCTAATGAAATAGCAACCGTAGGTATTTTAGCCGCTAAAATACGTATATTGTTCATGATTGAGTGCCCTTAGTATTGTCGTGACTAAGTTGCACCCACCAACCTGTATCGGCCTAAAATCTATAGATATGAGCCTCTACCCCTACTGAAAATCAGCGGTGAATGTGGACCTCTACAAAGATAGGTTGTCACTTTCTATCCTGGCGTCCGACCTGCGCGACACCTTAAAAACGCGCGGCCTTAGAGCTTTGAAACATAGGTGTCATTCCCCTTAAAACTGGTTAGGAGTCCAAGGGCTAAAATCGAGGATTAGATACCTCGTAGAGCAAGATGTCGTTGAGCCCGAAGGTGCGAATAAGTAGTGAGTGAAATAGGAACCATCAACTTGTTGGTGGGCCTACTTCACCTATCTTGCCCGCACCTCAGCACTGTTTATCCATGTTTTGCTATCTGTATATTTCTGCAAAGACGATGAATCTTGTCTGTATTTGTATGTATATGTCTGAAATCACATGGGAAAGGCTTGTAATATTATTTCGATTCCAAATATCTCCCGCCCCTCAAATGTCAATAAATGTTGAAACGCCAAGAAAATTAAATATTAAAGAAATTAATTTTCAATAACTTAAAAAACTCCCATGCCGTTCAAATCCGTTCTATTGACAGTTTCAGACATGTATAAATCAGCTGCACAAGTCGGTGTTTCATAAACTACATTGTTCCAATTTCGAGATTCAAACCTCTCAGTCTTTACCAAATTATCCACTGTGTTTTTCGCTTAACTACAGGTTAATTTTTTATATAGGTAAACCTACAGGAAAGTACTATAGGAGGTTCCACAACCATCTGTTATTAAAAAACTTTTCGGCCTTTCTCGGGACAGAACATGCGCACTCCGGGACAAAACATGCGTAAACCGGGACAAAACATGCGCAAAACTCCCCCTTTAAAGCGGGACAAAACATGCGTGGATAACTTTCTAATTTCCCAGACTTACTAACACCTAAAACGATGGTGTATACAGTTCCATTACGCTTCAATATCCCGTTCAATCTGTCGTTTTGTCCGTCGAGGTACTTGAGGAGCACTTGGCTTCAAAAGTAATCCTTTTTCGGTTGGAGTAGCATCTAGTTCTGGCCATGCCTGTTGTACCTTTTTAAGTCCACCATTGAACCGTCGTTTAAAGTCTTTGACATTGGCGTAATTCGCTCCCAATTGTCCCATCAAACCTAACCAAGGGATAATTGTGGCTCGCTTTAAATAACTCACCCGATAAGTCGCCCAGCAATATATATCTATGGCCATCGGAGAACGCTTAATCAACCGCAGAACTCTCATATCCAAAGGGACAGGTTTATCTGTAATAAGTTGAAAAAACTTAGGCGATAGTTCCACCCAAGATTCCCCTAATGAATCTTGATCGGATTGCTTTGTACTCCACCAAATATGGGAAATATCAGCAACCCTGGCTCCAGTTTCATCTTCACAAATATATCCACTTTCATCATTTAGTTCTGTATAACTCACACTGATCGTAGTTTTGAACAACCGCCGCATTTGGTCCCTAAAGGGGTCTATTGACCCATTTTCTCCCCCACTTGAACGCACCCCTAGTTTTTTCATAAAACCTCTTTGAGAATCTCCCAGTTCAAGCTTTCGTGCCTCCTGTTCAGTGATATAACCATTGTCCAGTTTTGACTTATTTCTCACTGCTTGTGTACTTACCCAAACCAAGAGATAGCGTGCATAACAACCGAAAGGCAAACCTACAGATGATGGTGCCATCATGTGGATGGTGAAATTACCATTCTTCCGGCTCCACTCATTCGATTTTGGATTGCTGTGCGGCATGGTTGCTTGAATCAGAAGTCGAGCAATAAATCCGAGTTCATTGGCCTCCTGAGCACTGCATTCTTGAATCTCTATGATGGAGTCTACGTAGCTCGATCTCACCTCAACTTTTGTTTTACGGTGCACTACTGGAACATTTTTTTTCTTGTTTGATACAGGGAACTCTGTATCCATAAAATCTTCAAACGACATATTGATTACTGACTACCAAAAAAAGCCCGGTCTAGCTGCTTTGAATGCAGACCTGCGTTTTTCTTCTATCCAGTTCTCAACCTCTGAAAGATCCCAAGCCACACTGCGGCTAGTAAGTACTATTCGTCGAGGAAACTCTCCCCGTTGTTCCATGTTGTAAATAGTCCGATCAGACAAAGGAATCATCTTGAGTAGTGTCTTGCGATTAATCAGGGTTTTATGTGCCAGATCCTGCATGTCTTTGCCTCCTCTTAGTTGCTGAGACCTGACTATGCCAATATTTTTTAAACTCCGGATTGGACGTTTTGGCAGATTAAGTTGAGCCTTCATTTATTTTCATATTGATAAAGGACCAGCTACCAATGAATGCAACTAGTTGCTAGTATATTCATCACGTAATCATTAGTAACATGGCACTGCAGTACGGGGGGGACGGGAGTGGCAGATGGAATATGCTGAAATCGAAAAGGAAGCGAGTGATCGCTTAGATACATACTTTATATCTGTATGGGAAGATTGCGACGCCTTTGTCGCCGATGGCATACGGGAGTTTCGAGATCGTTGGGCAAACTACACCGTACATTCAAGAAGAAAAGACCCTAGAAACCATTTGAAAGGTGTTCTGGCCCACAACAAGCTAGAAACAGATAAACTCCCTATTGGAGATCTCATCTTAGAAGTTCTCGATCCCAAGGTGTCGGCGTTCCTTAGCTCTCTTCCTGAGAGTCATTTTAATTTCTTTCCACATCCCTATCTGAATATTGATCGCTCACCCTTGCCACGTTCAAAAGCTAAATTGACCATGACAGAACGAGTCACACGTGAGATGTCTCTTAAATATGGCTCCAAATTTAAAGAAGATACTCCATTAACCAATCTAGTCATGATGATGGGATTTAAAAACGCTCATGATGTGATCAAACAGCAACTACGACATTTTGAGAATACTGAGCATCAATATCGGCCTATAGATTTTAGGTTTCAAGCAACCGTAGATAATCTGCTCGAACTATTATGGCTGCTTCACCTGACACCTACGCGATTTAAACAACATAGTGCCGACACCAAACTGAATGCACGACGAAAGCAAACCTACTGTGAGCTATGTGGCCAAAGAAATGAACTCGCAGAATATTTCTATAAGCTAGATAACAATATGCTAGATGATGAATATCAGATAGATGATCACAACGAAAAAAATCCTGACAACAAGAAAAAACTGCAGCTCAGCCACCGGTATTGCTCTCGCCATAAACCGAAAAACATTGATGGCCGCACTTGGAATTCGACATACAAAAGTGCTCTGAAATCAAAGGGCCAATTTGAGAAGGAATTACGACGATTGCAGCTTCACATTTTCAAAGTCGAACAGCTTAAAGCTGTATCAGGAGATGAACTAGTTGACCAGTATTTCTACCACTTCCTCCAAGATAAATGCGTAACGCAAAAGCAAGCTGACGCATTTTTCCATTACATTAGGAATAATTTCGAGTACCCGGTAGAGCTAAAGGGTGAAACAGAAAAACTCATTCATGCAGCAGCAGTGAGCTTAACTGGATCTGGTACAACTCTTGGAGCCAGTGATGAGGGAGCTTTACGTAATATAGCCCGAAGAATGGTCGATTCAAGACTTACTGACAATAAGAAAAAAATGCTCGCTCTGAAAAAGCAAGACCAAGACCTTAGTCAGAAAGCGATTGCTCAAAAACTAACTGAACTAGGTGGTAAAAAAATAACTCACCAAGCTGTATCTAAAGCTTTGGGAACGGTTCGTGACGAGTTTCTCTTATCAAGCTAGAAGAACTGGAAAAATTTAGCGGCTAAAATTTGACTCAGAAAAACTAAACTCATGGGGATAATTAAAAGTAAAAATTAACTCAAGCGGAAACTAAAACTAGTCTTAAATTATTAACAGTTTCTCTTTTGGATGTGTGCCTTCATGTGCTTGTTGTTAGCGTCTCTAGGGTAGTCCCAAAACTAACGTTATCAGGTTGAGTTCGCATTGTCTTTACTCTAGAATCATCGCCTTTCTAAGACTATTATATGCAATAGATTAAAGAGTTTTTAAGTAACTCAGTATCGGATGTAACCATGAATTACAAGCAACTAGCAAAAATGTTTACCAGCACAAACATAACTAAAGTTGCTCAAGGAGATCTGAGCCTTGTGCAAGACATTGCTAGTGACTTCCCTACACTATCCCATGTGCAAAGTCTTTCTGAATTATTTGAAGAAGCGTACAAACTCCTTTGTAAGCACTACCCTAATGAATATGTTATCAAAAACATTATTGCTAACAATATATTGTTAGGGACTCATTCAATGAACACCGCAAGCATGCTCAGTGAGTTGCGCATTGGCACCAACAAAGCGGACTGTGTAATCATTAATGGTTCTTCTACGTGCTACGAAATAAAAACTAAATTTGACTCCTTGAAGCGTCTTCCTGAGCAATTGTCATCTTACACATCCTCCTTTGATAAAACGTACGTTGTTACTCACGAAGCACATCTAAGTTCCTTGATTAAAATTCAAAAGGATATGCCCCGCTTTGGTATTTTAGTATCAAACAAAAGAAATCAGTTGAGTAAGAAAATAGAAGCTCCTCTAAATAAGAGCTTTGATGCAGAATTGATGTTTCATACTTTGAGGAAAGATGAGTATACCGACATTGCACTTAGAGTCACAGGATCTGTTCCCAATTGCCCGCAAACAGAATTGTTTAGCGAGTGTAAAGAAATTTTTTGTTCGCTGAATGAATCTGAAGCTAATGACCACTTCAAAAGAGTACTTAAGACATACCGTCGAAACGATCACAAATTCATCAGCAAACTACCAAAATCGATGAAAAATCTTGGCATAAGCTACAGCATTCACAAAAAAGACAAGGACAACATCATATCATCTCTACCCCAATGCAATCAGTTTAATAGTGAGGATTTTGATGTATTTTCCATATATGAGAGGGAAGCAGTTTGAGCTAGCGGCACTGAAAGAAGTAGCTCCGAGACTTAATTCAACCAAAGTTAGCCCTATAATTGAGCCAGTTAACGACAATATCGATCGGCTAAGCACTACGATCAAAGTACTAAACAATCATAATGTTGTACCGCATGTTATCGTAAATCCGCAAGTAGGTGATTTAGCAAGTGACTCACCGGACTTCCTCAACGTGGAATTATCTAAACATACCATATCTTTTATTCCATGCATAAGAGTACATAATCAAAATATCATACACATCAACACGTTAGTTCAACAACTAATCCACGATAGCGTTCCATTCTCTTTGTATCTACAAGAAGATATACAATCAAATATTACTACCTATACAAGTAACTCTGTTGCAAATATTATCCAGAACCTAAATAGATACTCGCACGCTTTCAGAAACTCATTACCACGTAGCGTAATTGTTGACAGCTCTTTTCCATCTCAACCAAGAAATGCGGACTATAGTAGAACACCGCAGTTTTTTTCAGATGCTCATGTGGCGTACACTACTCCCCTAATCCAACATCAAATCGGATTTGGAGATTTTTTAACGATTGATGATGCTTGGTCTACATCTGGCGGACCTGCTTTTGTTATCGCACTTCACATTACCTACATAGAACAATCAAATAGTAGTATGTACGTTAAACATAGCCTATCGACCAAAAGCCCAAATGATCAAAGTGACCCAGCAGGTAAGTTCAAAGAGGCTCTTCAGGAAATGATTAACTTTGCGAATATCACACCTAGCCTTGATCAAAACACACTTGGATTTCAAGAGTATATTAATATTCACACTAATGGGACGTATCACGGCTTAGGAGTACCTAAAAAGTTAAGCATGATGCACCATATTGAGACAATTAATAACTACCTTTAATTTGACTCAGTAAAATCCCTAAAAAGTACTGTAATAAGTGGGGCTCGATTCCCCACTCTACATTTACTCATTATTGGTAACAGCGTACTAAGTGGTCCACTCATCAATCATATCAGCCCAATCCTGTAGCATTGATGCACGTTGCTCTCGATATTCAGCTTTGTTGTAAACTGCCCTCACCCCTTTCTGTTCGTGCGCCAGGCATTTTTCTATCCAATCAGTGTTGTATCCAGCTTCATGCAGCAGTGTACTCGCTGTTCTACGTAGGTCATGCGGCCCAAACTTACTTAGTGACTGACCTTCCTTTTGCGCGGCCTTGTATGTCAAATCCATAACTCGGTTCATCGTCGCACTACTCATTGGAGCATCAGAGTCATAACGGGAAGGAAGAATGTAATCAGAACCACCGGCAAATGTCTTTAAGGCGATGAGAATGTCCATAGCCTGGCGTGACAAAAATACCAGGTGCGGGTTACGTCGTTTCATTCTCTCCTTGGGGATCGTCCACAACGCTTCACTAAAGTTAATTTCATTCCAGGTTGCATTGGTTAACTCGCTTTTGCGCACCATAGTCAACAACAGCAACTTTACCGAAGCACGAATCGAAGGAGTTGTACCTACCTTTTCCATGTAGCGGTACATCAAACCGATCTCAGCCGGCGTTAATGTTCGGTCTCTTGGTTCAAATCGAGCAATACTGGCGGGCCTCACCAAGTCTGCCGGGTTCTCAACTTTCTGCCCTCTCTCAATCGCCCATCGATACACCTGGAGTACAATGTCACGCGTATGCACAGCTGTTGCCGGTGCTCCACGCTCTACTATCGCATCCGTCAATGCTCGCAGATCTTCATGAGTGATTTCTGTCAGCTTCTGATTGCCAAATTTACCCTCTAACTCTCGGGCATAGACTGAGCGACGCATATCCCGGGTAGAGTCAGCCATCTGATAACCACGCAGCCATTTCTGAGCCCAGGCACCAAAAGTTTCAGCATCTTTGGTTCTCGCCTTAGCACGGGCTTTCTCTTTGGCCGGTGACTTTCCATCAGTAACCATTCTCTTCGCTTCATTGAGACGCTCACGCGCTTCAGCTAACGTGATGCCTCCTACTCCGTAGCGACCAAAGGTAATAGTTTCTTGTCTTCCATGGATCGAGTAGTTGTAGCGAAAGGAAATAGACCCTGCGGTGGTGACGGCAACATAGAGGCCATCACGGTCATTGACTTTGTAAAGTTTATCTTTGGGTTTGAGATTGCGTAGCTTGGTATCAGTAAGCATGTTTCGACCTATTATTCTTGTTTGATACCATGCTGAAAAACCTCTAAAAATCTAGAAATTAATCTTTATAAAACAGATAGATATAAAAGTTTAATACCATGCCCCATCAAAAACACTCAGCATGGTATCGGGCGTAATCCATGGCATTACCGATGAATCATACCCATCAAAATACCACG
Source organism: Vibrio sp. Vb2960 (assembly GCF_033337665.1). Lineage (NCBI taxonomy): Bacteria > Pseudomonadati > Pseudomonadota > Gammaproteobacteria > Vibrionales > Vibrionaceae > Vibrio > Vibrio sp. Vb2960. The sequence goes on along the minus strand of NZ_JAWORD010000008.1, from coordinate 58,075 downwards.
GTCAAACCGTGCTTGGCGTTGCCTGACATTGCCAAAAATGACTAAGCCAAAAACAAAAAAAGTCCGCAATTACGCGGACTTAAGTATGATTTAGTGCCTGTTAGTACCAGACGTTTCCGGTTGGGGAATTATTCCCACTCGATAGTCGCTGGTGGCTTACCAGAAATGTCGTAAACAACACGAGAAATGCCATCAACTTCGTTGATAATACGGTTAGATACCTTACCTAGGAAGTCGTATGGTAGGTGCGCCCAGTGTGCCGTCATAAAGTCGATGGTTTCTACTGCACGCAGTGATACAACCCAGTCGTATTTACGGCCATCGCCCATTACACCAACAGAACGTACTGGTAGGAATACCGTGAACGCTTGAGATACTTTGTCATATAGGTCTGCAGCGTGAAGCTCTTCAATAAAGATAGCATCAGCACGACGTAGCAAGTCACAGTATTCTTTCTTGATTTCACCAAGAACACGAACACCTAGACCTGGACCTGGGAATGGGTGGCGGTAAAGCATGTTATAAGGCAGGCCTAGCTCTAGACCAATCTTACGTACTTCATCTTTGAACAGCTCACGTAGTGGCTCAACAAGACCCATTTCCATGTCATCTGGAAGACCGCCCACGTTGTGGTGCGATTTGATCACGTGCGCTTTACCAGTCTTAGATGCAGCTGACTCGATTACATCAGGGTAAATCGTACCTTGAGCTAGCCATTTCGCGTTTTTCAGCTTCTTAGACTCTTCATCGAATACATCTACGAATACGTGACCGATAGTCTTACGCTTCTCTTCTGGGTCAGACTTGCCTTCAAGTGCTTTGAGGAAGCGTTCTTCAGCGTCAACTTTGATAATGTTCAAACCAAATTGGTCGCCGAACATATCCATAACTTGTTGACCTTCGTTTAGACGAAGTAGACCGTTATCAACAAATACACACGTTAGCTTGTCGCCGATTGCGCGGTGAACCAGCATCGCAACTACCGATGAATCAACACCACCAGATAGACCTAGGATAACTTCGTCGTCACCCACTTGCTCTTTAATACGAGCAACCGCATCTTCGATGATAGATTCCGATGTCCATAGACGCTCACAGCCACACACGCCAAGAACAAAGTTCTCAAGCATTTGTAGGCCACCTTTTGTGTGTGTCACTTCTGGGTGGAACTGAACACCGTAGTATTTCTTCTCTTCGTTCGCCATCGCAGCGTAAGGACAAGTGTCTGTCTCACCAACTTTTACGAAATCGGCTGGGATCTCTACTACTTTGTCGCCATGGCTCATCCAAACGTCTTGAGTTGCTTCAAGGTCTTTAAATAGAGCACATTCACCAGAAACTTTAACCTGAGCGTAGCCAAACTCACGTTCGTTAGAGCCCGCCACTTTGCCTCCTAGCTGTTCCGCCATGGTTTGCATGCCGTAACATACGCCAAGCAAAGGAACACCAGAATCAAACACATATTGAGGCGCGCGTGGAGAGTTCTCTTCCGTTACGCTTTCTGGACCGCCAGATAGGATAATGCCATCTGGGTTGAATTCGCGAATATCCGCTTCTTCTACATCCCAGCTCCATAGTTCACAGTAAACGCCGATTTCACGTACGCGGCGTGCTACTAATTGAGTGTACTGAGAACCGAAGTCCAAGATCAGAATACGTTGGTCATGGATATTTTTAGTCATTTTGAGCAGTCTTTTTAAGGCTAAGTGATTAAAACCGAGGCGAGTGTACTCGCCTCTTCTTAATGCTTCAAGGGAAAAGCAAACGTTTCCGTTGGGTAATTAGTTCCCTAGACGGTAGTTCGGCGCTTCCTTAGTAATTTGAACATCGTGTACATGAGACTCTTGCATACCTGCACCAGAGATACGTACAAATTCAGCTTTCGTACGCATATCTTCGATAGTTGCAGAACCAGTTAGACCCATGCTTGAACGTAGACCACCCATTTGTTGGTGTACGATCTCTTTTAGACGGCCTTTGTATGCGATACGACCTTCAATACCTTCTGGTACTAGCTTGTCCGCTGCGTTGTCAGACTGGAAGTAACGGTCAGAAGAACCTTGAGACATAGCACCAAGAGAACCCATGCCGCGGTAAGACTTGTAAGAACGGCCATTGTATAGAATTACTTCACCCGGCGCTTCTTCAGTACCAGCAAACATAGAACCAACCATCACACATGATGCGCCAGCTACGATTGCTTTACAGATATCACCTGAGAAACGGATACCACCGTCAGCAATAACCGGAATACCATAATCATTAGCCACTTCTGCCGCATCTGCGATTGCAGTGATTTGTGGAACCCCCACACCCGTTACAATACGAGTTGTACAGATAGAACCAGGGCCGATACCAACTTTCACTGCGCTTACGCCAGCTTCGATTAGTGCTTTAGCACCAGCACCTGTTGCTACGTTACCACCGATGATGTCTAGATCTGGGTAAGCTGCACGTGTTTCGCGAATGCGGTTTAGAACACCTTCAGAATGTCCGTGTGAAGAGTCGATAAGTAGAACGTCAACGCCTGCTTCAACTAGAGCAGCAACACGCTCTTCGTTACCAGCGCCAGCACCAACGGCTGCGCCAACACGTAGGCGACCACGCTCATCTTTACATGCGTTTGGTTTACGTTCTGCTTTGTGGAAGTCTTTCGCAGTAATCATACCGGTTAGTTGGAACTCATCATTCACAACCAATACTTTCTCTACACGAGCTTCGTGCATTTTCTCTTGCACTTCTTCTCGTGTTGCACCTTCTTTAACCGCTGCCAACTTCTCTTTTGGCGTCATTACTGAAGATACTTTCTTAGAAAGGTCCGTCACAAAACGAACGTCACGACCAGTGATAATACCAACAAGCTCATTGCTCTCAGTGACAACAGGGAAACCTGCAAAACCATGCTTTTCAGTGAGTGCAACAACATCAGCGATGGTCGCGTCAGGGTTTACAGTAACCGCGTCAGTTACCATACCAGCTTCGAACTTCTTAACTTTACGAACTTCGGCTGCCTGCTGCTCAATAGACATGTTCTTGTGGATAAAGCCAATGCCACCCTCTTGCGCTAGCGCAATTGCTAGACGAGCTTCTGTAACAGTGTCCATAGACGCTGAAATCATTGGGATGTTTAGGGTGATGTTCTTAGTTAGCTGAGTGCGAAGATCAGCTGTGTTTGGGAGAACGGTGGAGTGAGCTGGCACAAGTAGTACGTCATCGAATGTCAGCGCTTCTTTGGCAATTCTTAGCATTTGCAATATCTCACAATTAGAGGAGTAAAAAGAACAATCCAATCTCATCGTTTCGCATAATGAGGGTAACCTGCGTTAGCAACAAGCTACATTTGGATTAGATATTGCGGAGGGATTATACGGTTAACGCAATCGCTTGACCACAAATTTTTTTAATTTTTTTCTTGCAATTACCCCCTTGCTATGTATTATATTGCCGCTAATTTCCATACTCACGTCTAAGAGATTAGCTGTGCTCTCCAAGACCAATCAAAACATCTTTACTGTTTCTCGTCTCAACGCAGAAGTTCGTTTACTCCTTGAAAACGAAATGGGGATCGTTTGGCTCGTCGGAGAGATATCCAACTTTTCAGCTCCTGTCTCTGGTCACTGGTACCTCACTCTTAAAGACTCTCGCGCTCAAGTTAAATGTGCCATGTTTCGTGGTAACAATCGCCGCGTTACTTTCAAACCCGCTAACGGTAATCAAGTCCTAGTAAAAGCTCGTCTTTCTCTTTATGAGCCTCGCGGTGACTACCAATTGATCATCGAAAGCATGCAACCGGAAGGTGACGGCCGTCTTCAGCAAGAGTTTGAAGAGCTGAAAATGAAGCTTGCCGCAGAAGGGTTGTTCGCTCAAACCAATAAGCAACCTTTGCCTGAACACCCAAAACGTGTTGGCGTCATCACATCGAAAACTGGTGCCGCGCTTTACGATATCTTAGACGTATTGAAACGTCGTGATCCTTCCCTACCCGTTGTGATTTATCCGACAGTGGTACAAGGTGAAGATGCAGCCATTCAAATCGCACAAGCCATTGGTCGCGCTAACAGCCGTGATGAATGTGATGTGCTAATTGTGGGCCGAGGTGGTGGTTCATTGGAAGACTTATGGTGCTTTAACAACGAGATATTAGCTCGCACGATTGCAGCAAGCCAAATTCCTATTATTAGCGCCGTTGGACATGAAGTCGACGTGACAATAGCTGATTTTGTCGCCGACGTACGCGCGCCTACTCCATCAGCAGCAGCTGAGCTAGTAAGCCGTGATAACAGCCACAAAGATCAAGCTTTAGTTACCCGCCAGCATAAGTTAGCGAGCGCGATGCGTTACTACCTAGCACAACAAAAGCAGCAATCTGCGCAATTAGTGCACCGTCTAGAGAGACAGCACCCAAGCTATCGCTTGCAGCGTCAGACGCAACAGTTAGATGAGTTGGACATGCGCTTAAAGCGAGCGATGAGTCGTTTTATTGCCTTGCGTCAACAGCGAATCGAGCGTCAACATTATCGGCTGCAATTAAATTCTCCTGTAACACGCCTTGCCGAGCAGAAGTCGAAGCTAGAACGTGTTGAGCAAAAGCTCATGGATGCAATGGATCGCAAATTACTGACTATGCGCCATCAACTCGCGATTGCCGCAGAAAAGTTAGACACCGTCAGCCCACTAGCGACATTGAAACGAGGTTACTCAATTACTCAAACTGAGCAAGGTAAAGTGATTACTCAATCTTCAGATGTAAAATCGGGAGATGTATTGATTACTCGATTAGCCGAAGGCGACGTTCGCTCTACCGTTAACTGAATACAAACTCTGGTTAACTGATTTTCTGGAACTCAAATCGGACACGTGATTTTGACTTGAGTTCATTACACACATTGCAAAAGTAACTCGCAGCACCGCATGCTTGCAGCTTCTCCAGCTCCGCCTCACAATCAGGGCAAAAACCTACTTTTTTAAAATCCGATTCACACTGTTCACAATGGTATTGTCCTGTCCATTCCAGTTCGACATTGCAAGTCGGGCAAATGTTCTGCTGCATATCCCGTTCCTCTCTCTAAACTAAGCAATTTCGAGTAACGCATGCTACTCAAAATAACGAACAAGTATGTTGATCTTCATCACCGCCCTAACAAGTTTCACGAGGCGATAACCATACTTGATACGTAGGATCTTATACTGATCGTCTGATATTTACTCCTTGATCAGCGATCACCCCTTAAAAGAATATTTATATAACCACACACCGAAAGCATAAGTTACATATTCTGCATTCCAATTTAAGGCAGAATAAAAAACCTTATAGTAATTTAATTAAACGAAAAATTAGAATTTAATAAAAAGATCTTATTCAGAAAGCAGTGTTTACATTGGTGTGCATTTCGATAGTTTGAGCGTCGAGCTCAACGAGTTTAACTTGGATAAAAGCAAACTCATTTAAATGGCTCGCATGCGTTCCACCACAAGGGATTACCGCTAATTGACCTTCCCCTAAATCGCACTTCCAATAGCGAGAATCCGTTAATCTATCGCCGTGGCATTCCATGGTGATCATCGCATCTCTTTGAAGCCATTCAACCAGTTGGCCATTCACTTTTTCTGCAATCGCCTGGAGGTCATTCAGCATATCTGCACTGTTTAATCCTCTTTTACGGAGTGTTTTGCCTAAACGGTACGTATCGAGGCACTTGTCTGGAGTGACATAACTAGTAACTTGCGCATAGCTATTAAAGTCATAATAACCATGTGGGTCTTTGCGGTCTGCGTCTTTTCGCCAATAGTCTTCCGATAGTACTTTATTCAACGCCAAATACGCTAAGTGTCCTGCAGTGTGGCCTCGACTCACAGCATTTTGATAGTCTTTATCTACCGCTAATGTTACCAAGTCATTAATTGCAAATGATTCCGTACGTGATAAAACATGCACGACGACAAACACCCAACCTTCAGCATCACGCTTTACAGGGATGTCACTACCCACATACAAAGCACCACTTTCCTGTTCCACTGCTCCAACTTGGCAATCTACCACGTCATGCTCAGCCCCATTCACCTTCAACGTTCCTTTGTCTGCAGGGTGATCCGGCCATATGTGACTAACGGGATGGAACGGCGTGACATCTGTAATAACGTAAGTCACTTCTTCCGTAGATTGAACGCGCTGTATTTGTGCTTCTAATTGCCATGTTTGATGACAAAAACGAGTCTTTGTTGCTGTGATAGTCATTTTTACGATTACTTTTGATAAAAAAATACCCAAGTAGAAACTTGGGTATTCGAATTTCATTATTTATTGCGGTTTTTCACCATCGACATCATACGCTTACGTTTACGCTCTTGTGATAGCGTAAGCTTATTCGTACGGTTCTCGTATGGGTTATCACTGTTGTGGAAGTTAATGCGAATCGGTGTTCCCATAATTTCCAGAGACTTACGGAAGTAGTTCATCAGATAACGTTTATACGAATCTGGCAATTCACGAACCATGTTACCGTGGATAACAACGATCGGTGGGTTGTAACCACCTGCGTGTGCGTATTTGAGTTTGATACGACGACCACGAACCATTGGCGGTTGGTGATCATCCACAGCCATCTTCATGATACGCGTCAGTACTGACGTACCCACACGCGTTGTCGCCGAGTTATATGCTTCTTGAATAGATTCAAACAAGTGACCAACGCCAGTACCGTGCAGCGCAGAAATAAAGTGGATACGCGCGAAATCGACGAATCCTAAACGGCGGTCCAGTTCTTTCTTCACGCTTTCTTTCACGTCACTGTCTAGACCATCCCACTTGTTAACGGCGATGACAATTGAGCGGCCAGCATTCAGTGCAAAACCAAGTAAGCTTAGGTCTTGGTCTGAAATATTTTCACGAGCATCAATCACCAGTAGAACGACGTTTGCATCTTCTACCGCTTTCAGCGTCTTAACAACAGAGAACTTTTCAACCGTTTCATTGATACGACCACGACGACGAACACCTGCGGTATCAATTAGTACGTATTCGCGTCCATCACGCTCCATCGGGATGTAGATAGAATCGCGCGTTGTACCTGGCATATCGTATACAACTACACGTTCTTCACCCAGAATACGGTTAGTCAGTGTCGATTTGCCTACGTTAGGACGACCGATGATCGCCAACTTAATCGGCTGCTCTTGAAGGCGCTTGAACTCTGCTTCTGCGTCTTCTTCAGTGTAATCTTCAACAAGAGGCTCTTCGTCTTCGAATCCAGTCAGGTCTTCAATCTCACCTTCTTCAGATTCACTTGTTAGTAGATCATCAAAGAATGGAGATAAAGCACGCTCAAGCAAAGCGGTCACACCACGGCCATGAGCGGCCGCAATCTGGTACATATCATCCACGCCGAGCTGCCAAAAGTCAGCACACGCCGCATCGGCATCAATACCATCGATTTTGTTTACTACCAGCATCGCTGGCTTTTCAATTTTACGCAGATGCGCCGCAATTGCTTCATCTGAAGGTGTCAGACCAGCACGACCGTCAACAAGGAACAATACAACATCAGCCTCATCAATCGCGGCTAATGACTGTTCTGCCATCTTTGTTTCCACGCCTTCTTCTGTGCCATCGATACCACCAGTATCAATCACAATGAATTCGTGCTCTTCACCAAGTCTCGCCTGGCCATATTTACGGTCTCGCGTTAGGCCTGGAAAGTCCGCAACCAACGCGTCACGAGTGCGAGTCAATCGGTTAAATAGTGTAGATTTACCTACGTTCGGACGCCCTACTAGAGCTACAACAGGTACCATAACAACCTCTACAATAATCTTTCTTCTGTAGTTATAGGTAACGACTTGCTCGATGCCAAATCAAACCAGCTTTTTACCTATAACCACGTCAGGGTTAATAAATTCAAACAACAAAACGGCTCCTAGCTGTCACCAGCCAGGAGCCGAATGTGAATTATATCACGATATTATTCGTTAATGGTTAGTTTCTTTACATCGCCGTTGCGAGTTGTAATCACATAACCATCCGACAATAACGTCGGGCCAACTGCCAAGCCACTATCATCGACAAACTGCTGCGCAACAAATTCGCCCGTTGAACGATCCATCCAGTGAAGGTAACCAAGCGTGTCACCGACAACGAGATAATTGCCAACAATAACTGGCGCTGTAAGTTGTCGGTGCTCAAGCAAGCTGTTTTCCCACAACTCAGTCCCGCTTCGTGAATCAACGGCAACAACATGATCTTTTTCCGTTATCACAAAGATGCGACTACCATCTGTAGAAATGTCTGTCGCAGATGAGTAATTACGCTTCCAAATCGGGTTCGCTGAACGCAAGTCAATGGCGATAAGTTGACCATTGTATCCAATGGTGAAAAGAGTACCGCCTAGCACAATTGGCGATGAATCAACGTCAACCAAACGATCAATTTCTGTCGCGCCTTTTGGAGTACCAACAGGCTGTTGCCAAATCAACTGACCACGCTCAACGATAGCAGCTGCGAGTCGGCCATTTGCCGTTCCCCAAAATACACCGCCGCCAATTGCAGTCGGAGTACTGTCGCCACGTAAAGTTAAGTTCGGCACTTCTGTACTCAATGCCCAGCGTTGCTCACCTGTACTCTCATTAAGGGCAATCAACATGCCTCGGCTAGTATTGATGATAATAAGGCCTGAATCTGCAACTGGCTTCGCCAGTACCTCACCACCAACTTTTACACGCCAAACAATTTCACCTGTTTCTTGGTCAAGAGAGATGACTTCACCATTCTCAGAGCCAATGTAGAGGTTTCCGTATGCCGCTGTGATACCACCAGAGAGACGAGCAATGACATCTTCTTCTAGGTCCGTTTGCCAACGTTGTTTACCATTCTCAGGATCCAGCGCTTTTACTAAGCCATCACGACTTGCCACGAACAATGTATCATTCGCAAATACAGGGGATAGCTTTGAAAAGTAATGACCGACACCATCGCCAACCGATGTGCTCCACTCACTACTGGTTGTAAACTGACTGTCTACCTGAGGTAGTGGCGCCATTACAATGGTGTCTTTCTCACCTGCACAACCGGCAAGTACTCCCATTGTTAACGCCCCTAGCAAGGCTTTCTTAAAGACTCTTTTCATCCAATGCGGTCCTTATTTCGCCAGATCGTCCAATTTCATTTGTAGTGTCGGGCTTGCATCTGCCGCTTGCTGAGCTTCAGTATACGCAGCGTACGCAGCATCTTTGTCACCTTGGCGAATCGCAATATCGCCACGAAGTTCAGCAATACGACCTGTCCATGCTGTATCAGTGACGTTACTTAGCTCTGCCGTTGCAGCGTCGAAGTTACCCATTTCCGTCTCAATACGCGCAATGCGGTAACTAATCAATGGTAACAACGCAGCATCTTGAGTGTTGCTTTGCGCCCACTTCAGTTGCTCCAATGCAGCAGAAAGGTCTTGAGCTTCAACTTGTGCTTTAGCAAGTTGTAGCGCAGCCAATACTGAGTATTCTTTTACTTCATTTGACTCAATGAAAGCTTTCACGTCAGCTTGAGCATCAGTGCCTTTGTCTTGCAAAGCATTCATTGCTGTCGTGTAGCTTTGAGAAGCTGCTTCACTCGCCTGAATCACAGAATCCTGGTAGTAACGCCAGCCGAATAGACCACCTAAACCAACAACCGCACCGATGATGACGGCTTTGCCGTTTTCCTTCCACCAGTCTTTAATGGCTTCAACTTGTTGTTCTTCAGTATCGTAAAGTTCCACTTCCTGTCCTCTTAAAACATGTAAATGGCAGCTTAGCTGCCATTGTTCCTATTTCGTTTAAAGGCTCCACATTTGGGAGCCTTAGCTTACGAACTAGGATGTAATTTTGTTAGATTACTAAAAGACTTAAATCAGTGCTGCGATCTTTTCTGCAACTTCTGCTTGGTTGTAAGTCTCTTGCTCACCACCAGCTAAGTCTTTCAGTACTACGGTATTATCCGCAACTTCGTTTTCGCCCAGAACCAATGCTACAACAGCACCAACTTTGTCTGCGCGTTTAAACTGTTTCTTGAAGTTACCGCCACCGAAGTGATTCATCACACGAACGCCTGGAACAGACTCGCGAAGCTGTTCTGCTAGCTTCATTCCTGCCATCATGGTGCCTTCACCCGCTGTGACTACGTACACGTCAACACTGCGACGAACGTCTGTCAGTTCCAACGTTTCTAGCATCAGTACTAGACGCTCTAGGCCCATTGCAAAGCCAACCGCTGGTGTTGGTTTACCACCTAATTGCTCTACAAGGCCATCGTAACGACCACCGCCACATACAGTGCCTTGAGCACCTAGGCTCTCAGTGATCCACTCAAATACCGTGCGATTGTAGTAATCCAGACCACGAACTAGACGTTCGTTAACTGTGTATTTGATACCTGCAGCGTCTAAAAGTTCACATAGACCTGCGAAGTGTGCTTTAGACTCTTCACCCAAGTAATCTGAAAGGCGAGGCGCATCACCTAAAATAGCTTGAACGTCTGGGTTCTTCGTATCCAGAACACGCAGTGGGTTCGTGTGCATGCGACGCTTACAATCTTCATCTAGCACATCAATATGTTGCTCAAGGAATGCAACCAGTGCAGTACGGTAGTCTGCGCGGTCTTCTTGAGAACCGATAGAGTTCAGCTCAAGACGAACATGTTCATTGATACCTAGCTCACGCCATAGACGCGCCGTCATCATGATAAGCTCTGCATCAACATCTGGACCATTTAGACCAAACACCTCAACACCACACTGGTGGAATTGACGGTAACGACCTTTCTGCGGACGTTCATGGCGGAACATAGGCCCCATGTACCACAGACGCTGTTCATCACGGTTGATCAGGCTGTTTTGGATACATGAACGTACACAACCCGCCGTACCTTCTGGGCGAAGTGTTAGGCTGTCGCCGTTACGGTCATCAAAAGTGTACATTTCTTTTGAAACGACGTCTGTTTCTTCACCAACAGCGCGGCTGAATAGGTTTGTTTCTTCAACGATTGGCATGCGCACTTCGTTATAACCGTATGCGCTAATTACATTTTTCACTGTGTTTTCTAATTTTTGCCACAGTGGCGACTGAGTTGGGAGGCAATCGTTCATGCCTCGAATTGCTTGAATTGTTTTTGCCACAATACTTACCGTAATTCTCGTTGAGATTAATCTTGTACTTTAACTTCGATGCGGTTTTCGCCATTCATCATAGCTGCTTTCGCACGGATCTTAGCTTCTAGCTTATTCACAAGGTCATCGTTATCAAAGCGCTCTTTCTGGCGTTTACCATCTTCGTAGAATGCGCTCTTCTTGTTACTACCTGCTAGACCTAAGTGAGAAACTTCTGCTTCACCAGGGCCGTTTACCACACAACCGATGATAGACACATCCATTGGCGTGATGATGTCTTCTAAACGTTGCTCCAGTGCATTCACCGTACCAATCACATCGAATTCTTGGCGTGAGCAGCTTGGGCACGCAATAAAGTTGATGCCTCGAGAGCGAATGCGCAGAGATTTAAGGATGTCGAAACCGACTTTGATTTCTTCAACTGGATCGGCAGCCAAAGAGATACGCAGCGTATCGCCTATCCCTTCAGATAACAGCATACCTAAGCCAACAGATGACTTAACAGCGCCAGCTCGAGCACCACCCGCCTCTGTGATACCTAAATGAAGAGGCTGATCGATTTTCTTCGCCAGCAGACGATATGAATCCACCGCAAGAAAAACGTCTGAAGCTTTCACGCTAACTTTAAATTGGTCAAAGTTAAGACGATCGAGATGATCTACGTGACGCATCGCCGATTCAACCAAGGCTTCTGGCGTAGGCTCACCGTATTTCATCTGTAGGTCTTTTTCCAAAGATCCACCATTGACACCAATACGGATCGGGATATTTTTATCGCGAGCGCAATCAACAACGGCGCGAATGCGCTCTTCATTGCCGATGTTACCTGGGTTGATACGTAAACAGTCAACTCCGTACTCCGCAACTTTCAGCGCGATACGATAGTCGAAATGAATATCAGCCACTAATGGTACAGAAACTTGCTGTTTAATCAGTTTGAAAGCTTCTGCTGCGTCCATCGTAGGTACAGAAACTCGAACGATATCTGCGCCGACTTTTTCTAGTGCTCGGATTTGAGCGACTGTCGCTTCTACGTCAGTCGTGCGAGTGTTAGTCATTGACTGTACTGCAATTGGCGCACCATCACCAATTGGCACATCACCCACATAAATACGCGTCGATTTACGACGAATAATTGGAGATTCGTGTTGCATAATTTTTTATAACGGTAGAGTGAATCTAGCTACTTTGCCTGAAGTATACCCAGAAAGGTCGACAGGTTCACTTGCAAATGTCATTGTAACCCCTTCCGGTGCGCCCAATATCACTTTAAATGGCGCTTTTCCGGTAAGTTCTACATCTTGTCCTGGCTTATGAGTACCACTTACCAGCGTTTTACCATTGGTGTCTTTTACTTGAATCCAACAGTCCGCTTTAAACTTCATAGTAAGAAGTGTCATGCCTTCAGGTACTACTGGCGCAGGCTGTTCCGCTTCCGCCGCTTCAATCACGGCAACAGGTTCTTCAGAATCTACGCTTGTTGTATTTTCAGTTTCAGTCAGCAAAGGATCCGCCCCTTGCTCAACGGGTGCTTCAGTCGATTCAGCAACGCCTTCATTAGTTGAAGCAACTTCTTCAGGAGTGCTTGCGATTAACTCTTCAGCCGTCATCAAATCGATATCAGCTAATTCTTGAGCAGTGGGCTGCGGCGCTTCAACACTTGAATCCGTTACTTCCTTAGTTAGGCTATTCTCTTGTTGGTTTTGCCACCACCATGCCGCTGAAATGCCAATAATGACCAGCCCGATAACCCAAGTAAGGAGCATAATACGGCTATTGTGCTTCTCGTCTTTTGTTTTACGAGAGAAGCTTTGCATTTCAATTTCTTGCTCTTGAGGCTGAGCATCGGCAGTCTGCTCTAACGCCGTCAAAACCACCTTCTCATCAAGACCTACGAATTTAGCGTAAGAGCGTAAGTAACCACGCGTAAATGTCGCAACTTGTTGAGATTCAAATCGGTTATTTTCAATATCTTCAATCACAGAAATGCGAAGCCTCAGGCGATCGGCAACTTGCTTTTGGCTCATTCCCAAGGATTCACGTTTGTTTTTCAGTAATGTGCCAGCTTCAATAGAGAGTGGCACTTCATTCGTATTTTCGTGTTCTGTCATAATGGCGGTATTTAATCTGTTTTAGTGGCTAACGTGGTCATGTATTTTCGTTATTGTTCTTAAGCCTCTTTAAAGATAGCTAGCCTAAACGCGTTAACCAAAAATAATAATTTTAAGAAACTCTCAGCGATCTGAGTGCGAATACCCGTTTTGCAAAAATCAGCAAAACGTATGTGAGAAAGTGCTGAGAATTATCGGTGTCATCGTTAGTGTTACATATCATGATAAGCGAATGCGCAACGAAGACAAAAACTCTTTACACTCAAACTAACAGATAGCTCAAGCTTTTGTCCAAACTTTGACAAAGGAATTCGAAATTATACCCAAATAACCTTAGGTTGCAGAGTGATAGTCCCAAATCTTGGCGAAAATGTCCTAAACAATAAACAAAATAGCCAGAGCGAATGGCTCTGGCTATTTTTGAATTCCGGTCGTTTATACAGCTTTCACTTCAATGGTATCGGCACCGCGTGACGCTTTCAGCATTGCCGTACGTTTAGTTCGGTCAATTACATCACCGACCAACTGACCACATGCGGCATCAATGTCATCACCACGTGTTTTACGAACCGTAACTGTGTGCTCGTATTGCATCAATGTTTTTTGGAAGCGATCAATACGTGAGTTACTTGGTTTCTTGTAAGGTGAACCTGGGTACGGGTTAAACGGAATCAAGTTAATCTTACATGGTGTGTCTTTCATCAATTCAGCCAGCTCGCGTGCATGGTCCATGTCATCGTTCACATGATCAAGCAACACGTACTCGACTGTTACCTTGCCACGGTTTGCATTCGATGAAGCAATGTAACGACGAACGGATGCTAGGAAATCTTGAATATCCCAACGATCGTTAATTGGCATGATTTCACTACGCAGCTTATCGTTTGGCGCATGAAGAGAGATCGCCAACGCAACGTCGATTTTGCCCGTCATCTGATCAAGACCAGAAACCACACCTGATGTTGATACGGTTACGCGACGCTTCGACAAACCAAAGCCAAGGTCATCCAACATTAACTCTAGTGCTGGAATCAAGTTCTTCATATTAAGAAGCGGCTCACCCATACCCATCATCACGACGTTCGTAATTGGGCGACGGCCTGTTTCTTTCTCAAGACCAATTTCACGTGCAGCACGCCAAACCTGGCCGATGATCTCTGAAACTTTCAAGTTACGGTTAAAACCCTGCTGTGCTGTTGAGCAGAACTTACATTCCAATGCACAACCTACTTGAGAAGATACACAAAGCGTTGCGCGATCATCTTCTGGAATGTAAACCGTTTCTACATCCTGATCACCAACCTTCATTGCCCACTTGATCGTGCCGTCTGAAGAATGCTGAGCTTCTGCTACAGTTGGTGCTTTAATTTCACACTTGTGTAAAAGCTTTTCGCGCAGCTTCTTGTTGATGTTTGTCATTTTTTCGAAGTCATCTACACCGAAATGGTAGATCCACTTCATAACCTGATCGGCACGAAACGCTTTCTCGCCAAGTTCTTCCGCGAAAAACTGACGCATGCCTTTGCGATCAAAGTCGAGTAGATTGATTTTTTCAGTGGTCATGTTGCCTCTCAATGACTGAAACAAGAATAAGGGCGCGAATTGTACAGCCTTTATGCAGCTACAACAAGGGGTGTAAGACCCTGAGTTTGCTAAGGCATTAAAATAAAAACGATTAAATTTTAATCAGACTTTACGGTGAGAATAATGATTAGACAACCGACAACAAAAGCGTAGAAGTGGTACAGAGAAAACAGTGAGAACAAACACACGTAACTAAGCTTTCACCTCTGTAAAATGCTCAGATTAGCCAATATCTTCGCGAATAATTACGAATGAACTCGCCGGTGAAATGGAGAATGCGGAATAAAAAACCTCGGACAATTCCGAGGTTATTACGAACTAGATCATCACGCAAAAGTGATGCATGAACGAGTTAGCGAGAGAAAACTTCTGATTCAGGGAAGAAAAACTCAATTTCACGAGCGGCAGACTCAGGGCTATCTGAACCATGAACTGAATTGTGACGCATGCTGAGTGCGTAATCAGCACGCAAAGTGCCACATGCCGCGTCCTCTGGGTTGGTTTTACCCATTAGCTCGCGGTAACGTGCAATCGCATTTTCGCCTTCCAATACCTGAACCATAATAGGACCAGATGTCATGAACTCTTTTAGAGGAGGGAAAAACTCTTTACCTTCATGCTCTGCATAAAAGCCGCTTGCCTGATCTTCTGTCAGGTGAACCATTTTGGCAGCGATGATACGTAGGCCAGCCTTTTCAATACGATTGTAGATTTCACCAATTAGGTTTCGCTCTACAGCATCAGGCTTAATGATTGAAAATGTTCTTTCTAGAGCCATAAAATTTCCTTTCTGTACTTGTAATAATAGTTGTGCTTTTAAAGTGACTTACTGGGTAAGAGCAGCACTCAAACAAGAGAGTGCTGCAATCAATCTTATTTTCCAGCTTGCTCATTGAGGAAACGAGCAAGTGTACGAACACCCATACCCGTTGCTCCCGCAGCCCATTTATCAGAAGCGGCTTTACGATACGTACCCGCACAGTCGAAATGTAACCAGCCTTTTTTGTAGTCCTCAACGAAGTAAGACAAGAATGCAGCTGCAGTACTTGCACCCGGAGAATAATCACCAGAGCTGATATTCGATAAATCGGCAAAATTAGATGGCAGCATTTCTCGATGGAAATCAGCAAGTGGTAGCGGCCACAAGCCTTCTTTTTCCTGGTTTGCCGCCGTAAGCGCTTGATGCGATAGCTCATCATCAAAGCTCATTAGCGCATGGTAATCGTTACCTAACGCATTCTTCGCTGCGCCTGTTAGCGTCGCGCAGTCAATAATTAACTCAGGCTTTTGCTCACTAGCGTAGATAAGACCGTCTGCAAGCACCAAGCGACCTTCCGCGTCGGTATTCATAATCTCAACGGTTTTGCCGTTTTTGTAAGTGATGATGTCGCCAAGCTTAAGGGCACGGCCAGAAACCATGTTCTCAGCACAACACAAGATCAGTTTTACGCGCTTGTTTAAACCGCGCAAGATAGCTAATCCTAGGCCACCAGTGATAGTACCCGAGCCACCCATATCTGCTTTCATTGCACTCATGAAGGTAGAAGGCTTCAAGCTGTAACCACCGGAATCAAAGGTGATGCCTTTACCCACAAGACATGCGAATACAGGTGCGTTTTCGTCACCAGTTGGGTTGTAGTCTAACTGAAGCATCGCAGAAGTACGCTCAGAACCACGGCCTACTGCGTAAATACCTTCCCAACCTTCTGCCAACAAGTCTTTGTCTTTGACGATACGAGCTGTCACCGTGCCTTTCGGCGCAACAGATTTGATGAATTCAGCAGCCATTGTCGCTAGCTGACGAGGAGCAACTTCTTCTGCCGTTTTGTTGATAATATCGCGGGTAAAATCAGTCGAAGTAATACGAGCTTGAAGCTCTGCTTGATCTTCATCAGACAATGCTGCCCACTCAACTGAGCCATGTTTTTTAGGGTTACGGAACCCTTGGTGGAAAGCCCATACGCTCTCTAGATCCCAGTTATCACCAGAAAGAAAAATAGAACGAATTCCTTGGCCATCTAGCTGACGAGCTGCACGTTGAATTGCGCCGAGATCATGACCTTCACCTAAGTGAATAGTTGCGCCGTTTTCAGCGAATGAAAGCAGTGCTTTTTCACCCCAATGTGGTGCTGCCGACTCTTGACTTAAAAATACAGACATCTGTGTAGACATGGTTTCTCCTTGTCTTATAGCAGCGTTGCCTACGCTGCTTCTTTTTAATAACTCACGGATGTTAGCATTATGTAGGGCAAAAATGTCAATTGGATAAAAAAACGGACCTAAAGGTCCGCTTTTTTTAGTAAGAATTGTTAACTAGGCTGTGTTTTACAGACTTAGTCCGCTTCGTCCATCCAGCACATGATAACGGCTTCTAGAATCTTTTCATTAGAACGGTTTGGCTCATCGTCAAACTCATCTAACTCCATGATCCATTGATGAAGATCGGTAAAACGCACTGTTTTTGGATCGACATCTGGAAACTTGTCACAAAGTTCAATCGCGATATCGCGAGAATCTGTCCATTTCATTGCTCATCTTCCTTTTGCTTCTTCCCTATATTGGGAAGATAGTTTTAGTGATCTTCTGAAGCGTGGTTTAGTGTGTATTTAGGAATTTCTACCACCAAGTCTTCATCAGCGATTCTCGCCTGACACCCTAGGCGTGACTCAGGCTCTAGACCCCACGCTTTATCTAGCATGTCGTCTTCTAGTTCTTCACTTTCTTCTAGTGAATCAAAACCTTCACGGATGATTACGTGGCAGGTAGTACACGCACATGACTTCTCACACGCATGTTCAATACCGATACCGTTTTTTAGCGCTACGTCTAGAACGGTGTCACCAGAGTTTGCTTCCAACACTGCACCTTCTGGGCACAAATCGTCGTGTGGTAATACAATAATCTTAGGCATAACTACTTATCTCTTATATATCGTCTACTGATTGACCTGACAACGCAGCTCGAATCGATTTATCCATACGGCGTGATGCGAAATCTTGGCTCGCTTTATCGGTATCTTTAATGCCTTGCTCTATCGCATCTGCATCATCACCATTACGCAGCTCAATCAAGGCTTCGATGGCTTTAATCAAGTTTTGTTTCTCTTGTTCTGATAGTAAGTCATCACCATCAGCTTGCATCGCTGCAATCAAACCTTCTATCACTCGGTCGGCTTCAACACGCTGCTCAGCTAAGGCACGAGCTTGCATGTCTTCTTTTGCGTGCGTCATTGAATCACGCAACATATCCGCCACTTCATTGTCACTTAAGCCGTAAGAAGGTTTTACTTGAATCTCTGATTGAACACCAGTGCTCTTCTCCATTGCCGTAACAGAAAGAAGGCCATCTGCGTCGACTTGGTAAGTCACGCGAATATGTGCCGCACCCGCTGCCATCGGAGGAATACCTTTTAACGAGAAGCGAGCAAGTGAACGACAGTCATCAACCATTTCACGTTCACCTTGTACCACATGAACACTCATCGCCGTTTGGCCATCTTTGAATGTGGTAAATTCTTGCGCACGCGCAACGGGAATCGTAGTGTTGCGGGGGATGATCTTCTCGACCAAACCACCCATGGTTTCAATACCGAGCGACAGTGGGATCACATCAAGAAGCAACATTTCAGAGTCCGGCTTGTTACCCGCTAGAATGTCTGCTTGGATACCCGCGCCGATTGCGACGACTTCATCAGGGTTAATGCTTGTCAGAGGTGTGCGACCAAAAAACTCGCCTACCATTTCACGAACCAACAATGTACGGGTTGAGCCGCCAACCATGACGACCTCGAGTACTTCATCTGCGTCGACATCCGCATCTTTTAATGCGCGACGACAAGACATCAGTGTTTTCTTCACTAGCGGACGAATCAGATCTTCGAACTGCTCGCGAGTCACGGTGCCTTTCCAACCAAAAACGTCAACGTCAACACTGTCTTGCTCAGAGAAAGCAATCTTAGCTTCAGTAGCAATGTTCAACAGTATACGGTTCTTTTCTGCAGAAAGCGGCGCTTCTAGACCCGCTTGCTCCATTAAATAATCGGCAAATAGATGGTCGAAGTCGTCACCGCCTAATGCAGAATCGCCACCTGTTGCTAATACTTCAAATACGCCTTTCGATAAACGTAGGATAGAGATATCAAAAGTACCGCCACCTAGATCGTAAACCGCAATCACACCTTCTTGACCAGAGTCTAGGCCATAAGCAATTGCCGCAGCGGTTGGTTCGTTAAGTAGACGGAGAACATGAAGACCAGCTAATTTCGCCGCATCTTTTGTACCTGCACGTTGCGCGTCATCAAAGTAAGCAGGAACGGTAATAACGACACCAGCTAACTCACCACCTAACGTATCTTCAGCTCGCTTACCCAATACTTTTAGGATGTCCGCAGATACTTCAATCGGGTTTTTGTCACCTTGAGGTGTTTGCAGAATTGGCAGGCCGTTTTCACTCTCTTTAAAACGATAAGGAAGTGAAGAGTAACGGGACTGAATGTCCTTTAATGAACGACCGATCAAACGTTTTACAGAGATAATCGTGTTCTCTGGTTCAAACTCTGCTTTGGCTTTGGCTTCGTGGCCGACCGTTAACGTTTCCTCAGCGTAATTAACGACTGAAGGTAAAATAGTACGGCCCTGCTCGTCCGCAAGTGGAGTTGCATCGCCGCTACGTACAGAAGCAACCAAAGAGTTGGTAGTACCTAAGTCGATACCCGCTGCTAACTTATGCTCATGAGGTGCCGAGCTTTGGCCCGGTTCTGCGATTTGAAGTAGTGCCATGATAGGTCCTTGTCACGCTTACTAGCCGAGGAGTTTGTCTTCGACTAGCTCAATTTCGTTCTTTAGTTTGGCAATGAATTTTAGCTTACGAACTCGGTCTGCGGCTTCAGCCCATAGACCATCATCAAGCTCTTGCTCGACGCTTGCCAGATGCTGTTTGTACATTTTGCTGACCTTAGAGTCGAAGTCAAAAAGCGCCGATTCAGGATCGGACTTGTCAGCAATCTCTTCCAGTTCTTCGCGCAGTTCCATTTGCTCCATTAAGAACATTGGATCTTGCATTGTTTGCTGTTCACCTCGGATCTCAACACCTTGCTCTGCGAGGATATACTCGGCGCGAGAAATAGGATTTTTCAGAACTTGATAGGCATCGTTGATTTGCGCCGCCTTTTGCACCGCCATCAAACGGTCACGTTCTGAGCCCGTTGCAAAGTTATCCGGGTGGAAGCGTTTTTGTAGTTCTCGGAACTGAGAAGAAAGAAGGCTACCATCCAGCTTAAACTGACTTGGTAGCCCAAATAATTCAAAGTGATTCATTAAGTTCGGGTCCTAGTAAAGCCTTCCGGACTCGTTTGCCCAGAAGGACAATCAATTAGACGTTGAAGCTTTCACCACAACCACATTCACTTTTCGCGTTAGGGTTGTTGAATTCAAAACCTTCATTCAACCCTTCTTTCACGTAATCCAATTCAGTACCATCTAGGTACACTAAGCTCTTTTGATCGATGATAATTTTCACTCCAGAGAGTTCAAATACTTCGTCTTCTTCATTGAGCTCATCAACAAACTCAAGTACGTATGCCATGCCGGAACAACCAGTCGTCTTCACTCCAAGACGTAAACCGATACCTTTGCCTCGGTTATCTAGGAATGCTCTTACGCGACTTGCCGCTGATTCTGTCATTGTGATGGCCATACTGCACCTTAGTCTGTCTAAATTTCGATTGGAATGGGAGCGTCAAAGCTCCCATTATATTACGGAATAATTATTCTTGGTGTTTTTTCTTGTAGTCAGCAACCGCTGCTTTGATTGCATCTTCAGCAAGAATAGAACAGTGAACTTTCACTGGTGGAAGCTCTAGCTCTTCAGCAATCTCAGAGTTTTTAATTGCTGCCGCTTCATCAACTGACTTACCTTTTACCCACTCAGTTACTAGTGAGCTTGATGCGATTGCACTACCACAACCGTATGTTTTGAACTTCGCATCTTCGATGATACCTTCAGGTGTCACTTTGATTTGAAGCTTCATTACGTCACCACACGCAGGAGCGCCAACCATGCCGCTACCTACTGATGGATCTTCTTTATCGAATGAACCAACGTTACGTGGGTTCTCGTAGTGATCAATTACTTTTTCGCTGTATGCCATGATAAATTACCTCGAATCCTCTATTTCAATCCCTGAGATTAATGGTGAGCCCATTCAACAGTGCTCAAATCAATCCCTTCTTTGTACATATCCCATAGAGGAGACATGTCGCGTAGCTTAGTCACTGCAACGCGGATTTGTTCAATTGCGTAATCAATTTCTTCTTCAGTCGTGAAACGACCAAACGAGAAACGAACCGAGCTGTGAGCCAATTCGTCATCCATGCCTAGGGCACGAAGAACGTAAGAAGGCTCAAGGCTTGCAGACGTACAAGCACTACCAGAAGATACCGCTAGATCTTTAAGCGACATTAGTAGTGATTCACCTTCTACGAATGCGAAACTGATGTTTAGGTTGTGTGGTACACGCTGCTCAAAGTCACCGTTTACCGTCACTGCTTCTAAGTCTTTCACGCCATCAAAAAGACGGTTACGAAGCGCTAAAGCATGATCGTAATCTTTTTGCATGTCTTCTTTTGCAATGCGGAATGCTTCACCCATACCTACGATTTGGTGAGTAGGTAGTGTACCAGAGCGGAAACCACGCTCATGACCGCCACCATGCATTTGCGCTTCAAGACGAATACGAGGCTTACGACGTACGTAAAGTGCACCGATACCTTTAGGGCCGTATACTTTGTGAGCAGAAAGTGAAATTAGATCAACTTTCATCTCTTGAACGTCGATTGGTAATTTACCTGCAGATTGCGCAGCGTCCACGTGGAAAACAATTTTACGCTCACGGCACAGTTCGCCGATCGCTGTAATGTCTTGAACCACACCAATCTCGTTGTTTACATGCATAATAGACACAAGCACGGTGTCATCACGCATGGCTGCTCTAAGCTTCTCTAGATCGATCAAGCCATTTGATTCTGGCTCAAGGTAAGTCACTTCAAAGCCTTCACGCTCAAGTTGACGACATGGGTCAAGAACGGCTTTGTGCTCTGTTTTACAAGTGATTACGTGCTTGCCTTTCTTCGAGTAAAAGTGCGCTGCACCTTTAATCGCAAGGTTGTCTGATTCTGTCGCACCAGATGTAAATACGATTTCGCGAGGATCTGCATTTAGAAGGTCAGCAATTTGCTCACGAGCAGTATCGACCGCTTCTTCTGCCTGCCAGCCGTAACGGTGCGAACGTGACGCTGGGTTGCCAAATGTGCCATCCATTGTCATGTACTGAACCATTTTTTCAGCAACACGTGGATCAACTGGACATGTAGCGGAATAATCAAGATAAATCGGCAGTTTCATTCTCTACTCCAATGTAAAAAGCTGACCGCTAAGAGCGGACGTTTACACCGATGGGCGCGGCGGTTGTATTTTTGTTTGATAGCCCATGGGTTACCGCCAGATCAATGTCCTGACGATCAGAAATTTCGAGTACTTCATTGTCTGTCATCAACTCACCAAGAGTGATGTTATTCAAAAAGTCACTAATGCGAGAGCTTAGGTCACGCCACAGCGTGTGAGTAAGGCAACGTGTTCCACCTTGGCAATCTCCTTTACCTTGGCATTTGGTTGCATCTACTGACTCATCAACGGCAGCAATCACGGTACCAATAGCGATACTGTGAGCGTCGGCACCAAGTCGGTAACCACCACCAGGACCACGAACGCTGGCAACGAGACCTGCTTTACGCAATTTTGAAAATAGCTGCTCTAAGTAAGAGAGCGAGATCCCTTGACGCTCTGAAATATCAGCCAGAGGTACAGGGTTTTGTTGCGAATGCAGTGCCACATCCAGCATGGCTGTCACCGCATATCTTCCTTTAGATGTAAGTTTCATACCACACCGTATCCACATGGTTTGTAATGGTTAAGATTTTTCCATACCTGAGTAATTTGGTCAAGTATTTATTTGACCATTTTACTCAGGTATTCATCCTTACACCTAAAGTGGTTATTATTCACTCAGAACTTCTTTTCTATCGAAGTCAAAACGCCTCGTAGAATATTAAGTTCTTGGGTTTCTGGTCGAGCACGAGAGAACAAACGGCGCAACTTATTCATCACCTGTCCAGGTTGCTCTTTGTTAATAAACTGGGTCTCAACCATCACCTTTTCAAGATGCTCGAAGAACATTTCGAGTTCTCGATGACGCGGGTATTCTTCCGATTCATTTGGGGAAAACTGGCTTTGCTCTAAGTTCAAGTGTGCAACTCGCACTTCGTAACTGAGAGTTTGTACAGCCATCGCTAGGTTAAGCGAGCTGTACTCAGGATTAGCGGGAATACAAACATGGTAGTGGCACTTTTGTAGCTCTTCGTTTGTCAAACCAGTTCTTTCTCGGCCAAACACGAGCGCAACCGGATGCTTTCGGCCTTCAACTGCAAATTTCTCACCGCATTCACGTGGCTCGAGCATTGGCCATTCTAATGTACGAGAGCGGGCGCTAGAACCCACAACAAGGCCACAATCTTCAACCGCTTCTTCTAATGTGCCGACAATCTTTGCATTTTGAGCAATATCACCAGCACCCGCAGCTAAAGCAAGAGTTTGTTCATCCACTTCACATTGTGGATCGACTAATACTAGTTGGTTTAAACCCATCACTTTCATTGCTCGAGCTGCTGAGCCAATATTGCCTGAATGAGAGGTACCTACGAGTACAATTTTTACTTGATCCAACATCTGTGTTTGCTACCTAAATTAAAACCGCAGAATGTTATCATAGTTTTTTAAGACACCCTAGAGGCAAGCAGACCTCTCTTCTCATTCTTGGTTATTGTTCTCGTCCGCAGTATGCTCTGTACACTCAACCAGCCGCATTTAGAACAAAAAATAACCACTTCCCTTTTTAATTATCTCTGGTATACTCGCCGCCGCTTTCATTTGTTCTTTAACATCCGTTGGGAAATTCGTATGCATCCAATGCTAAACATTGCTATTCGCGCTGCGCGAAAGGCAGGCAATCATATTGCTAAATCATTAGAAAACACTGATAAAGTAGAATCTACTCTTAAAGGCACTAATGACTTTGTCACTAACGTAGACAAAGAAGCAGAATACATCATCATCGATACTATCAAGCAGTCTTACCCTGAGCACTGTATCGTTGCTGAAGAACAAGGTCTTATCGAAGGTAAAGATAAAGACGTACAATGGATCATCGACCCACTGGATGGCACCACTAACTTTGTAAAAGGTTACCCAACTTTCGCGGTTTCTATCGCTGTTCGTATTAAGGGCAAAACTGAAGTTGCTTGTGTTTACGATCCAATGCAAAACGAGCTATTCACTGCACAACGCGGTGCCGGCGCTCAACTAAACAGTGCACGTATTCGTGTTGCTCAACTAAAAGACCTTCAAGGTACTGTTCTAGCAACA
Organism: Vibrio sp. Vb2960; assembly: GCF_033337665.1. Taxonomy (NCBI): domain Bacteria; kingdom Pseudomonadati; phylum Pseudomonadota; class Gammaproteobacteria; order Vibrionales; family Vibrionaceae; genus Vibrio; species Vibrio sp. Vb2960. The sequence continues at coordinate 33,771 of NZ_JAWORD010000008.1, read as the reverse complement.
GGCTTCCCATTCAAGCAGAAACAACACGCTGAGTCTTACATCAAGATCGTTGGTGCGCTATTCACTGAGTGTGCTGATTTCCGTCGTAGCGGCTCTGCTGCTCTAGACCTTTGTTACGTGGCTGCTGGCCGTGTTGATGGTTACTTCGAACTAGGCCTAAAACCTTGGGATATGGCAGCAGGTGAGCTTATTGCTCGTGAAGCTGGCGCAATCCTAACAGACTTTGCTGGCGGCACTGACTACATGAAGTCTGGTAACATCGTTGCTTCAAGCGCTCGTGGCGTAAAATCTATCCTTAAGCACATCCGCGAAAACGGTAACAGCGCGATCCTTAAGTAAGATTTGAAAGTCATATTTAGCCCGTCACGCTGATGACTTTAGAAAGCCCCGCTCAATGAGCGGGGCTTTTTTGTATCTACCGAACCGTATCTACTTAGCTGCAATGTAAGGCTCTCCATACAATGAGGTTCGGCAAGCTCACGACTCTATTCAGATACAAAAAAACCGCTGATTGCTCAGCGGTTTTTGTTTTCGGTTCTCAATCTGCCTTATGGCATTTCGTCGAACTCTGCACCTTCTTTTTCTACTTGAGGTGGCATCAAGTGCTCTTTCTGGATACCCAGTTTTAGAGCCAGTGCTGATGCTACGTAGATAGAAGAGTAAGTACCTACAGTGATACCGAGTAAAAGTGCGGTTGCAAAGCCGTGAATCATAGCACCACCCTGCATGAACAGTGCAATTACCACGAACAGCGTCGTACCAGATGTAATCAATGTACGGCTCAACGTTTGAGTGATTGAGGCGTCCATAATGTCTGAAGGTTCACCCTTACGCATCTTACGGAAGTTTTCACGAATCCGGTCAAATACAACGATGGTATCGTTGAGTGAGTAGCCCACAACCGTCAGTAGCGCAGCTACGATGGTCAGGTCAACTTCAATTTGTAGAAACGAGAAGACACCTAGCGTGATAATTATATCGTGAGCCAATGCCATTACCGCACCAGCCGCTAGACGCCATTCAAATCGCATCGATACATAAAGCAGGATACAGATCAGCGATACCAAGATCGCTAGACCACCAGCTTCTGTTAGCTCATCACCAACGTTGGGACCTACGAACTCAATACGACGCATTTCTACGCTTTCGCCAGTACCATCTTTGATAGCACCAATGATTTGGTTACCTAGCGTTTCACCAGAAACGTCATCACGTGGACGAAGACGGACCATGACTTCACGAGCACTACCGAAGTTTTGTACTGTCGCATCGCCAAAGCCTTTTGAATCTAGTGCTGCACGAATCTCTTCAAGGTTTGCTGGCTGTTCAAAACCGACCTCGATAAGCGTACCGCCAGTGAAATCTAGACCCCAATTAAGCCACTTGGTTGACAAAGTGAAGATAGAAGCAGCAATCATTATAATTGAAAAAACGAATGCTACTTTCGACCAACGCATAAAGCCGATCGTCTTCTCTGCTTTTAGAATTTGAAACATATTAATTCCCAGCCTTAGATCGACAATTTATCAACGCGTTTGCCACCGTAGATCAGGTTCACGATACAACGTGTACCAATAATGGCGGTGAACATTGAAGTTAAGATACCGATAGATAGAGTAACTGCGAAACCTTTCACCGCACCTGTACCGACCGCAAATAGAATGATTGCAGTAATTAGTGTTGTGATGTTCGCATCAGCAATCGTGCTGAATGCATTCGCGTAACCTTGGTGAATCGCTTGTTGTGGACTACGTCCATCACGAATTTCTTCACGGATACGCTCGAAGATCAGTACGTTCGCATCAACCGCCATACCGACTGTTAACACGATACCGGCTATCCCCGGAAGCGTCATGGTAGCGCCTGGAATCATCGACATAACACCAATGATAAGCACCAAGTTTGCCATTAGAGCGATGTTTGCAATCAAACCAAAGCCGCGGTAGTAAAGCAGCGTAAATAGCATTACGGCAACCATACCCCAGATACATGCTTGGATACCCATATCGATGTTTTGCTGGCCCATTGATGGACCAATGGTACGTTCTTCAACGATAGAGATAGGTGCAATCAGTGCACCAGCACGTAGTAGAAGTGCTAGGTTGTGTGCTTCTGCAGCAGAGTCGATACCTGTAATACGGAAGTTACGACCAAGAGCCGATTGAATCGTTGCTTGGTTGATGACTTCTTCATGCTTATCCAGAATAACTTTGCCTTCAGGCGTACGACGGCCACTGTCTTTGTATTCTGCAAACACGGTAGCCATTAGCTTACCAATGTTCTTCTTAGAGAACGCAGACATCTTATTACCACCTTCGCTGTCTAGCGAGATGTTAACTTGTGGACGACCATATTCATCAACACTTGAGCTTGCATCTGTGATGCTTTGACCGCCAAGAATAACGCGCTTCTTAAGCACAACTGGGCGACCATCACGGTCCATCTTGATTTCACTACCTGCTGGCGCACGACCATTTGCCGCTGCCGATAGGTCAGCTTTATCATCAACTTCACGGAATTCAAGCGTTGCCGTAGCTCCGAGAATTTCTTTTGCACGAGCAGTGTCTTGAACACCAGGCAGTTCAACTACAATGCGACTAGCACCTTGACGTTGAACCAATGGTTCCGCAACACCTAGTTCGTTGACACGATTACGTAAAATCGTAATGTTTTGCTCAACAGCATAGTTACGGATCTCTTGTAAACGTTGCTCAGTAAAGGTTGCAGTAAGAGCGTAACGGCCATTTGAATCAGAATCGACAAAAATCATGTCCGGGTGATTCTTTTCTAGCGTTGCTTTCGCTTCTGCTAATTGCTCTTCGTTACGCAACAACACTTCTACCGCTTCTTTTCCAGAAGGGCGGATTGCACGGTAACGAATCTTGGCGTCACGAAGTTCGCTACGGAAAGCTTCTTCTTGTTGACCAACAAGCTTTTCCATCGCTGCATCCATATCCACTTCCATTAAGAAGTGAACACCACCGCGAAGGTCAAGACCTAGCTTCAATGGTGACGCGCCAATCGCTTCTAGCCAATCGGGTGTAGAAGGTGCAAGGTTAAGTGCAACAATTGTGTCTTTGCCTAGCGCTTCGCTGATGACATCACGAGCACTGATTTGTGTGTCAGTGTCGTTAAAACGAACAAGAATTGATCCATCTTCGAGAGCAATGGATTTATGAGAAAGTTGCTCTTTGTTAAGAGCAGTAGTGACAGCATCCAGCGTTGACATATCTACAGAGGCGCCACGCGCCCCTGTAACTTGAATAGCCGGATCTTCACCGTAGATATTTGGAAGTGCGTATAACGCAGCGGTGATGATGGCAAAAAGCACCATCAAGTACTTCCATAATGGATAACGGTTTAGCACAGCGAGGATCCTTTAGCTGTTTTATAGAGACTTAAGCGTACCTTTTGGTAGCACTGCAGTGATGAAGTCTTTCTTGATTACTACTTCATTGTTCGCGTTAAGCTCAATTGAAATGTAGTCATTGTCTTCAGCAATCTTAGTGATTTTACCCACTAGGCCACCGCTAGTTAAAACTTCGTCGCCTTTGCCCATAGAAGCCATTAGGTTTTTGTGTTCTTTTACGCGTTTCGCTTGTGGGCGGTAAATCATGAAGTAAAAGATCACTGCGAACATGCCAAGCATGATTAGCATTTCAAAACCACCGCCTGCTGGCGCGCCTTCTGCTGCTGCGTGAGCCTGAGAAATAAACATTAAAACATCCTCATTATATTTTATTGATAATCAAACAAATTGGGCTTTCGCATTTTAGATTCAAGTCTGAGAGTAACTAATAGAGATCGCTCTCTCAAAAATAACGTGCGTTAGCCTACTTTATTAGCAAAAGCCTCTGGCGACATGCCAAAGGCTTTAATTCTTTTAGTTTTTCAATTACTGCTCTTTTGCTAGTGGTGGCACTTCACGGCCACGACGCTCATAGAACTCAGTAACAAATTCATCGAAGCGATCTTCATCAATTGCTTTACGAATGCTTTCCATCAGACGCTGGTAGTAACGCAGGTTATGGATTGTATTCAAGCGAGCGCCTAAGATTTCATTACAACGCTCTAAATGGTGAAGGTACGACTTGCTGTAGTTTTGACAAGTGTAACAGTCACAATGCGGATCCAATGGTGTTGTATCCGTTTTATGTTTCGCATTACGGATCTTGATCACACCACCAGTCACAAATAAGTGACCATTACGTGCGTTACGCGTTGGCATTACACAGTCAAACATGTCGATACCACGACGAACACCTTCAACCAAGTCTTCTGGCTTACCTACGCCCATCAAGTAGCGAGGTTTGTCTTCAGGAAGTTGAGGACAAGTATGCTCAAGAATACGGTGCATGTCTTCTTTAGGCTCACCTACTGCCAAACCACCAACCGCGTAACCGTCAAAACCGATTTCCGTTAGACCTTTTACCGACACATCACGTAAATCTTCGTAAACACCACCTTGGACAATACCAAATAGGTTGTTCGGGTTTTCTAGCTTCTCGAAGTGGTCACGTGAACGCTGTGCCCAGCGTAATGACATTTCCATCGATTTCTTCGCTTCATCGTGTGTCGCTGGGTAAGGCGTACACTCGTCAAAAATCATAACGATGTCAGAGCCCAGGTCTTTTTGAATTTCCATCGACTTTTCTGCGTCCATGAAAATCTTGTCACCGTTTACTGGGTTACGAAAGTGAACACCTTCTTCAGTGATCGTACGCATCTTACCAAGGCTGAATACTTGAAAGCCGCCTGAATCAGTAAGAATAGGACCGTGCCAGTTCATAAAATCGTGCAGGTCACCGTGCATTTTCATCACTTCTTGACCAGGACGTAGCCACAGGTGGAACGTATTACCTAGCAGAATTTCTGCACCAGTACCTTTTACTTCTTCTGGTGTCATACCTTTAACGGTACCGTAAGTACCTACTGGCATGAACGCAGGAGTTTGAACAGTGCCGCGTTCGAAAGTCAGTTGACCACGACGTGCATTGCCGTTTTTCTTCTTAAGATCGAATTTTAATTTCACGATGCCTCCGGATGTCAGAGAAACAGTCTGACTGAGTGTTTAGGGCTCTACCCTACTTTAAGGAGCGGTCGCTTTTCCTTGCGAGAGACAAAGCAATGGATGCTTTATTTCCTAGCTTACTGCTAGCACTCGTAAATCTATTTTTAACTACGCTGTTTTCTTCTTGATGAACATTGAATCGCCATACGAGAAGAAACGGTATTTGTTTTCCACCGCATGTTTGTAAGCATTCATGGTGTTCTCGTATCCAGCAAATGCACTCACCAACATGATCAGTGTTGATTCAGGCAAGTGGAAGTTTGTGATCAAGCAATCCACTAGCTGATATTCGTAACCAGGGAAAATAAAGATTTCAGTATCGCCAAAGAATGGGGCCAGCTCAGTCCCTTTTTGCAATGCGTCTTGCGCTGCACTTTCAAGTGAACGCACAGATGTGGTACCAACAGCAATAATTCGTCCGCCACGCGCTTTCGTCGCTTTAATTGCTTCGACGACTTCTTGTGGTACTTCTACGTACTCGGCATGCATGTGGTGATCGTTGATATTTTCCACTTTTACCGGCTGGAATGTACCCGCCCCAACGTGCAAAGTAACGTAAGCAAACTCTGCACCTTTCGCTTTGATTTTCTCCAAGAGAACATCATCAAAGTGAAGGCCCGCTGTAGGTGCCGCAACCGCACCTGGCTTTTGATTATATACCGTTTGGTAACGCTCTTTATCTGCATCTTCGTCTGGACGGTCGATGTAAGGAGGAAGCGGCATATGGCCGATTTCTTCCAGAATTTCTAGTACCGTCTTATCAGAACTAAATTTCAGTTCAAATAAAGCATCATGGCGTGCAACCATTTCTGCTGAATATTCATCATTCTCGCCAACAATAATGGTTGTACCTGGTTTTGGTGATTTAGAGCAACGAACGTGCGCGAGGATGCTTTTCTCATCCAACATGCGCTCCACCAGCACTTCTAATTTACCGCCCGATTCCTTGCGGCCAAAAAGACGAGCAGGAATAACACGAGTATTATTAAACACCACTAAGTCACCGGGTTGAACTTGGCCCAATACATCAGTAAATGTGCCATCAATGAGCTCTCCGGTATTGCCGTCCATTTGCAGCAGTCGGCTAGCGGTACGCTCTGGTTGAGGGTAGCGAGCGATGAGTTCATCTGGAAGGTCGAAATGGAAATCTGATACTTGCATGTTACTTGTCTTATCTATTGGTCAAATCACGTCTAGGCGACGATAAAATTGCGACGAGTTTTTCGCAGCAGACTAGTATATGTTTACATGCTGCAATAGCAAGCAAATCACCAGAATATAGCAGTAAAAGCCATGGTGAAGAGTGTAATAAAACGTGAAAAGCCTCGATTACTTGGCACTATTTTTAATTTGAGCCCCAAAGAGAGAACATGAAAAAAGCAAAGCAACGTATACCGCTGCTTATTAGTTTGGCATTCCAATCGCCCTATCAAACCTCACGCTTTCGCCACAAGAATAACGGCACGAATAAACCCAATAACCAAAACCCTAGACTGCCACCTTCATCATCTGAGCCTTTGAAATCACAGTTATTGGTCGCAATGCCATCGTGACACTCTTTATTGTCACCACTTTCATTGTTAGCACTTTTGATAAAATTCGGCGCAATGATGTAACGACTTGGTGGCGCATCGGCAGTGATGTAAGACTGTACCCAGTCGTAATAGTGGCTCACCTTGGTGTAGAAACTTGGGATCGTCAAAGAGCCACACGTTGGTAGAATAAGGGGGCCGCCACTAACAATACCAATTTGTTTGCCGGTCGCCACATCGACCAACGGGCCACCACTGTCACCTTTACATGCAGAGTTGCCATATTGAGTATGGCTATCTGGCTCCAATACATGGTTTTGTGTTGGTAGCGTACAAATTTTGGTTTGGTTGTCTCTTGAATCAATGATCCCCGGAAAACTGCTGCCAATTTCTAAACGCTCATAACATTTGTCGATGGGTAAAAATGTGCTAATGGTGGTTTTGAGCGTATTAGAAGGTTCAGAAGCATCCGGCTGAGTAGCCCCCCATCCAAACACTTGCACATTTTCGACACGTTGATTGGTCAGGTAATTATCGTTCCAATCCGCCGCCAAACGTGCTTCGATACTCTCCATGTCAACTTTACTCGCTAGGTCAGCAAAGCTCGCGTTTGCCACTGGGCGCGTGAGATACAGCAACGCGATGTCTGAATCTAAACCGGTTTGGATAGGTTTCACGTTGCCATTACTGTCGGTCTCAGCTTTTGAAATCCGGGTGTAATCCGGATGAACCACAACGTGAGACACCGGATAGAAGTTATCAAGCCCTGCAGAATTAAGTTCATACACATTCGCATTCACCGACAGCTCACCCGGCGGGGTCACATAGTAGGTTGCTTCATTGGTTCCTTGTCCCATCACCACACAGTGCGCCGCAGTCAGTACCCATTGCTCTGTCAGCATCGTTCCACCACACAGCGGAAACTCTGCCATATTACTTGCTCGCAAAGTAACGCGGTCAACAGGATCGGTTTGTTCATCTCCTAACACAATCGCCTGTGTTGATGGCACACTGAATGCCGCCACTGCCAGCGCAATAAGTTTGTTACACGTTGTTCGTTTCATCTAGGTTGCTGTCTTCAATTTGGTAAGCCTGGACGTATCTTCTTCGAGAGAAGAATCTTGGAACATCCAGCGAATAAAAATGTGCGATTCAATTCATTGGATTACCTTGGGGACACATTCAATATCAACTAAAAATGCCAACTGACTCGCACACAAACCGACTTATTCAAATTAATAAAAACACCAATAAAACACAGATTACGCAGCCCATCAGCATTGTGCTATTTAATTGATGAAAAACGAGTTAGCTCCCAGATATACAGAAAAATATTCTCTATATTTAAGAGAAGGACAATGCCGCTGGAGGTCTCTATGATCAAGGTTGAAGACATGATGACTCGTAATCCTCATACATTACTGCGCACGCACACCTTGCGTGATGCAAAAAGCATGATGGATGCGCTTGATATTCGACACATTCCGGTTGTTGATGCCAATAACCACTTACAAGGCTTGGTGACTCAACGCGACATTCTTGCTGCTCAAGAATCGAGCTTGCACCCAGATGAGGCTGAACAATCTTTTACTTTAGACACACCGCTCTACGAAATGATGCACACCAACATCATGACGGCAGAGCCTATCGCGGGGCTCAAAGAGAGCGCTATCTATATGCAAAAGCATAAAGTTGGCTGTCTACCTGTTGTCACCAAAGGTCGATTGGTCGGCATTATTACTGATAGTGACTTCGTGACGATTGCGATTAACTTATTGGAACTACAAGAAGAAGTGGAACCTGAAGAAATCGAGCAGGAAGAATAGTACGCAAGCGTATTCTCTTTGTTGTAAGTTTCGTTTTTACACCGGTTAAACGAAAAAAGAGCGGCAGGGTTGCCGCTCAAAATGCCATTACTGACGCTGATTAAGGAAGTGTTTCTCTGCCAATTAGAATTGGTCTTCTTCGGTCGAACCTGTCAATGCTGTCACTGAAGAGTTACCACCTTGGATGGTATTGGTCATTCTATCGAAGTAACCTGTACCTACTTCTTGTTGGTGCGCAACAAACGTATAGCCTTTTTCAGCCGCTTGGAATTCAGGACGCTGAACTTTCTCAACATAATGACGCATACCTTCACCTTGAGCGTAAGCGTGCGCCAGTTCAAACATGTTGAACCACATGTTGTGAATGCCTGCTAGCGTGATGAATTGGTACTTGTAGCCCATGTCTGCAAGCTCTTGTTGGAACTTAGCAATGGTTTCTGCATCTAGGTTTTTCTCCCAGTTGAATGAAGGCGAGCAGTTGTACGCCAACAATTGATCTGGGTATTCAGCGTGAATTGCTTCTGCAAACTTACGTGCTTCTTCCAAACATGGCGTAGCCGTTTCACACCAAATCAAGTCTGCATATGGTGCGTAAGCCAGGCCGCGAGAGATAGCTTGGTCGATACCCGCGCGAACGCGGTAGAAACCTTCTTGAGTACGCTCACCTTCGATGAAGTCTTTATCATATGGGTCGCAATCTGAAGTAATGAGATCCGCCGCATTCGCATCAGTACGAGCAATAACTAATGTTGTTGTACCCGCTACGTCAGCAGCCAAACGAGCTGCAACGAGCTTTTGTACCGCTTCTTGCGTAGGAACTAATACCTTACCACCCATATGGCCACACTTTTTCACCGATGCTAACTGGTCTTCAAAGTGAACGCCCGCGGCACCGGCTTCGATCATCGATTTCATTAGTTCGTAAGCGTTAAGCACACCACCAAAGCCCGCTTCAGCATCCGCTACGATAGGTAGGAAGTAATCAATACCACCTTCATCTTCAGGCGTCTTACCAGCAGCCCACTGAATTTGGTCTGCACGACGGAATGAGTTGTTGATGCGTTTTACTACTGACGGTACAGAATCTACTGGGTAAAGAGATTGGTCTGGATACATCGTCGAAGCGGTGTTGTTATCCGCCGCTACCTGCCAGCCTGACAAGTAAATCGCTTCAATACCTGCTTTAGCTTGTTGAACCGCTTGACCACCCGTTAGCGCACCAAGACAGTTTACGTAACCTTTTTTCGCACTACCGTTGACCAGTGACCAAAGTTTGTCTGCACCACGTTGTGCAATTGTGTTTGCAGGCACCATAGAGCCACGCAGTTCCACCACTTCCTCGGCAGTGTAAGTACGCTTCACATTTTTCCAGCGTGGGTTAGTTGCCCAGTCTTTTTCCAGAGCTTCAATTTGTTGGCGGCGAGTTAAGTTAGTCATTGGTCTATCCCTCTTTATAATTTGCACTTTATGCGTGTGCGTTGAGTTTCCGTTCTCAGGCAGTACTTCCCTATCTGCCTTGAAAATCCTTCACGTTATTGGTGTTACAGTTATTCTTTATTAATCTAGGTAGTCATAACCAGGAACTGTCAAAAAGTTGGTCAGTTCATCGCTCGTCGTGAGCCTTGCCATTAAGTCTGCTGCTTCTTCAAATCGACCCGCATGGTAGCGCTGCTCGCCAATTTCTTGCTTCACGACTTCAATCTCTTCTTTTAGATAGAGCTCGAACAGCTCTTTAGTGACCTTTAATCCGTTGTCTAGCAACTTGCCGTGTTGAATCCATTGCCAGATAGAAGCTCGGGAGATTTCTGCCGTTGCAGCGTCTTCCATCAGTCCGTAAATCGGCACACAACCATTGCCAGAAATCCAAGCTTCGATGTATTGCAGCGCAACGCGAATATTGTGGCGCATTCCGCCTTCAGTGCGCTCGCCTTCACAAGGCTCAAGCAGTTCGGCTGCTGTAATAGGCACATCCTCTGCACGGCTCACATCCAACTGGTTGGTGCGTTCACCCAGCACAGCACTAAAGACTTCCATAGCAGTGTCAGCCAAACCTGGATGAGCCACCCAAGTACCGTCGTGGCCGTTGTTAGCTTCTAACGATTTGTCAGTCTGGATCTTGTCTAATACTTTTTGATTCTCTTTCGGGTCTTTAGCTGGGATAAATGCGGCCATTCCTCCCATCGCGAAAGCACCTCGTTTATGGCAAGTACGTACCAATAATCGCGAGTAAGCGTTTAAGAATGGCTTGTCCATCGTTACCACTTGGCGATCTGGCAGTACTCGGTCTGAGTGTTTTTTCAATGTTTTGATATAGCTAAAGATGTAATCCCAGCGACCACAGTTCAAACCAACGATGTGTTCTTTAAGCGAGAACAGAATCTCGTCCATTTCGAATACCGCTGGTAAGGTTTCAATCAGCACAGTCGCTTTGATCGTGCCTGTATCCAAACCGAAGTAGTCTTCCGTGAAATGGAACACTTCGCTCCACCACTTCGCTTCGTGATGCGATTGCAGTTTTGGAAGGTAGAAATAAGGGCCACTGCCTTTTTGAAGTAACGCTTTATAGTTGTTATAGAAATACAGAGCGAAATCGAATAGCGCACCTGGAATGATCTGACCGTGCCACGTAACGTGTTTTTCTTTTAAATGAAGGCCGCGAACACGGCAGATCAACACCGCTGGGTCATCTTCCAGCTGATAATGTTTGCCATTGCCAGGATTGGTGTAACTGATGGTGCCATTAACAGCATCGCGCAAGTTAATTTGACCATCTAGCACTTTACTCCATGCAGGAGACATTGAATCTTCGAAGTCTGCCATGAACACTTTTACATTCGCATTCAGTGCGTTAATCACCATCTTGCGGTCAGTTGGTCCGGTAATCTCCACACGGCGATCTTGCAGATCTTGTGGGATTCCTAGGATCTTCCAACTTCCTTCACGGATGTCTTGTGTCTCTGGTAGAAAGTCTGGTAGCTCACCAGCATCAATACGTGCTTGCTTCTCTTCTCTTGCTTCCAGCAACTGTTCAACACGTCCGGCAAATTTTTCACACAGTAGAGATAAAAAGGTTTGGGCTTCAACAGGGAAAATTGCTTGATGTTCTGGAGCAACGACTCCATTCACCTCAAGCATGCCTTGGGTTTGCTTTAGTTGTCGTGTTTTTTGTTCTGTCTGAGCAAGCATAATCATTCATCCTTAACGTGCTTTATCCATCTTGGGCAGTCAGCGTAAAGCTACATTTGTAAGTTATGAACAACAAATTACATCCTTTAACTTTGTGTTCAACTCGTCTAGCCATGTCGATAGATTGCGTAATGCTACGTGTATTTTCAATCTAGACATAAGTCGTATCGCCTTTAAATAAGCTATATCAACAAAGGGTTTAGTGAAACCCCCAATATAAACAAAACAGAAAATTCAAAGTTTTATTCCGCAAGGTAAAAACCATCTATCAAGCACCTTATTTTGTAAATTATTACGTAATAAAATTACATTAAATTTAAAGTCGTTTTATCATTTCAAACAAGCGTATGAATATAGACTGGTAAACAAACACCTTGTATTCACAAGGGCTGAAGAGATGGATTTAAACAGGGGTCAAACAAGATATGCAGGGCTTTGTGTAAAATTAACATTGTGAAATTTCACTATTTTATGAAAGCTTCATCAAAGAAGAGCTGTAAAATTTTACAAGTCAAAGTTTACCAACAGAATAAAATACTAGAAAGCGCACTGTTTCCAGTGCGCTTTTAGATAAATAATGGAGAAGTAAGGGCTAATACTAATAGCTAAAGCAGCTCTGAAACGACTTCTGCAAGTTGATTAAATGTTTTCGTTCTTGACGAGCTCGGACGCCAAACTAAGCCGATTTCGCGATAAGCTTGTTTACCTGGAGGATCGATCACGACTAAATTCTGGTTATGCAGCAAGCCATGGTCGATAGCCATTTGAGGAATGAACGTTGTTCCCAAACCATTCGCAACCATTTGCACCAGTGTATGGAGGCTGGTTGCCGTAAACGGATTGATTTTTTCTTTGTCTGTTAATTTACACGCTGATACCGCATGTTCCGTTAAGCAATGTTCTTTCTCTAGTAGAAAGACGGATTCGTCAGGTAAATCCGCGTAACGAATCGGCACAGGGACCGATTGGGCTTGATTAGCGCTTATAACCATTCGAAACGGATCCTTACCCACTACTCGGCTTTCCATCCCATCAATTTCGACTGGTAACGCTAAAATAAGCACATCCAGCTCACCATGTCTGAGCGCTTGGAGTAAGTTTGTCGTCGTGTCTTCTCTTAATAAAAGGTTCAGTTGTGGGAAACGGTAGTTCACCTCTTGTACCAAATCACACAGTAAAAACGGAGCAATTGTTGGTATACATCCTACTTTTAGCTGGCCTTGCATATCGTCGCCTTGGCACATACGTCCAAGCTCGACCAAATCTTGCCCTTTTGCTAACAGCTCTCGCCCCTGCTTTACTACCATTTCTCCTGTTTGGGTAAAAACCAGTGGACTTTTCTTATCTTTCTTTTCATATAAGGGACAACCAATCAATTCCTCTAAGTTTTGAATACCCTTACTTAAAGTCGACTGACTGACAAAACAACGCTCTGCAGCGTCACTAAAATGTCTTGTTTCATGCAGTGTGACTAAATAGTGTAACTGCTTCAAACTGGGCCATTTATTCATAATTGTATTTGTATCTACCGCCGTTCCAGTGATCGAGTTAAGAGTTTTGTTATTATCGTTTTTTTCGATTAACTCAATCTATTTATTTCGCTTTTTTCAATACTACAATCTGTACTATAGTTTGTCTCGTACAAACACGAACCAAACCGACACAACTGAATTCGGTTTGGAGCTAACCATACTTTTTAGGAGCAAAAAAATGGTACTAGTAGGTCGTCAAGCCCCTGATTTTACTGCAGCAGCTGTTCTAGGTAACGGTGAAATCGTTGAAAACTTCAACTTTGCAGAGTTCACTAAAGGTAAGAAAGCAGTAGTATTCTTCTACCCACTAGATTTCACTTTCGTTTGCCCATCTGAGCTAATCGCATTCGACAACCGTCTAGCTGACTTCCAAGCTAAAGGTGTTGAAGTAATCGGTGTTTCTATCGATTCTCAGTTCTCTCACAACGCATGGCGTAACACTGCTATCGAAGATGGCGGTATCGGTCAAGTTAAGTACCCACTAGTTGCTGACGTTAAGCACGAAATCTGTAAAGCTTACGACGTTGAGCACCCAGAAGCAGGCGTTGCTTTCCGTGGTTCTTTCCTAATCGACGAAGAAGGCGTTGTACGTCACCAAGTAGTTAACGACCTACCACTAGGCCGTAACATCGACGAAATGCTACGCATGGTTGACGCTCTTAACTTCCACCAGAAGCACGGCGAAGTATGTCCTGCACAATGGGAAGAAGGTAAAGCAGGTATGGACGCATCTCCAAAAGGTGTTGCAGCGTTCCTATCTGAGCACGCAGCTGACCTAGGCAAAAAATAATAGACCTTCACCCTAGCTCAACGGGTGTGATGGTTGGATGTATATAAAGCAATAAGCTAATGCGGAAAACCGCAAACGCCAATCAGTCTAAGTAAAGTCCTATCAAAGCCCAGAGCCTCAGCTCTGGGCTTTCTTTTTCCTTCAGATAAACCGCAAAAATGAGGTAACGCTTCAGCGTAAACTTTACCTCTATTTATCATCCCCTCCATACAGATTCTGCTTACTTGCCCTGTTAATATCTTAGCCACAACACCTATTTGTAACGTTAGCAGGATGAATGAACGTGGTTACTCACCTAGAAGTCTGTATTGATAATATTGAATCTCTGCACTACGCCATTGCTGGCGGCGCCACTCGGATTGAACTTTGCTCCTCTTTGGCTTTAGGCGGACTAACACCCAGTTATGGCTTTATGCAGCAAGCGGCTAAGCTTTCGAGTGTTCCAGTTTATGCCATGACCCGCCCACGCCAAGGTGACTTCTTCTACAATGAAGAAGAGATCGAAATGATGCGTTGGGATATTGAAGCGGCTCACCAATCAGGCTTGAGCGGTGTCGTGTTCGGCGTGCTCACTCAAGACGGTGATATTCATATGCCTTACGCGGCTGCGCTGTGTGAATTTGCTCAAGCGCTTGGCTTAGGCGTGACCTTCCATCGTGCCTTTGACCAGTGTCGTGACGCTGAAAAAACTTTGGAAGAAGTGATCAGCTTAGGTTGTGAACGTATTTTAACCTCCGGTCTTGCGCCTTCAGCACCACAAGGGATCGATGTGCTTAGAGCTTTGGTTAAGCAAGCCCAAGGACGCATAGCAATCATGGCGGGGGCTGGCGTTAATGCGAGTAACGTACGTGCGTTAGTAGAAGACACTCAAGTTCCTGAAATCCATCTGTCAGGCAAAACCACACGCCCTAGCCAAATGACCTTTGTTGCTGAACAAAGCAAAATGGGCGCATCCGATGTCGATGATTTTTTAATCCCCATCACAAGTACACAAGCCATAACCGATGTCGTAGCAGCTCTCAAATAGACCACCGTAACCTCACGCGCATAGCTTTTGAGTGCTAACATATTGTTTATCAAGGAGTGAGGAAAGGTGTATGTCTAAATTGAAGAAAAAGGAATACGAAAAGGAGCTCAAAAACCTTCAAGTTGAGCTCGTAAAACTTCAAGAGTGGGTCAAACACAAAGGGTTAAAAGTGGTGGTTCTGTTTGAAGGCCGTGATGCTGCGGGCAAAGGCGGAGTGATAAAGCGAATTACAGAAAAGCTAAACCCGCGTGTTTGTCGCGTAGTGGCTCTGCCTGCACCGACAGAAAAAGAAAAAACGCAATGGTACTTCCAACGTTACGTCGCTCATTTACCATCTGCTGGTGAAATCGTTTTATTTGACCGAAGTTGGTATAACCGAGCAGGTGTCGAAAAAGTCATGGGGTTCTGTACTCCAGACGAATACGAGGAGTTTTTACGCTCTTGCCCTGAATTCGAGAGAATGTTGCAACGCTCTGGGATTATTCTGATTAAGTATTGGTTTTCGGTTTCAGACGAAGAGCAGGAAAAACGTTTTCTAGGTCGAATTAATACGCCGATCAAACGTTGGAAATTCAGCCCAATGGATTTGGAGTCACGTCATCGCTGGGCGGAGTATTCGGAAGCAAAAGATAAGATGTTTGCCTATACAGACACGAAAAGCTGCCCTTGGTGGGTCGTCCCTTCAGATGACAAAAAGAAAGCGCGCTTGAACTGTATCAGTCATTTACTAAGCCAGATTGATTACAAAGCACTTGAGTACTCACCCATCGAATTACCTGAACTCAATAAAGAAGGTTACGTCAGAGCGCCCATTGATGATCAGACCTTCGTTCCTGATAAATATTGACGTGCTTTCCTTCTCTCTAATAAATAGACCAGCCTAAAAGCTGGTCTATTTATTGAAGTCAGTTACTTCAGTACGTCATCAATACTTTGATCACCTAGATGGCGTACATCTTTCCCTTTCACGAAGTAAATAATGTATTCACAGATGTTCTGGCAGCGGTCCCCCACGCGTTCAATCGCGCGTGCCGACCACATCACTTGCAGAATATTAGGGATATTTTTTGGATCTTCCATCATGTAAGTCATCAACTGACGAATCACCGCTTCATACTCGGCGTCTAGTTTGTCATCTTGTTTATGCACCTCTGCTGCCGCTTCTACATCCATGCGGGCAAACGCATCTAAAACCTGATGCAGCATATTAATTGCCTGACGGCAGAGAGGCTCTAACGACACTTGGAATTGTCGTTCTTTTGATGATGGGCTTTCAATGGCAACGTAAGCAATGCGTGTCGCCACATCACCGATGCGTTCTAAATCCGTGATCGTTTTGATGATAGCCATAATTAAGCGCAAGTCTTTTGCCGTTGGCTGACGCTTAGCAATAATGCGTGTACAGGCGTCATCGATCGAGACTTCCATCGCATTCACTTTATGATCGTCACGCACAACCTTACGCGCCAGTTCGATGTCTTCTTTATGCAAGGCTTGAATAGCATACGAAAGCTGCTGCTCTACCAAGCCTCCCATGGTTAATACATGAGTACGAATCGATTCTAGCTCTACGTTAAATTGTCCTGAAATATGACGTCCAAAGTGCATGATGTTCCTTATTCCGTATAGAGTCGCGACTTAACCGTAGCGACCCGTAATGTAATCTTCGGTCTGTTTCTTCATTGGCGAAGTGAAGATCGAGTCCGCGTCAGAGTATTCAATTAACTTACCCATATGAATGAATGCAGTATGATCGCTCACTCTCGCCGCTTGTTGCATGTTATGGGTAACGATAACCACAGTATATTGAGTCTTCAGCTCATTGATAAGCTCTTCAATAGTTAAAGTTGAGATTGGATCCAACGCTGATGTTGGCTCGTCCAATAACAGGACTTCCGGCTCAATCGCCACCGCGCGCGCAATGACCAAGCGCTGTTGCTGACCACCAGATAAGCCAAATGCGTTCTCATGCAAGCGGTCTTTTACCTCATCCCACAACGCCGCCGAGCGCAAGGATCGCTCCACTGCGTCATCTAAACTGCGGCTGTTTTTTACACCTTGTAAGCGTAAGCCATAAACTACGTTTTCATAAATAGACTTAGGAAATGGATTGGGTCTTTGAAACACCATTCCCACTCGGCGTCGAAGTGTCGCAACATCGACATTAGGATGATAAACATTCTTGCCATGGAGACGCACTTTACCTGTGACTCGACACCCTTCCACTAAGTCGTTCATACGATTGATGCAACGTAATAACGTCGACTTTCCACACCCTGAAGGACCGATAAAAGCGGTGACTCGCCCTTTGGGAATTCGCATCGAAATATCATGCAGCGCCTGAGTTTGACCATAGAACAGATTAAGGTTCTCGATTGAGATTGCTGTTTGTTCATCCGTTAAATTATGAACGTCCAATGGTGGCTCATAACCTAATGTACTATCAAAATTAAACATACTTAATCTTGTCCTAACGTTCTGTATTTTTCTCGTAAATTATTGCGAATACTGATTGCTGTTAAGTTTAGTCCGACAATCACTGTCACGAGTAAGAAAGAGGTAGCATAAACTAATGGTCGCGCCGCTTCGATGTTGGAGGTTTGAAAGCCAACATCGTAAATGTGAAAACCTAAATGCATGAACTTTCTATCCAAATGCACATAAGGGAATTGTCCGTCAACCGGTAAACTGGATGCCAATTTCACGACTCCCACCAGCATCAGTGGCGCTACTTCGCCAGCTGCACGCGCAATCGCAAGGATCAAACCTGTGATAATAGCTGGCGTCGCCATAGGCAAAACCACGCGCCATAGCGTTTCGAACTGAGTTGCACCAAGTGCCAGAGAGCCATGTCGCACGGAGCTCGGAATTCGAGTTAAACCTTCTTCTGTCGTCACAATCACAACTGGAAGCGTCAGCACAGCAAGAGTTAGTGCTGACCATAACAAACCCGGCGTACCAAAGGTTGGTGCCGGTAGCTTCTCCGCATAGAATACGTTGTCGATAGAGGCACCAATCGTATAAACGAAGAAACCTAAACCAAACACGCCATAAACAATCGATGGAACACCCGCTAGGTTTATAACCGCAATACGAATAACTCTGGTTAGAGCGTTATTCTTAGCATATTCATGTAGATAGATAGCGGCGATCACCCCGAGTGGCATCACAATGATCGACATGATGAGTACTAAGAAAACCGTACCAAATATCGCAGGGAACACGCCTCCTTCGGAGTTAGACTCTCTTGGATCTTCAGATAAAAACTTCCAAACCTGTTTTCCCCAATGCATGACTTTATCAGGCAGTGACATTTGGTTTGGATACCAGTAGTCCAAAATATCTTCGAGCGGAATCGATACTTGTGACCCCGTCATATCCTCGGCAATCAAGGCATAGTCAGAGAGCTGAAGTCGTAAACCATCAAGTTGCAAATCTAACGTCGCAAGCGCTTTTTCTATCTGCTCTTTTTTCGTCTGATTTTCCTTTAAGAAGCTTTCTGTCAGCGTGTCATTCAATTCATGCTTGCGCTTTTCTAATCGTAACTGCTCTAGCTTCCAACCAAGCTCTTTAAGCTGATCGACCACCAAAGAATCAATCTCATGGCGCAGAGTTTCTGCATCATCAAGCTTTTTATTTAGTATCGATTGAATATCACTGGTGTATATATTATCGCCATCTTGAAACGCCACCAGCTTACCAAAGAAATAACCACCGCTACTGCGCTCTATCACCGCCCACTCTTTTGGCGTCGTGGGCTCATCCAACTGCATTTGCAATACGGAGATAAAATCGGCGGGATACAACTCTCGGTTAGCGATTTTGATACTGAGTCGAGTGGCAAAATCTTCATCGTCTTCTAACTGTTGTGCTGCGCTTTCAGGCAAATAACTCTTCGGTACAAAGCTGCGCTCATACACTTGACCAATCAGAATAGTATTTTCATGTAGCACTTCGCCTTGTACAGGAGTCAGCGCTGCAACATTCCACTGATACAAGGGCGCTGGCCAAAAGTAAGTCAGGCCTTTCCAGCCGATAAGGAGTAACAACCCTAATACCGACAACAAACTGATGCTGACTGCACCGCCTGTTAGCCATATCCACGGTGCGCCAGAACGAATCCAATTTAACACGTTATTACTCGCTCTTTATTCAAACCATTATTACAACGCACGGTACTTATCTCTCAGTCTCTGACGAACCCACTCCGCAAGCGCGTTTACTGCAAACGTAAACACAAACAAAATCAATGCAGCTAGGAACAGCAGGCGATAATGCGAACTTCCAACTTCCGACTCTGGCAACTCAACGGCGATGGTCGCCGACAGGCTGCGCAATCCTTCCAAAATATTCCAATCCATTAATGGCGTATTGCCCGTTGCCATTAACACAATCATGGTTTCGCCAACAGCGCGTCCCAGGCCCATCATAATGGCAGAAAAAATACCTGGGCTTGCAGTAAGCAAGACAACATAGATTAAAGTTTGCCAAGGCGTGGCCCCTAATGCCAAAGAGCCATCCGATAAATGCTTCGGTACAGAGAAAATAGCATCTTCGGCAATGGTAAAAATCGTCGGGATAACAGCAAACCCCATCGCTAGCCCCACCACCAATGCATTGCGTTGATCGTAACCAATACCATGCTCGGTTAAGAATAAGCGCATATCGCCACCAAAGAACGTCTGCTCAATCGTAGGCGAAATCCACACTCCAAGCCCAATCAGTACCAATATGACAGGCATGAGCACTAAAGCATGCCAACCATTAGGCAGACGATTCCGCAAAGGTTGCGGTATTAATGCCCATAGCCCGCCCATAATCATGGTGCTCAAGGGCAAAACAAACAGCATAACGACGATCGTAATCAGGTGATCTTCGACAATAGGCGCGAACCACAATCCCGCGAGGAAACCAATGATCACCGTCGGCAGTGCTTCCATTAGCTCAATCGACGGTTTTACGACACGACGCATGCGTGGCGACATAAAGTAAGCCGTATAAATAGCACCTAGCACTGCGAGCGGTACTGAAAACAGCATCGCAAACATCGCCGCTTTTATCGTTCCAAACGCAATAGGTACTAGGCTGAACTTAGCCTCAAAGTTATCGCTCGCCGAAGACGATTGCCACACAAATTCAGGCTCAGGATACCCTTCGTACCACACTTCTTGCCATAATGAAGACAATGAAATTTCCGGATAGGCATTGTCCACTTCCGCAACATTTAACGCATTATTTTGCCAAGTGATTAAGTAGCGTTCATTGTTAGACGTTGCTGCGATTGCGGGCGCTTGATTGTACGCACGCTTAAACAACACCAGTTTTTCACTGGTTGTATAATGGCTTTGCAACGTGCCGTTGGTGTAAAAGCTATAAAATCCTTTTCGATGAGAATCCGGCAACAAATACTTAAGCTCTGATGCCAATTTAAAATCACGAATATGCGTTAACGTGCGTTTTTCTTCTTGCAGCGTATCAAACCATTGCGACACCCGACCATCGTTGTGCGTCACCAAAAGCGAGTAAGCACCAGCCAATAAGTCTATCGTACGAACGGAATGCTTCTTATCACCTTGAGTGAGATCGACCACCTCTCGCACAGCAAATTTACGTGCGGTTTTCTTTAACACGATCAACTCAGAGCCATCGCGCAAATAAAGCGTTTCACCGTCAGGTGTCAACAACATTTGCTGAGGCGTATTAAAGCCTGAAGAGAACGTAAAATCGATCGTTGTAGGAGACGTACCCAAAGACGAAGCCACTTGCCAGCGAGCTTTCACTTCACCGCTTTGCGTCTGCCAAACAACCGTTGGTAAGGGCGTCGAAGCTGCAAATACAAACTGAGTCACAGGATCTTGAGGCGTACTTAGTGTCAGATCCATGCTGGTGTCTAGCTCAATCACTTCCGGAGGACGTGTATTTTCTCTCAATGTGGCATTAAATTCTGGCTTGAAAAGGTTCGCTTTACCCTGCCCATCAACAAATCCATACCAACCTAGCCCAGGAGCAGATTGAGAGAAAGCGACGGGTTTCTGGGCGATTTGCTGTGTATACACCGCAGGTTTCGTAGGATCGTCCATCGACAAATATTGAATCTCACCACTTTGGGTTAGAACGAACGCGAGCTGAGCGTAATCATCCACTGAAATCGCAAGTGGTGTTTCAATATGAGTGGCTCGAATGGCTTGGTTGGTTTTGATCTCCGCATCAGAAAAAAGCGGAATGATCACCATGGCGAGGTAGACAAAGATCAAAATAAGCGCCGCGAGTACGCCGACACCACCGGATGTCACTGCAAGTCGAACTAAACGATCTTTTATCAGTCGTTTCTTATCTTTTTCCTGCAATGAAAACTCGGCTTGTGCCATTTAAATCTCTACCTTTTTTGACTTAGTACTAGAATATGTCGTTAAGATGACAATTATATTACAGATCACATTAAACACCTGAAAAGAATACAACTCTTATGCAATGCGTGGTATGAAATAAATCTGTAATGAAAATCTCATAATGTTCTCACTCATCCATTTTTCCAAGATGAGTACGTAATACTTCACTTTTGGCTAGGTAAGGTTATGAGCGCAGAAAAACTATATATAGAAAAAGAACTGAGTTGGTTGTCTTTCAACGAACGAGTATTACAAGAAGCTGCCGATAAAACCGTCCCTTTGATCGAACGTATTCGCTTTCTTGGGATCTTTTCCAACAATTTAGATGAATTTTACAAAGTACGCTTTGCGGACGTGAAGCGCAGAATCCTAATCAGCCAAGAGCGCGGTGGCAGTGATAGCCCTAAACGACTGTTAACCAAAATGCAGTCGAAAGCACTAAAGCTTAACGAACAATTTGATGAGCTTTACAGCGAGTTGATTCGAGAAATGGCGCGACGTCGCATTTTCTTGGTCAACGAACAACAACTGGATGAATCGCAACAAAAGTGGATCGCAAAATACTTCCGTAGAGAGGTAATGCCGCATATCACTCCCCTCCTAATGAAAGACGAGATCGATGTTCTGCAATTTCTCAAAGACGAGTACGCTTACATCGCCGTAGAACTGCGTAAAGAAGAACATTACCAGTACGCTCTGATCGAAATTCCGACCGATCACCTTCCCCGCTTTGTGATGGTACCAGAACAGAAAGGAAAGCGTCGAAAAACCATCATCTTACTTGATAATATTATCCGCCACTGTTTGGACGAGCTGTTCAAAGGCTTTTTTGATTATGATGAGCTTAGCGGCTATGCGATGAAAATGACGCGTGACGCTGAATACGATTTACGCAACGAAATCGAGTACAGCTTGCTTGAACAAATGTCAGAGGGTGTCAATCAGCGACTGACAGCAAAGCCCGTTCGCTTCGTCTACGAACGCGATATGCCGCCTCAAATGTTAGAGTTTCTGTGTAACAAACTTAATATCTCTAACTACGATAACCTTATCCCCGGCGGACGCTATCACAACTTTAAAGACTTCATCGGCTTTCCAAATGTTGGACGAGAATATCTTGAAAATAAACCTCTCCCGCCAATGAAATGTGCCGATTTCGAAGGTTATGCCAATAGCTTTGACGCGATTAAAGCGAAAGATATTCTGCTCTATTATCCCTACCACACTTTTGACCACATTAGTGAGTTAGTGCGCCAAGCCTCCTTCGATCCCAAAGTACTTAGTATCAAGATTAACATTTATCGCGTCGCGAAAGATTCTCGCTTGATGAACTCTTTAATTGATGCGGTGCACAACGGCAAAAATGTCACTGTGGTCGTCGAACTGCAAGCTCGCTTTGATGAAGAAGCCAATATCGAATGGTCAAAAGTATTAACCGAAGCGGGTGTGCACGTCATCTTTGGTGCGCCTGGTCTTAAGATTCACTCAAAGCTACTGATGATTAGCCGCCGCGAAGGTGAAGAAATTATTCGCTACGCACACATCGGCACAGGCAACTTCCATGAGAAGACGGCACGAATTTATACCGACTTCTCCCTGCTTACGGCAGATCAAGAAATCACTAATGAAGTCCGTAATGTCTTCGGTTACATTGAGAATCCATACCGACCAGTGAAGTTCAATCACCTTATGGTATCTCCTCGTAATTCTCGAACCCAAATCTACCGCTTAATCGATAATGAAATTGCGAATGCCAAGCTAGGGAAAAAAGCCGCTCTTACGATCAAGGTCAATAACCTAGTCGATAAAGGCATCGTCAATAAGCTTTATGGAGCAAGTACTTCCGGTGTAAAAATAAACATGATCATTCGAGGCATGTGCTCATTAGTACCGGGCATTGAGGGGATCAGCGACAATATTCGCATCATCAGTATTGTTGACCGCTTTCTTGAGCACCCTCGCGTGGTGATCACCCACAATGATGGCGATCCGCAAGTTTATATCTCCTCCGCAGACTGGATGACAAGAAATATTGATCACCGTATCGAGGTAGCAGTACCAGTCCGTGATCCACGTTTGAAACAGAGAATTATTGATATAACGAATATCCATTTTACCGATACAGTAAAGGCTCGTTTAATAGATAAAGAAATGAGTAACGCTTACGTACCACGAGGTAATCGCAAAAAAGTTCGCTCTCAAATCGCTATCTATGACTATCTTAAAAATATAGAAAAGCAAACTAGAAAACAAAATTCAGATGCCTCAAATACTTGAACAAGATACTCGCTACATTGCCGCGATAGACCTCGGCTCAAACAGTTTCCATATGGTGGTGGCCAAAGTTGTCGGCAGTGACCTACAACTGGTTAGTCGTCATAAACAACGTGTTCGCTTAGCATCAGGACTCGACAGTGAATTGAACTTAAGTCACGCCGCAATGGAGCGTGCGCTAGAATGCTTAGCCATGTTCGCTGAGAGGCTGCAAGGGCTTGATGAGTCAAATGTACGTATCGCCGCCACACACACACTAAGACGCGCTAAAAATGCCCACCTTTTCATCGAGCGTGCGAAAGAAGTGATGCCTTTCCCAATAGAAATTATCCCCGGAGAAGAAGAAGCCCGCCTGATTTACTTAGGCGTCGCGCACACTCAAGTAGAATCCAACTCCAAACTAGTCATCGATATCGGAGGCGGCAGTACCGAGATGATTATTGGACAAGAATTTGAGCCTGAGCTTCTCAACAGTAAACAGATGGGATGCGTCAGTTTTACAGAACAGTACTTTAAAAACGGCAAACTATCAGGCAAAAACTTCAGTAAGGCGATGTTAGCGGCCGAACAAAAACTCGAGTCCATTGCTTCAACATATCGTAAAAAGGGCTGGGATATTGCTCTCGGCTCATCAGGAACCATCAAAGCGATTCAAGAAGTGCTAGTAGGATTAGGTTTTGAAGATGGCCTGATCACAGCGAGTCGACTGGATACACTTATCGAAACTCTGTGTAAATTTGATTCAATTGAAGATATTGAGCTGACGGGTCTAACAGAAGAACGTAAACCCGTATTCGCAGCAGGCGTAGCGATTTTGTCCGCGATTTTCAAAGCGCTTCGCATTGAGCAAATGTTTTTCTCCGATGGTGCTCTACGCGAAGGCCTGTTGTACGAAATGGAAGAACGTTTCGCACGCTCCGATATTCGCATGCGCACCACAGAAAATTTAGCCAACAAGCACCGAGTCGACTTAGAGCATGCCGCTCGTGTGAAGGGTCATGCACGTGAGATGTTATGTCAGGTACGCTCTGAACTAGGCATTAAGAAAAAGAGTGAGTTATTTGACTTACTAGAGTGGGCAGCGTTGCTTCATGAAGTCGGATTAAGTATTAACTTGCGTAGTTTCCATCGCCACTCTTTTTATATTCTGTTGCACTCCACCCTACAAGGCTTCAACCGTGAGCAGCAATTAGTGCTTGCAACATTGGCTCGCTTCCAGCGTAAAGCGCTCAAATTGCAAGAACTACCAGATTTCAACCTCTATAAACAGAGTGACGTTATAAGCCTCATCAAAATATTACGACTTTCTATCGTATTAAATGGGCAGCGTAATGAAGATCCATTGCCTGATATCACCTTATCTATCAAAAATGACGAATGGATTCTCACCTGCACAGATGAAGCATGGCTAGAAAACAATAAATTACTTCACGCGGATTTACAGGAAGAACAAGAACGTTGGGACAGCGCGAAGTGGACACTCACTTTCTGATTTCGTACTCTTCATACCTAAATAAAAAGTCGGCTTACAGGCCGACTTTTTTTAACTCTTCTTCTGCAAAGTCTGCCGTAATGGGCACATAACCATCTTTCTCAACCAACGCTTGTCCCTGAACAGAAAAGATAAAGCGAATAAATTCAGCTTCAATTGGTGTTAATGGGTAATCAGGGTGCTTATTCACGTAAACATATAAGTAACGTGATAGTGGGTACTTACCACTAACAATATGTTCTCGCGTTGGAGTCACGTAGTCATTTCCCATTTTAGCCACAGGGACTAAGCGCACGCCTGCCACTCGATAACCGACACCGGAATAACCAATTCCACTGATGGTTGACGCTACAGCTTGCACAACTGACGCGGAGCCTGGCTGCTCGTTAACTCGGGTCTTGAAATCGCCGCCACACAAGGCATTGCTTTTGAAGTAACCGTAAGTTCCAGAAACGGAGTTACGACCAAACAACTGGACGTTTCGCTTTGCCCACTGTGATTCAAGACCGAGTTGCTGCCAGTTTGTGACAAATTGACTTTCACCACAGCGTAGCGTGGCAGAAAACAAAGCATCTAACTGACTAAAGTTAAGCCCTTGAATTGGATTATCTTGATGAACAAAAATACCGATTGCATCGATGGCGACCCTGAGCGCCGTTGGCTTGTAGCCATGTTCACGTTCAAACGCTTCTATCTCTCTTAAACGCATAGGGCGACTCATGGGACCAAACTGAGCTGTTTGTTCGGTCAATGCTGGAGGGGCAGTAGAAGAGCCAGACGCTTGGACTTGCGCATTAATATTCGGGTAAATGGATTTAAACTCTTCAACCCAAAGCGTTGTCATACCCGCAAGTGTATCGGAGCCAACAGAGAGCAAGTTCCCGACAATCCCCGTCGTTTTATGATAAGTCGGCAATGGTTTATCTTGAGCGGCAGCAATAAAAGAACAAACAAGCGCGAATAAACTGAATGTTTTTGCCAATCGTAAAGCCATTATTTCACCACCAAACGCTCAGGCAATACGAAAGAAAACTTACTGCCCACACCTACTTCACTGTGAATTTCTAAATGAGAGTCATGGTGACTCAGCGCGTGTTTTACAATGGCTAGCCCTAAACCACTTCCACCAGTATCACGTGATCTTGCTTTATCCACTCGATAAAAACGCTCAGTAAGTCGATGGAGGTGCTGAGGTTCAATACCATCACCACTATCTTCCACCTCTAAGCATGCGCCTTGAGAGGTCTGGAACCAACGAACATTAATGTTCGCACCAGGCGGTGTGTATTTGACGGCATTATAAACGAGGTTAGAGATAGCACTACGTAACTGGTCATCATCGCCCAGCACGCGTAGGCTAGCATCAACATCAAATTTCAATTTATGTTGGTTGTCCCCACTAAGGCTAACCGCCTCTTTTTCTAACACTTCAAGCATCGCGGGCACATTCACGACTTCCTCAAGCTCATGCATAGGTGCCGCTTCAATTTTAGATAGTGTCAGTAGTTGGTTCACCAAACTGTTCATGCGGTTGAGCTGCTCCGTCATGACACCATGAGCTTTGCTCCACATTGGACCTACGACCATATCAGGGTCTTCTGTCATCTCAAGATAACCTTGTAGCACCGTCATTGGTGTACGTAGTTCATGAGATACGTTGGCGAAGAAGTTGCGACGCATTCCCTCAAGTTGTTTTAACTGGCTCACATCACGCACTACCATCAAGTGCTCACCCTCGGTATACGGTACGATACGTAATTCCAGCATGCGTTCGACGTTGAGTGGTGAACGCATTTCTAATGGCTCAGAAAAGTCTTTCTTGTTGAGGTACTTGATAAAATCAGGTGTACGAATGAGATTCGAGATAGGTTGACCTGAATCTTCTGGCCAATGGAAGCCCAGTAAGTGCTGAGCCAGCTTGTTGCACCAAACAATATTGCCTTCAGCACGGAATACCACTACCGCATCGGGTAGCGATTCTGCACCATTTCTGAATCGACGAATAAGATTAGTAAGCTCTTTTCGTTTGCGGCGTTGGCGCTGTTGTAAGCGATACAACCCATTGAACAAAGATTCCCAGTTACCACTACCAGATGGTGGCGTGAGGCGTTTTTCATCCCATAACCAAGAAGATAAACGTACTTGGTTATGCAAATGCCACACAAGCTGCAATGCCGTAGCAGCCAAAAGCAACCACGGCATATAACCGAATATCCAACCTACTATCACCCATGGGGTGTAAAAAAAAGCCAGCTCCCAGGCCAGCTTTTTCCACGTTAATCTTTCAACCACTCATAACTCCAGAAATGGTACCGATAAGCTGCGTGTTAATTTATGCCTTCGTCGAGAAGCGGTATCCAGCACCACGAACAGTTTGGATCAGCTTATCATGCCCTGCAGCTTCCAACGCTTTACGCAGACGGCGAATATGGACATCGACTGTACGGTCTTCGACATACACGTTGGTGCCCCAAACATTGTTTAATAGCTGCTCACGGCTGTATACGCGTTCTTGATGCGTCATGAAAAAATGAAGCATCTTAAATTCTGTTGGGCCCATGTCTAATGGCGCATCATTAGCCGTAACACGGTGCGATACAGGGTCAAGCTTTAATCCCTGTACATCAATTACATCTTCTAGTGCAGTAGGGGTTACGCGACGAATCACCGCTTTTAAGCGTGCAACCAACTCTTTAGGAGAGAATGGCTTGGTAATGTAGTCATCCGCACCGACTTCTAAACCGCGCACTTTATCTTCTTCTTCACCACGAGCGGTAAGCATCACAACTGGAATGTTGCGCGTTAATTCCTCTCGCTTCATATGTTTGATGAAGTTAATGCCACTACCGCCTGGTAACATCCAATCCAGTAAAACTAAATCAGGGAAGGGTTCAGCCAGTTTGGTTACTGCAGTATCGTAATCTTCCGCTTCTACCGCTTGGTAACCTTTCTGCTCAAGTACGAAGCACAGCATTTCGCGAATAGGAGCTTCGTCTTCAACAACCAGAATCCTTCTAGACATAATTGAGTAACCTTATGTTCGTTGAGCTAATGAATTTAAGAGACAAAGCGCCTCTCTATGCATAAGCATTATCACTACCAATTATGACACTTTTGTGACCTTTGAAAACAAATTTTCATATAACTTTCTTTTGAGGTTCATTCGGATATTTTTCATTTCTATTAAGACATCAGCACAAAAATTCCCTATGATTAGTCCCTTGTCATCAAGCCTAGAGAAGATTTATGTGGTTTAAAAACTGTCTGGTATACCGCGTTAACCGCGAGGTTACTTTTAACGCCGAACAACTAGAAACTCAGCTGTCTGAATTCCGATTCACCCCGTGTGGCAGTCAAGACAAACAGAAATTTGGCTGGGTCAGTGCAATGGGTAGACATGGCGATATGATGACTCACGTGTCAGAAAACCGCATTCTGATTTGCGCCAAGAAAGAAGAGAAAATGCTACCTGCCTCTGTGATCAAAGAATCATTGAATGCAAAAGTAGAAGCAATGGAAGCGCAAGAAGGTCGTCCTCTGAAGAAGAAAGAGAAAGACAACCTGAAAGATGACATCGTAATGGATTTACTGCCGCGCGCATTCAGCCGCAGCAGCCACTCTCACGTGCTCATCATGCCAAAAGAAGGTTTTATCCTTGTTGATGCAAGCAGCTATAAAAAAGCAGAAGATGTATTAGCATTGCTTCGTAAAACCATGGGTAGTCTACCTGTTGTTCCTGCTATTCCAGAGGTGGCGATTGAAACTACGCTAACCGAGTGGGTGAAAAGCGGTGACACACCTCAAGGTATCAGCATGATGGACGAAGCTGAGCTAAAATCCGTACTTGAAGAAGGTGGTGTGATTCGCTGTAAGAAGCAAGAGCTAACCACTGATGAAATCCGCAACCACATCGCTGCGGATAAGGTCGTGACGAAACTTGCGCTTAATTGGCAAGATCGTATTGAGTTCATTATGACGGAAGATGCAGGCATCAAACGTCTAAAATTCTCTGATGAATTGAAAGATCAAAACGATGATATTCCACGTGAAGATCAAGCAGCTCGATTTGATGCAGACTTCTCTCTAATGTGTGGAGAGTTCAGTGCTTTCCTTCCCAACCTATACGATGCGCTAGGCGGCTTACCGAATCCTAACGCATAATATTGTATAAAGGTTAACCATAACGCCCTCACTTTTTTTGAGGGCGTTTTTCTATCTGAAGCACAATTACCCTAGTCACAGTTCACATTTTGACGTAAAATTTGCGCCCCATTTCCATTAGGTGGAATTGGCCTGACTTGTGATCAGATAAAAGAGAATTGAGCAATGACAACTGAGAAAGCATTCGTGCCTGAGCTACTATCTCCAGCGGGCAGCCTGAAAAACATGCGTTACGCATTCGCCTACGGGGCAGATGCAGTTTACGCTGGCCAACCTCGCTACAGCCTTCGCGTACGTAACAACGAGTTTAACCACGAGAACCTAAAAATCGGTATCGATGAAGCCCACGCCCTAGGCAAAAAGCTTTATGTGGTATGTAACATTCAACCACACAACTCGAAGCTAAAAACGTTCATCCGTGATCTTAAGCCAATCGTAGAGATGGGTCCTGACGCATTGATCATGTCAGATCCAGGCCTAATTATGATGGTTCGTGAAGCTTTCCCAGAAATGCCAATTCACCTTTCTGTACAAGCGAACGCTGTAAACTGGGCGACCGTTAAGTTCTGGGCAGCGAATGGCGTGGAACGTGTGATCGTTTCTCGCGAGCTATCTCTAGAAGAAATCGAAGAAATTCGTGAGCATTGCCCTGAAACTGAGCTTGAAGTATTCGTTCACGGTGCATTATGCATGGCTTACTCAGGTCGTTGCCTACTTTCTGGCTATATCAACAAACGTGACCCTAACCAAGGCACTTGCACTAACGCATGCCGCTGGGAATACAAAGTTGAAGAGGGTAAAGAAAACGACGCTGGTGATATCGTAGAGAAATTCGACCCGACTGAAGCACAGCCTGTCGAAGTACAAGACGAGCGCCCTGAAACCACAATTGGTCGCGGCCAACCAACAGATGAAGTCGTTCTGCTTTCTGAAGCGCACCGTCCAGAAGAAAAAATGGCGGCTTACGAAGATGAGCATGGTACTTACATCATGAACTCTAAAGACCTACGAGCGGTTCAGCACGTTGAACGCTTAACTAAGATGGGTGTTCACTCATTGAAAATTGAAGGTCGTACTAAATCGTTCTACTACTGCGCACGTACCGCTCAAGTTTATCGTAAAGCAATTGATGATGCTGTAGCAGGTCGACCATTCGATGAAAGCCTAATGGGTACACTAGAAAGCCTAGCTCACCGTGGCTACACTGAAGGCTTCCTACGCCGTCATACACACGATACTTACCAAAACTACGATTACGGTTACTCAGTCTCTGATGCTCAACAGTTTGTTGGTGAATTCACAGGCAAACGTCGTGGTGACATGGCTGAAGTAGAAGTAAAAAATAAGTTTCTTGTCGGTGATAGCCTTGAACTAATGACGCCAAAAGGCAATATTGTTTTCACGCTAGAGGCAATGGAAAACCGCAAGTCAGAGTCTATTGAAGACGCGAAAGGAAACGGTCACTTTGTATTCATTCCAGTACCAGCAGAGCTAGATTTAGAATATGGCCTATTAATGCGTAATCTAAACTCAGGGCAGGACACCCGTAATCCGACTGGTAAGTAACCATGGCCTTGCTCATTACTGATAAATGCATTAACTGCGACATGTGTGATCCCGAATGCCCCAATGGGGCAATCAGTATGGGAGAGAGCATTTTCGAAATTGATCCAGCGCTATGTACAGAGTGTAAGGGGCATTACGAAAAGCCGACCTGTCAGTCAGTGTGTCCAATTACAAAATGCATAATCACTGATCCGAACCATGTCGAAACTGAAGAGCAGTTGCTTGAAAAATTCGTGATTATTCAAGGGTTAGCATAAGAGCAATTAGGTTCAACTTTGGCATCAAAGTTGAACCTTTTCTCAACCTGATTTTTCAATAGGGATAATATTGCAGAACAGCTCTTTTTCAAAATGATACTCTAGTCTCTCACGCCAATTTTCCGCTTGAGAAACAGGTATTAAATAAAAGTTTTCTCGGCTCGTATCAGTAACGAAAGCCATCCCATATTGCATCAGCTCATAATGCACATCATTAACAAAACCCGGATCAAGGCGTTGACGCCCAGTCAGGTGATTCACATCCTCTCGAGTCAAAGAGACTCCTTTAGTATCACTGCTAAATCTGTGTCTTAACCACTCTGCAAATTCTTTTGCACAAATCATAGTCATGGTTTTGTCCTTGATTTACTCTTCTAACAGGAAAAGGGCATATCCCTGCCTTACACACTTGTCTGCGTTGTTATCGCTTTTTAGCCAACTGACAGACATATTGCTAAGAAACCAGAGTATCGTGACGAAAGATCTTTTTCTAAACAGAGAAGTTACAACTTACCCATACTACAACTCTTTGTTTAATTTAGATTTCTATAATATGTCCCCAAAACTGATTGGGTTAGTTTTTGTATTGGTACTATTCAATGTAGACAAAAGTATGATGTTTCTCCAGTTTCATAAAAGAGATCACCAAGTACAGATAAACCTGAAGAGTAACACTAATTAGGATTGATAAGCGGCAAGCATTGAGGTGGAACGACTTTTTTTCGTTTGGGCTTAGAGGTTGTTTTTACCCGTGGAGGGGTATCAATAGGCTTCGCTTTCGGGGCCCAACTTGCAAGCTCAGCACCGCAACCATCACCTACTGGAGGTGGTGCTTGACCAACACAATAGTCGCTCGAATCAGGACAAGATAACCTGACGTGAAAGTGGTAATGATGCCCCCACCATGGACGTACTTTACGTAACCAAGAACGATCTTTGCCGTTTTCTTGCAAGCAAAGTTGCTCCTTAATAACAGGATGTACAAAAATTCGTGCAACATCCTTACTTTTTGAAGCGTACCGAATTAGCTTAAAGTGCCGCTCTTCCCAGCGATGATTAAGTATGGAATAACCTTTTAAATCCACCACACTCATGGGTTTAGGAAGTTGTAATTCGTTATAAGAAAGCGGTTGGTCAGCAAGTCTTAGCCAGATATCGATATCTAACCCGGTTTGATGACTAGAATGACCAGAGGAGAACCTTCCACCTCTAGGTAAAGACAAATCACCAATTAGCAGAGTGGTGTTGAGATTTTGATGAGCTTTAAGCGCCAGATTTTCAATAAACTCTATCGTTTTAGGGTGCCCATAGTAGCGCTTCGTTTTACTACGTAAGACTTGATAACCAACGCCATCGAGAGGCAAGGGTAATGCACCATCTAAACAACCGTTAGCATAACTACCAATAGAGGAGGAAGAGTTTCGGGTAGGATTAACCGCAGACTCCCAAGGAGTAGAACATACTGAAGCTGAGAAACATAAACCCAAAGTTACAATGAAACTCAGCCTCATAGCCTTTAACCTTTAGTAGTGTTCGCCATTATCGTAATAAGCTTTAGGAGATAAGGCGGAAAAGATAACTGCAACATCAATATCGGCACCAGCGATACCGCGCACTTGTTGCGTAATAAGCTTGGCAACTTCATCTTGCACTTCCTGGCCACGGTCGAACCAAAGCACTTCGACAAAAGGATATGCAGCACTCACCTCACCCTCATTGAAAAACGTAGTGTAGATATACTCAAAAGTAAAATCCTCACGCGGACAGTCCATTAGAGGCTGAAGTTCATCCGTAAGGGGTTTTGATAATGCCTGAACAGCTTGTGGCTCTACAGCACGGAATCGAAAATGTGGCATAAACTTACTTCCTAATTATTAGCATTAATGCATGATGATAACAGGAACCAAGTCAGTAATCATCCAAGCCAATGTAACCACTGACCTTTCAATAGATTGTGAATCAGATGTGCTCGATAACGAAGAAAAAGTGTTATGAAATTCGAAGGTAAAACAGAAAGAGCAAAGCGATACATCAACATTTAGTAATTACATTACTAGAAAATAAAACTATCTGAAGCAAAGGTATGCCATATTCGTTGGATAAACATACACCTGACATCGAAACTATACGTTAGGAATAAAAGAGACCCTGACCTAAGCCAGAGCTTATGAATATGGGGGATAGGTGAAGTGGACCAATATCCCGGAGATATGAACTTTCAATCCCCCGATACTTTGGTATCAGAGGAATCGACAACTCTCCAACTAGTCAGATTCTCTTTTCTTCAGATGCAAAAAAGCCCCAGCATTACTGCTGAGGCTTTAGAGTATGGCAGGGGTGGAGAGATTCGAACTCCCAACACGCGGATTTGGAATCCGCTGCTCTGCCAATTGGAGCTACACCCCTGTAATTCGTGTTTATTGAGACGACGCTCAAATAAGTGGCGGAGTGGACGGGACTCGAACCCGCGACCCCCGGCGTGACAGGCCGGTATTCTAACCAACTGAACTACCACTCCGCAGTGGTATCACTCGCTTTAATAAGCAAGTGTCCGCTTTTGTCTTCACTTTTCGAAAAAGTGAAAATAAAACTAAAGCCTGGCGATGTCCTACTCTCACATGGGGAAGCCCCACACTACCATCGGCGCTATTTCGTTTCACTTCTGAGT